>JAAYLG010000128.1 GCA_012522075.1 Bacillota bacterium
ACTTCCAGGCCCAGCTTAAAGCTTACAACCGCCGTTCAAACAATATCCCGATGCGTCCTCTCGGCTACCTATCTCCCCTAGAGTTCTTAAAACTGTACTGTGTCCAAAATGTTTGACAAACCTACATAATTTTGCGAATTTTTCATGTCTTTTCTGTGATTTTGGCGCATTGTCATGCAGCAATTAATAGGGGGATTTTGGCAATCCCAGGCGAAACTTGCCGCGGGTTTCCAGGCCGCCAATGCCATCCAGGCCGGTGATGGTATGCTTGATAACTTCAAAAATATTTACCGACTCATTAATGGAAGTGTAGGCGACCTTTTCCACCAGAAAAACAGGATCCAAAGCATGAATTAAAACTCTTTGCGGCGAGCTGGCAAAATTGGCCCCTGCCGCAAGCAAAGCCTCGTAATGTGACTGGCAGGCACCCGCAAAGATAACCAGGTCATCTTTCCCCGGCTCATATTGACGGGCTTTGCGGACAGCTTCCACGAAATAGCGGGAATGACGGTAGTATTTCAGGTCCTGAAAATTACGCTCCGGGTTCTTCAGGTAGGCATCGTGGCCCGTCATTATGAGTATATCAGGCCTGTGCTGGTGCAATAAGTTCCAGACTTGTACAGGCTGTTCTTTTTCCGGCACATATTCTCCGACGGCATCCAGCTGCAGTGCCTTGTATGCATTCATGCATTCTTCCAGATAGTCCCGGTCACCGTCCAGGTGCAAGATCTTACCCGGCATTTCAAAAAATTCCTCCGGAGCCCTGCCGCTGAGACCGCGCAGCTGCTCCCTTTCCATGCTGCGACGGCGGTAAATCTTACGAATACATTCTTTCTGCACCTTATCGTAACGGGTACGGTACTTCTGTACTTCCTGCGGATCCGGGTAAGCCAGGTCATCCAGGCTGGCATCTGCAATCAGCCTCATATCCAGTCCTTTCAGCACGGCTGTCTGCTTTTCTTCATTGATTTCCACAATTTTAAAGAGAATATCCATGCCGTACGATTTGCGCCCGACCGTATCACCGACATGAAACAAGTCTCGCACACCTGCCTTCCTTGTAGGGCATAGCTTCCAATAGTATATGATATGAACTTGCCGCGGAAAGGGTGCAACCGCAACAGAATCATACCCGCCCTCATATAATAAACAAGGAGGGGAAAGTATGATTGCTGCCGTTGTTCCCGTGCATATGGAAGAATACCGGGTAGGGCGCGTCTTGGCATCTTTGCTGTCCGCAAGCACTGTTTCCCGGATTTTTATTATTCTCAACGGCGCCAACGAAGTGACGGTAAAACAGGTTCAACAAGCTTATGCACAACATGAGGAAAAAATTGTCCTCGTTTCTTTTGCCGTACCCCTTGGCATAGATGTACCGCGGGCTGTGGGTGCCAGGCTTGCTTACGCGGCCGGTGCCGAATACACAGTCTTTGTTGACGGAGATATGGCGGGAGAAATCGCCACGGAACTGGAGGGATTTATCAACACAACAGTCCGCCTGGGGCTTGATTTGGCTCTCTTGGACTGCTACCCCGACAAAACCGTGCTGGCCGACCTGACGCAACCGCTCTTTCACTGGCGTGCCTTGCTTAACAGGGAGCTGGGGCTTTATGAAGAAGTTAATATTGCCACACCTTCGCACGGCTTTCATGCCGTCTCACGTCGTATGTTGAGAAATACGCCTTGGGCTGATTTTGCCGTGCCTCCCACTTTGTTAACCCATGCGGTCCGCCTGCGCTACCATACAGGTATCGCCGGCACAATCCCCCATGCACAACTCGGCTCACCCGTAAAGAACATGATACACAACCGGCTCATTGTTGACACCATCATCGGGGACTGCATTGAGGCCCTTTGTATGTGGCGCCACCGGCCCAGAACGCGCAGCTGGGGCAATAAAGTTTATATCGGCTACCATGACAGGCGCCGCTTTGACCTGTTGCAACAGTTTCTGGCCGGGCTTTCTATGTAAGGCAACAAAAAACACGCCCTCCTCGAGCGTGCCCTTATCCTTATTTAGTATACTTGTCGGCAACTTTTGTTGCTCCGTAAGAATCCGGCTTAATCATGGCCTGGAACCCGCTGCCAATTACCATGCCCACCACTTCCCTGATGAGTTCTTTTGTTTCCCCGTTTACGCCCACATCCAGATGAATTTCGACGTTCACAGCCGAATCCTGGTGTTCCGCCAGCTTGGCGGTAATCAGGGTGGCTACCTCCAGGCTTAAATAAGTCTCATAATAAATACGCTGGCGCAGATTATGCATATACCGCTGGTAAGTGCGCCGGAAAAAATAACGCGCTCCTTTGCCCACGCGGTGGATAATGATTGCCGTGACAAAACAGATCTCTTTCTGCCCGCGTGGCTGGGAATCTGTGCCAATGATCAGTTTATGTTTTTCCTCCGGATATTCGTCAAAAAAGCCGGCTATCTGGGTGTATGTTTCCTCAAAAGTTAATTCTCCCAAGGTCGGGCTGGTAAATTTCATGTGTCAAAACACCTTTCATTTTTGCATCAACAGCTGTCGGGCAAATGCGGGGCAAGCAGCCTGGTCAGCCGGACAAACTCCTCTAGAGTGAAAGTTTCCCCGCGGCGCGACAAATCCAGACAAGCTACCCCGCCTAAAAAAAGCAGTTTTTCCTTGTTAATGCCAAAAGCTGCATGCAAAGCATTTAGCGCCGTTTTGCGCCTTTTGGCAAAAGCGGCTTCCACCACTTTATAAAAAAGCAACTCTTCGTCGGCGGCAAGGGCCGTTTCACCGCGTGGCACCATTTTTACCACGGCGGAGGCCACCTCGGGCCTGGGGAAAAATACTGTCTGCGGCACGAAAAAGGCAATTTCCGCCTGTGACGCATACCGGCAGACAACCGACAGCACACCGTATGCCTTTCTCCCCGGCAACGCCACAAGCCGCTCCGCCACTTCTTTCTGCACCATGCATACCAGCCGGGAAAAACAGCTGCGGTATTTTTTCAGCCAGCGATAAAGAAGCGGTGTGGCAATATTATAAGGCAGGTTGGCCACCAGCTTTACAGGGCCGCTTGTTGCACAAAATCTGTCGTAGTCTGCAGCCAGAGCGTCCTGCAGCACAATCTCCACATTCGGATACGACGCCAGTGTCTTTGCCAGGACGGGCAACAGGCGGGAATCAACCTCGAAAGCTGTCACCCGGCCCGCTTTTTCCGCCAGCTTCTGGGTCAGCGTTCCGATTCCGGGACCAATCTCCAGGACATGGTCATGGGAGCACACTTCAGCCGTCTGCACAATTTTGCGCAGGATATTCTCGTCAACCAGAAAATTTTGTCCCCATTTTTGTTTTAGCCTGATGCCGTGTTCTGCAAGCAAAGCGGCCACTACCGCCGGGCTTGACAGTTTTGACACATATTTTCCTCCTTGCTGCAGCAGCCTGGCTTACAGTGGAAAAAGAACAAGCGGCAGCCGACTGTCCTTTAGCGGGCCAGCACATACACGCGCAGTTTCCTGCGCCCAAATCGCAAAGCTGCTTCATGGCTGGCCAATAGCAGGTCAATACGGTTGCCCTTGATGGCGCCGCCTGTATCTGCGGCTACACCAAAGCCATACCCGTCAAGATATAAGCGGCTTCCCAGGGGAATTACCCCGGGATCCACACTGACAATGTAAGGATTGGCTTCACTGCCGTCTCCCGCAACAGCTTTTTTCCCGGTCGCCGTAATAGCAACCCCGCTTCTCCCCGTACAGACACTGCGGCCCGCGCTGTCCCTGGGCCAGCCGCTTGCCTCCGTCCCGTCACAATAAGCAGTGGCAGTCATTGTATATACACGCCGGTAATCCAGGTTTCTGCCGCCACGCGACAATACAGTCTTTTCACCGTATTCAACAACCCTGTCCTCTTTGGGTTGTAGAATTTCCGATTGTAAAACGGTTGCAGACACTTCCACGCCGTCCTCCAGGATTATTTCCACTGTATCCTGCCGCAGGCCGCTTTTGCCGCGGGAAACAACCCGGGAGGTGCCGTATTCAAGTTTGCCGGTGCCGCGCCTGATTTCCCCGAAAGGAATTTCCGCCTGCTGTACCACAAGACGCCGCTCCACCCGCACCACTCGTATTTCATCCCCGGGCGCAAGCATGCAACCAAGGTCAGGTTCAACCCGGTCCAGTTTTCCCAGGCGGATTCCCGCCTTCTCCAGGGCGGCGGCTACATTTGCCTCTGCCGCCAGTACGGTCACAGAGCGGCCGTCCGCATGGACAGTTACAGGAAAAGCCCGCTTGATCCAGATCTCCATGCCGTTTGTAATAGGCTTGTCCGGGGCCGGGCTGACAAGGTCTTCAGGTTTTGTGTCAACCCCGGCATCTTCCAACACAGCGGCAACTGACGAATGAAAGGTAATCATTTTCCGCTCGCTGCCGTCCGCAGTCAGGGAAACCTGCTTTTGCGCCAGTGAAAACGCAGCAAAGAGCAAAAGCGTACTTGCCAGCAAAAAGCGGAAGGTCTGCACGTACTGATCCTGTTTCTTCCGGGCTGAACAAAAGCCCGGTGACTCATCCTTTGACATAAGCTACCTCCTAGACCTTACTATTGTAAACAAGCAGCGGTTTTTTGTCAAATTGCCCGCTCTTGCCTGCTCCAGCCGGCCTGGAGGTAGCGTTGTCAGATTTTGCAATTTTTCTGCCGGCATCGTCGCAGCAGACATCCCGCCACACCCGCAAATCCTGACAGTATGGCGGCAGTCAGCAAAATCCTTTTGCTGGCAGCCACAAAAAAAGGCTGCGGCACCATGTTGATTAAAATGCTTTCCTGCGGGTCCAGCAGCCACAAATCGTTATCAAAGAAGGCCTCGTGAAAAAGCACAAACATTTCATCGAACCGTACAGCCAAAAGCAGCCCGCTCACCGCTCCCAGGACAAAAAAGAGCAGGCAGCCGCCCACGAGAGCCTGTGCAAGTAAAGCCCTATTCGCCCGGTAGAGATAAGTGCCAAGCAAAAGCAGCATGACAATGGCACTGTTGCGCAGGAGCAGCCCCGAGGCAAAAAGATTTCTCACATCGGCCATGTGCAGAATTTCCCTCTCTGTAAAAAGCGGGCGGTACTCGCCGCCCACAGTACCGTTAATATTAAAATCCTCCCGCCTGCCAAAAAGATATGCCTGTATTTCATCGGTGATACGCATCAACTCCGGCAGCTCTATCCGGGTATTTTCCACCACCTTATTGGCCGCATACTGGCGGCGGAAAAATTCGTCATTCTGCACCACAAGCTGCACGGAACATAAAACGATGAGTACCGGCACTAAAATGGCTGCACAGACAGTTGCAATCTTTTGCATTGCTTGCTCCTTACATACTTTAATCCAAAGAAAAGACCGCCCTGGCATTCCTGCTGGTCATCTCCGCCACCTCTGCTGTCTCCATCCCACGGAGGGCGGCGATTTTTTCCGCCACCAGGCGGACATAAGCCGGCTCATTGCGCCTGCCGCGGTAAGGAACGGGAGCCAGGTAAGGTGCATCCGTTTCAATCAACAGGCGCTCGGAAGGCACCATCTTGGCCACCTCAAGCAATTCTCCCGCATTTTGAAAAGTGACGGGACCGGCCAGTGACAGGTAAAAGCCCAGCTGCAGGCATTTTGCAGCAAAAGCAGTGTCACCGGAGAAACAGTGCAAAACTCCCCCTACCTCCTGCGCGTTTTCCTCGCATAAAATCCTGTATAGATCATCATGGGCATCCCTGTCATGAATGATAACAGGGAGGGAAAGCTCCCGGGCAAGACCCAGTTGCTTGCGGAAGACCTCCTGCTGCACATGCCGCGGGGAATGGTTGTAATAGTAATCCAGGCCCATTTCACCCAGGGCAACCACTTTCGGGTGCGCCGCCAGCTTGCGCAGCATGCGGGCCGTCTCTGCCGTATAACTTGAGGCTTCATGGGGATGGATACCGACGGCGGCGTACAGGCCTTCCGCTTTTTCCGCCAAATCACAGGCGGCCGCGGATGATGCCAGGTCATAACCCACATTGATAATGGTAGTGACACCGGCAGTACGGGCCCGTTCCAAAACCTGCTCATAATCTTGCTGAAAGCGCTCGTCAATCAGGTGGGCGTGAGAATCGGTCAGCTTCATCTTACTTTACCTTTGCACCGCTTTTTATTGGTGCGTCCGTTGTGGCCAGCACCAGATTGCCTTCATCGTCGGTGGCGGCAAGCAGCATCCCCTCGGAAAGGACACCGCGCAGTTTGGCCGGCTTCAGGTTGGCCACCAACAGGATTCTTTTACCGGGCAGTTCTTCCGGACGGTAGTATTGGGCGATACCGGCCACGACCTGCCGCCGCTCGCCGCCCACATCGACCTGCAGTTTCAGCAACCTGTCCGCACCCGCCACCGGTTCGGCCGCCACGACCTCCGACACGCGCAGGTCCATCCGGGCAAATTCCTCAAGGGAAAGCGGGCCCCTTCCTTCTGTCGTTTTCTCCGCCGCGGCGGGCTTTGCCGCCTGTGCTTGCACTTTGTCTTTTTTTGTTGCCTGGCGCACCGGCGCGCCTTCGCCCGTCAATTCAAGCCGTGGAAACAGCACTTCTCCGGGTGTCGTCTGTACGCCTGCAGGCAGCCTGCCGAAGGACAGGATGCTGTCCCAGGAGTGCAATTCCGTTCTCTCGGCAATGCCCAGCTGCCGCCAGATCCGCGGGGGCGTCTTGGGCATAAAGGGCAAAAGCAGCACGGAAACTATCCTGATACACTCCACCAGGTTATACATGACTGTCTGCAGGCGTTCCGTTCTGCCGGCCTTGGCCAAGGCCCAGGGAGACATATCGTCAATATATTTATTGGCGCAGGCGATAAACTTCCAGATTTCCGCCAAGGCGCCGGAAAACTGCAGTTCATCCATCAAGCTTTTCAGTGTCCGGGGCAAAGCCTCCGCCTGCCGCCGCAGTTCCTCATCAGCCGGATCTTTTTCCGCCGGTGCAGGAACGCGCCCGGCAAAATATTTTTTCAGCATGGCCAGAGTCCTGTGCAGCAAATTACCCAAGTCATTGGCCAAGTCATAATTAATCCGCTGCACCAGTGCTTCTTCACTGAAATGGCCGTCCGAGCCAAACGGTATTTCACGCAGCAGGAAGTAGCGAATGGCATCGGAGCCATAACGCTCAACCAGGACTACCGGGTCCACCACGTTACCTTTCGACTTGGACATTTTGCCGTCGTCAAGCAGCAGCCAGCCGTGGCCGAATACTTTTTTAGGCAGTTCCAGACCCAGGGCCATGAGGAAAATGGGCCAGTAAATAGTATGGAAGCGGACGATTTCCTTACCGATAAGATGGACATCCGCCGGCCAAAAGGTTTGCAGCAGGCTGTCGTCTTCCGACAAGTAACCCAACGCTGTAATATAGTTGCTTAAAGCATCAAGCCAGACATAGATTACATGATCCGGGTCAAAGGGGACGGGAATACCCCATTTAAAAGTTGTGCGGGAAACGCACAAGTCAGCCAGACCCGGCTTCAGGAAATTATTAATCATTTCATGTTTGCGGGAAGCAGGCTGGATAAAATCGGGGTTTGCTTCAATATGGGCAAGCAGCCTGTCCACATATTTAGACATTCTGAAAAAATAACTTTCCTCTGAAACCAGTTCCACCGGGCGTCCGCAGTCCGGGCAGTTGCCGTCCACAACCTGGCGCTCCGTCCAGAAAGCTTCACAGGGTGTGCAGTAAAGCCCTTCATATTTTGCTTTGTAAATATCACCCTGGTCATAAAACCGCTGAAAGATTTTTTGGACGACCTGTTTATGTCTTTCCTCCGTCGTGCGGATAAAATCGTCATAAGAGATATCCATAATCTGCCACAGCTTTTTGATCCAGGCCACTATTTCATCCACAAATTCCTGTGGATTTTTGCCGGCAGCCTGGGCCCGGCGTTCGATTTTCTGTCCATGTTCGTCTGTTCCGGTTAAAAAACGGACTTGATATCCCGTCAGGCGTTTAAAACGGGCCATGGCATCGGCAGCCACAGTTGTGTAAGAATGGCCGATATGCAGTTTATCGCTGGGGTAGTAAATTGGTGTTGTAATATAAAATGTCTTCTTTTCCATTGCCATTCTCCTTATGAAAAAAATAATCCTACACCTTACAATAGTTTATTATAACAATCTTCCCTATTGCTTGGCAAGGCAGATACGATTATATGCTAAAAATGCGTGTAGGACTACAATAGATCTTGGACACTAGGCTTTAAAAAAAAGAATGCAAGATGAGGACAATTCGGTTATTGTTAAGTTACGACAACAAAACAGTACCGAAAGGAGTGCCTCATCCTGCATGAAC
>JAAYLG010000129.1 GCA_012522075.1 Bacillota bacterium
CCATGAGTCTCTATTTTTTTTGTTATATGCGGCAATTAATTTTACAACTTACCCAACAAAGTGCCACCCATGCTGCGTGATGCAACAAGCCCAGGCAACATGGGGGCCAAAAGGCGGGTCGGGAAGCCTAGGAGTTATTCCATAACAAGGTCCCGGGTGACATTTTTTATCCACCTGCCCGATTTAACCCGGAAGGCGGAAAGGATACACTTTGCCACCTCTTCGGTTACTGCCAGTGCATTAACAACATAAACGGGAAATCTGAATACCATAGCCCCGAGTATTGTCAGGGGTACACCAATGAACCACATGGTAAAAGCCTCTATATAAAAAGCCTGTTTTACGTCGCCGCCACCTCGGAGCACACCGACTATATACATAAAGCCAAGGATTCTGACAACAAATACAGCAGCCATCGTATAAAGAATAATACGAGAAGCATGGGATACAGTATCTGTAACATTAAAAAATGAAAGCAGCGGTTGGGCGGAAAGGGCTAAAAGCGTCCCCAGAATAATGCCGACAAACAGGGAAAGCAGCAGGAAGCGCCCTGCATAGGATCTTGCTTCCTCTTCCCTGCCTGCGCCAATACTGTTGCCGATCATCACGGTTGCCGCATTTCCCAAACCAAAAACAACTATCATAAACATGTTGTTGATCGTATTGCAAATCTGGACGGCAGCAACCGCCTGGCTTCCCATCCGGCCGTAGACGGCCTGATAAATCAGGTTGGCCAGTCCGAAATTAATATCATTAAATAAAGTGGGCAGCACAATACGGTAAGTGTCCTTGGCATACTGCAGTGTGAATGATGTCAATTCTTTAAGTTTGGCCGCCAGTACTCCGTTGGTAAGGTAAACTGAAGCAACAAGGGTTACAGTTTCCGCAATCCTGGCAATGACTGTGGCAATGGCGGCGCCCACAACTCCCAGTTCGGGGAAACCAAGTTTCCCGAAAATAAGGACATAATTAAAAAATGCATTGATAAATAAAGCCACACCGCTGATCATCATTGGCAAAAGTGCATTCCCGACGGCGCGCAGGGCCGCATTGTAAGTAAAAGTAACTCCGGCAAAAATGTAGCCGATGAGGACTATACGCAAATAAACTGCTCCGGCCTGCAAAACTGCCGGCTCCCGGTTAAAAAAGCCGATAATGCGGGACGGGCCGGCGAATCCTACCAGCATAAATATGAGGGAGATAACAATACTGGAAGCCAGCCCAATCCCCAGGATACGCCTGATATTGGCAACATCTTTTTTCCCCCAGAATTGGGCGACAAAAATGGCACAGCCGAAGGCGATGCCAATTAAAAACATATGGAAAAAAAAGAAATACTGGTTCGCAATACCAACTGCTGCAGTTTCTGTTTCGCCCAGCTTGCCGACCATGACAGTGTCAATCATATTTAAGAAAGGAGGAAATAAAATTCTGGATCATAACCGGTAGCGCAATTGACAGCATTGTCTTAAGAAAATTCCTGTCTGAGAACAGTTTCTGCAATACATATCCCTCCATCATAATAATACCCACTCCTAAAAAGAGTGGGTAGATTTCTTTCACTAAAAAACCCATAGCAATTATACATTTAAAAATGAGTAATGTAAACTCTTCTTCGCCAATTGATAGTGTCAAGCCACTATAGGTTTTAGGAGAGCCTCACATCACTCACACTACGCCAGGTTCATTTAATATTTTCAAAACAGATCGAGTAAAGTTGCTCCCACCCTTGAAAAGTGGCACATTGTTGA
>JAAYLG010000130.1 GCA_012522075.1 Bacillota bacterium
ACTTCCAGGCCCAGCTTAAAGCTTACAACCGCCGTTCAAACAATATCCCGATGCGTCCTCTCGGCTACCTATCTCCCCTAGAGTTCTTAAAACTGTACTGTGTCCAAAATGTTTGACAAACCTACAAGTTATATACGGGATAGCCTATGGTTAATTGCAGTTTTATTGCCACCCATATTTTTGCACCTCTGATAATATTGCCATGATCCATTTTTTAAGCCAAAAGTTTAAGTTTCTTGAATAAAGCCGGAGCTAAAAAAGTAACCCACAAACCACCTGCCCCGTAGCGGGTAAAACCAAGTATGTTTACCGACGACGGCAACAACGGCCCGAGCCCCATAACAATGCCAAACAAAACTACAAAACCGATGACAGCTTTTATTACCTGCTTGATAAAGGATGCCGAAACCGCAAGCTTTACATATTTTCCTTCCAGGACATACCCGCAGGCTGCACCGGCCAAAAGCCCCATTAGTTTTGGCGTATCGGGCCCCGGCACAATAACAGCCAAGAAAACGGGAACGGCAAGAGTAATACCGACCAAAAACGGCAGAGGCAAAGTTCTGTGCCGGCATTTTTCTCCCAAAAGTGGTGTCAGATACAGTATCAAGAGCAGAAAAGGTATACCCAGGGCAATTCCGCCCAAAACATCGCCCAGAAAATGGTGCCCCAGCACAAGGCGTGAAATACTGACCATCACGATGGCAAAGACGGCCCACGCCCAGAAACCAACTTTATCAATCTGGGCGGCAAGATATCCCCAGAAAGCAACTGCGGTCAGGGCATGCCCGCTGGGGAAAGCCTTGTTTCCCGGGTGGATGATACCCGGCAGTGCCGGTCTCTCCAAATTGGTCAACTCTTTCAGCAGCCCGCTGTAAATACCGGAAAGAAGCAGTACCACACCAGTCCGAAAACCGGCTTTCTTGTCCACACACCAAATGAGGACACCAAAAAAAAGCATAAAAAACTGGTCATCGCCGAGAAAGGTAAAAGCACGAAACAGAGACTCCTCAACTGCAGACCGGGGTTGCAACGACAGAATAAAATCCAGGCTGCGCGTCTCTTCCCAAAAGAAAAAGAGGATAAGTGCCAAAAGCAAAGAAAAAGTCAAGGAGGCCGCTACTGCTCCCTTCCCCGGCCGGCTGGAAGTACCGGCAGACTTAAGCTGTTCTTTTTTTTTCATGTCTTTTCCCCTTTAGCGGTTAATAACACGGCATGACAACCCCTTGACACCGCAGACGTATCCGCCATGCAAGTTTGCTTATACCCATATCTTATCATTGCATTGTCCGTTCAACAATCAGCCGGCCGGCATGTTACACCCGGCCAAGCAACACCGCCGGGGCAAACTGCTTTTTATTTGTTTTGTGCCGGGACCAATGTTAAGATAAGAGTGTGAACTGCTTTTGGCGAGGCGGCAAATTTTGCCGTTGCGTTATGCCAGGAGCAATTGCTGTAATTACAATATTATTGTTGAAAGCCGGGGATGATATGAACTCAACACAGACCGAGAAAGCCCCGTCCCTTTGGAAGGGCATCATTGCCGGCGTTGTTTTAACTCTGCTTCTATCGCTTGTCAAGCTGGCAATAGGTCGCGTTATGACCGGGAAGCCGCTGGTAAACCCTGCTTATTTTTCAGCTGAAGACGCTGCCGCTGCTTTATCCGGCAGCGGGAAAGAAATAGTAATGGATTTCCGCACCGAAGATATCCTGTGCTTTCTGGCGGAAGAAAATGGCCGGCCGGCATTCTATCCTTTTCTCAGAAGGCTTGATCTGTATTACTCTGCCGCTTCCGACGAGGAAAAGCTGTCCGGGCTTGTGGCTGCGGGCAACAATCTTTATATTTTTAATACTACGGATCTGCCAGGGGCACAGAGTGTGCATCTGGTCTCTCCTGCCGGAGAACCAATTGCCCCGGTCCGGCAAGCTTATTCCAGAGAAAACAACAAGCCGGTCCTGGCATATATATTTGTAATTTATGATTATGAAGCCAATCCCGGCAACTACAGAAAACTTATCATCAATGCAGAGGGCCGTCCGCTCAATGCGTATGACAACGAGTTTGAGAACCCTCAATTCCTGCTCGTAACAGGTGGCACGGCAACAGATTCACGGGCAAAAGTTCTAGAATTGACAACAAATGAAGTCCTCTCAGACTTGGACAAACGGAGCAACCTCCTGACTGCCTTCAGGGAAACAATCAATAAGGCAACGGAAACTGAAGCATTCACCATAACCGGACATAGCACTGAAACGGGGAATATCATATACGTTCAAGCAACACTGGGAGACTATATAAAGGTGGAGGATAAAAAACGTTTCTACACCTGGACACATAACATTTACTACACATTGTATTTAAGCGGACCTAATAAAAACCTTATGACAAGAAGTGAACACCACTACCTGGACAGGAGCCTTTTTGACAGGGACGGTCTATATGGGATTAATATTTATTACCGTCTCGCAGCTGATAATGCTTTAGTGCCGCTTTTTCAGTATTATCTCCAAAACAACCCGGGATGGCAGTCTGTTGGCCCTGCAGAACCTACCGGAATGCCGGAGGAAGCAGATTGAAGTGATCTTTATGCCGGCATTTTTCCTCCAACAGGAAAATAGTATTAATTAGCCTGAGAGAATGTGGGAGGTTTGCCGGATGGGTAAGGGAAATGCAAAATGGGCTTCCTTTGCCGCCAGGTGGCAGGGAAAGATCAACGATTCCGCCCTGGTTATAACGAAAAAAACACTGGAGAGAAAGAAACGATATGAGTATATAAACACGGCATCCTACGTTGTTTATGTTGTTCTGGGCCTCTGGTTCCTGCTTTCGGCAAAGACAACCCTGGCTAAAGAATCAGGCGGCAGCTTCAATGTGGATATTGTTCTTCCCTTTATTGTCCTTGTGACGTCCGCAGCCATGCTGCAGCTTGTGGTTAATATTTATAGAGCACCCTACCAGAAAATAAAGGATTTGCTCAGAGAGAGAATAGACGCTCACTTTTGCAATTGTTATTATGATTTCTGGGGCGCGGCCTGCAGCCACAAGGAAGATTTTTTAAAAGATATTAAAGAAACTTTCGATCTTAATCTGTATTATTAGCCTGCTGCAGAATCCGCATTATCTGCTCCTCTATGTAGTCCTTGCCGGCAAAAACACCCAGCCCTCCGCCATGGCAAGCATAGGCGGCAGCTACTCGGCCGCCTTTTTGCTCCACGGCGGCTTTAATTTGAGCATGGGTTTTGCTGCTTCCGCTTAAGTTCGGGTCTGCCTGGAATGTAATTATTGTTACCAGCTTTCCGGTAAAATCCGCTTTCTGCAAAAAAGCATTCATGGCCGGTGTACTGCTTCCGGCCCAGACCGGCGTTAAAAGATAAAGCTCCTCGCAATCCCGGACCTCCTCCCATGGCCGGCCGGTAAGCCGCGAAGCTTTCCGGAACAGTGCTTTCCAGACGCCGCCTAGAAAGCTGCACGGTTTTTCCTCAACCAAACGGACTAAAACTGCGTATTTCACGGACGCCAAATACTCTGCTCCAGCTTTGGTATTGTTATCCCTGGAAAAATACACAACCCCGCATGACATGCCAAACAGCCCCCTCTGGCCAAACTTTCCAATCATACAAAAACAAAGGCGATGCGTTACAACAACCCGCAGCCGGCGCACGCCGCCACAACAGGACATAAAAAATTTCCGGGAAATTATTGCAACAAACTTGGGTAAGTTGTAAAATTAATTGCCGCATATAACAAAAAAAATAGAGACTCATGGCACAACCTCTGATATGTTAAAGGTGACTAAACCACAACATAAAGGAGGCCATGCACATGAGTCAATCCCAT
>JAAYLG010000131.1 GCA_012522075.1 Bacillota bacterium
ACTTCCAGGCCCAGCTTAAAGCTTACAACCGCCGTTCAAACAATATCCCGATGCGTCCTCTCGGCTACCTATCTACCCTAGAGTTCTTAAAACTGTACTGTGTCCAAAATGTTTGACAAACCTACACTTTATTGACAATTTCTTCCCTGACCCGGATAAGAAAACTGTCAAGATCGAATGTCCCCAGGTCACCGGCGCTGCGATGGCGGACTGACACCGTTTTTGACTCTATCTCTTTGTCCCCGGCGACAAGCATATAGGGTATTTTTTGCACCTGTGCTTCCCGGATTTTATAGCCGATCTTTTCATTGCGCAGGTCGGCTTCAGCCCGGATTCCTGCATTCTGCAGTTTCTCCAGAACCTGCCTTGCATACTCATAATGTTTTTCGGAGATGGGCAGCACCACGGCCTGCACCGGTGCCAGCCAGACAGGGAAGGCGCCGGCAAAATGTTCAATCAGAACAGCCATAAAACGTTCCAGGGAGCCATAAATGACGCGATGTACCACGGCCGGGCGGTGTTTTTGCCCGTCTTCCCCTATATAAGTCAGGTCGAATTTTTCCGGCATCTGGAAGTCCAGTTGAATTGTGCCGCACTGCCAGGTCCGGCCGAGGGAATCCTGCAGGTGGAAATCAATTTTCGGACCGTAAAAGGCGCCGTCGCCTTCATTAATTACATAAGGCAGACCCCGCTCTTCCAGAACTTCCCGCAGAATTCCGGTAGCCATATCCCACATTTCCTCCGAGCCCATGGCTTTTTCCGGCTTGGTGGAAAGTTCCAGGTGGTAGTCAAAGCCAAAAACGTTATAGATTTTATCCGTCAGGGCGATAACGTTTTTTACTTCTTCTTTGATCTGGCTGGGCAACATGAAAATATGGGCGTCATCCTGAGTAAAAGCACGCACACGCATCATGCCATGCAGTGTTCCGGAAAGCTCATGCCGGTGGACCAGTCCGAGCTCGGCCAGGCGAATGGGAAAATCACGGTAAGAATGCATTTTCGTCTTGTAAATCAGCATGGCCCCGGGACAGTTCATCGGCTTGACGGCATAATCCAGGTCATCAATTTTAGTAAAATACATATTGTCTTTATAATGTTCCCAATGCCCTGAGCGTTCCCACAACTCCCTGTTGAGAATAATGGGAGTTTTGATTTCATCGTAGCCGGCTTTCCGGTGTTCCTCGCGCCAGAAAGCTTCCAATTCGTTGCGAATAATTGTTCCCTTTGGATGCAGGAAAGGAAACCCCGGCCCTTCATCCTGAATGCTGAAAAGATCCAGCTCCCGGCCCAATTTGCGGTGGTCGCGCTTTTTGGCTTCCTCCAGGTGTGCCAAATATTTATCCAGCATGCTTTGCTTGGGAAAAGAGGTGCCGTAGATCCGCTGCAGCATGGGATTCTTCTCGCTGCCCCGCCAGTACGCCCCCGCCAGGCTTAAGAGGGCAAAGGCTTTTACCTTGCCGGTTGAAGGCAGGTGCGGCCCGGCGCACAGGTCGACAAAATCACCGCAGCGGTAGCAGCTGATTACCGCATCCTGCGGCAGATCCCGGATCAGCTCCACTTTATAAACCTCGCCCAGCTTGTCAAAATAAGCAAGCGCCTCTTCCCGCTCCAGTTCAAAGCGCTCAAAAGGCAAGTCTTCTTTAATAATCTGCCGCATCTCGGCGGCAATTTTGTCCAGATCGTCCGGCGTAAATGAATCCGGGCGGTCAAAATCATAGTAAAAACCGTCTTTAATTGCCGGGCCGATCCCCAGCTTGGTTTCGGGGAAAAGCCTTTTGACCGCGGCAGCCAGAATATGACTGGATGAATGGCGGTAAACATCCCGCCCCGCTTCATCGTCAAAAGTCAGAAAGTGCACTTCTGCATCCTCTGTCAAGCTTTTTGCCAGGTCACATACGGTCCCGTTGACAAGTGCGGCCAATGCCTCCTTTTTAAGCCTGCCGGCGCATTCTGCCAGTATCTCCAGAACGGTTATCCCTGCAGGGTACTCCCGTACAGTGCCGTTGTGTAACGTTACCTTAATCACAACATCACTCCTGTTCTCGCCACTAAAGCATATGTTCTAGTCCATCATAATTCTTGGTTTTTTTCATGTCAAGCCTGTCCCAAAAGATAGATAGTGTCAAGCCACTATAGGTTTTAGGAGAGCCTCACATCACTCACACTACGCCAGGTTCATTTAATATTTTCAAAACAGATCGAGTAAAGTTGCTCCCACCCTTGAAAAGTGGCACATTGTTG
>JAAYLG010000132.1 GCA_012522075.1 Bacillota bacterium
GAAGGGAAGAAAAAAGCGGAGGCACAGCTGCTGTCCCTGACCGCCACCATGGAAGAAGAACTGCTGGTGGAGAATATGCTGAAAGCACAGGGGTACAAGGATGTCATTATTTTTACGAAAGAGGGCCAGGCCAGCGTGGTGGTGCAGGCAGTGAAACTGAATGAAGAGCAGTTTTTGCAGATTGCGGAAACTGTCAGCAATGCCACGGGGGTAAGAATGGAAAATATTGCTGTCCTGGAACACGGCAGCATACCGGGCAAGGAATAAGCTGTCCGGCACGGGCTGTACATTGTGTTGGTGCCATTTCTCTGGTATAATATAGAATGTTATAGCAAGAGCTGTAATGTGGGAGGTGTATTCGTTGTCCGTACAGGAGGATATTATCCCGACTGAGCTGGGGAATATCAGGATTGCTGACGAAGTGGTAGCCATTATTGCCGGTATTGCCGCCTCGGAAGTGGAAGGCGTGGCCGGAATGAGCGGCGGTATTGCCGGCGGTATTGCCGATATGCTGGGAAAACGCAACCTGTCCAAAGGGATTAAAGTTGAAGTGGGAGAAAAACAGGCTGCTATTGATATCTATGTTGTAGTGCGCTACGGCACCCGCATCCCGGATGTGGCCTGGAAAATCCAGGAGCGCTGCAAGCAGGCTGTCGAATCTATGACCGGTCTGGAAGTGAAAAGAATTAATGTCTATGTCCAGGGAGTCAGCTTTGATACAGGTAAGGCGGATGACGGCGAAGAGGAGTTGCGTGTACGTTAACGAAAAAAGCCCCTGTGCATGCAGGGGCTTTCAGCCATTTCCCAATCCTACGGCATAAAGGAGTTGGAATAGCAAGTGAAAGCCCGAGAAAGACTATTGTTGATTTTGCTGGCCGTCATAGTGGGTGCAGTGGCCGTTATCATGGGAGGGGCTGCCATGGGGTGGATCCCGCTCTCCGTTTTGCGGACAAGCATTGAGGCTGTTTCCGGTAGCGTAGAGTATGCCATCCTCTCCGTCCTGCTTTTGGCCTTTGCCGTCTTTTTCCTTTTAAGCAGCATGCGGCCGGGCGGTGATAACGGGCAGACCATTGTCCAAATGGGGCCGCTGGGTGAAGTTAGAATCAGTTTTAAAGCAGTGGAAACGCTGGTCTTAAAAGCTGCACGCGGCAGTAAAGGCGTGCGGGAAGTGAAAACACGCATTCTTAACACGGAGCGTGGTTTGGTGATTTTTCTCCGTGCCGTTTCCGTCCCCGACCAGAATATTCCGCAGGTTACTGCCGAACTGCAGCAGCTGGTGAAAAGTTACGTCGAGGATTCCACTGGAACGACAGTGGCGGAAATCAAAGTGTTAATTGAAAATGTGGCCGGTGATATTGTCAAGACGGCTCGTTAACGATACGAAGGAAGGTGTGGATATGTCGGCAAAAGCCTGGCGGCAGTTTCTGGCTGAACACTGGGGAAAAGTGATCGGCGGCCTTGTGGGATTAATTGTCGGGCTTGCCATCTTGCTGTTTGGCTGGCGCAGTCTGTTGCTTTTTATCTGTATCGGGCTTGGCGTGTATATCGGCCGGCTTTACGACAACCATGAAGGGCTGCAGCAATTTCTGCAACGTTTCTGGCCGGACGGAGAGTGACGGGAGTGAAACTATGAGCCGGCGACTGGCAAGGGAAATAGCCTTTCAGACATTATTCCAGCGAGACCTGGGAAGAAACGATACGGAGCCGGCCTTGTCCTTACTGGCAGCGGAAAGCGGGCTGGGCGGCGAATATGTGGACTTTGCCCGCGAGCTGGTGGAGGGGGCAGTCAGGGAACAAGAGACTATTGACCGTGCGATCAGCCGGTATTTGCAGCGCTGGGAATTAAACCGCCTGGCAGCTGTAGACCGCGCCCTTTTGCGCCTGGCTGCCTATGAACTGCTTTTTTGTCCCGATATTCCCGCCGCCGTTGCCATCAATGAAGCACTGGAATTGTGCAAGCGTTACCACAGCGAAGAGTCGGCCAAATTTTTAAACGGTGTGCTGGATAAAATTGCCCGTGAGCGTTCAGGCAACGGGGGGGTAAGCTAATGTTTCTCGGCATTGATACATCATGCTATACTACGTCCCTGGCTGTGTTGGACAACCAGGGACGTTTGCTTGCAGATAAAAGGAAACTTTTGCCGGTGGCGGCCGGGCGCCGCGGGTTGCGCCAGTCTGAAGGCGTTTTTCTGCACCTGCAGCACCTGCCGCAGCTGATGGAAGCTTTGGCGGCGCAGCTGGGGCCGCTTTCTCTTTCCGCCGTTGGCGTCTCTTCCCGCCCACGGCCGGTGGAAGGGTCCTATATGCCCGTGTTTACTGCCGGCACCTCCTTTGCCCGTGTGCTGGCAGCCGCCTGCGGCATTCCCTGTCTGCAGCTTTCACATCAGGAAGGGCACCTGCTTGCGGGAATGTGGTCCATAGGCTTTGCCGCGGATGGTTTTTATGCTCTGCACGTCTCCGGGGGGACGACGGAACTGCTGGCGGTGCAAGCTGGGGACACGCTGCAAATCACACTTGTGGGCGGGACACAGGATTTGCATGCCGGCCAGTTTATTGACCGCACCGGAGTGGCTTTGGGACTGCCCTTTCCTGCCGGACCACACCTGGAGGCGTTGGCAAAAACGGCGGCGCAAGCGGTACAGATTCCCGTTTCCGTCAAGGGTTGCATACTTTCTTTTTCCGGACCGGAAAGTCATGTGCAGCGCCTGCTTGCTGACGGCAAAGCGGACAAGGCGGCCGTTGCCCGCGGGGTGGAACACTGCATTGCCGAATCGCTGCGGCGCATTATCTGCCATGCCGGCCAAGAGCAGGGCAACAAACCGGTTCTTTTTGTGGGCGGTGTGATGGCCAACCAGTATATCCGTTCCTACCTGGCGGAGCACCTGCCCGGGCAGTGTTTTTTTGCGGAAACCGCCTACGCAGGCGACAATGCCGTGGGAGCAGCTTATTATGCCTGGCAAAAAGTTAACAGGAGGTAAAGATTTCGCCGCTCTGAAAGGAAATGACCCTTAAAGCGCGAACTTTTATAAAACACCGCGCAAACCGGCGCACCTGCCCTACAGGCGGGGCCTTGCTGCGAATAAGTTTATTGGAGTGTTGTCCCGGATGAACCTGGATCTTACCCGCACTTTGAGTGTGGGAGAAGTAACAACTTATATAAAACAGCTTTTTGCCGCCGATCCGCTCTTGAGCCGGCTGCAAGTCAGCGGTGAAATATCCAATTTTAAACACCATAGTTCCGGCCACATGTATTTTACCCTGAAAGACAGCAGTGCCGCGCTGCGCTGCGTTATGTTTCGCAGTGCCAACCGGCGCCTCACCTTTCGCCCTGCCGACGGCATGAAAGTTATTGCCGCAGGCAGGCTCTCTGTTTATGAAAGGGACGGTTTGTACCAGTTGTACGTCGAAGACTTGCTGCCCGAAGGCGTGGGCAGCCTTTATACCGCTTTTGCGGAACTGAAGGCAAGGTTGGAAGCGGAGGGGCTTTTCCGTCCGGAAAGGAAAAAACCGCTGCCGCGCTATCCCCGGCGCATAGGTGTCGTTACTTCGCCTACAGGTGCCGCTGTCCGCGATATTGTCACCACCCTGGGGCGGCGTTTCCCCCTGGCGGAGGCGCTGATTGTGCCGGTTCTTGTCCAGGGACCGGAGGCGCCGCAGCAGATTGCCGAAGCTTTGGACTTTTTAAACAGTGTGCCGGGCATCGATGTGATTATTGCCGGCCGCGGTGGCGGTTCCATTGAGGAGTTGTGGGCATTTAACGAAGAGGTGGTGGCCCGCGCCATTTACCGGTCGTACATTCCCGTCATTTCCGCCGTAGGGCATGAAACCGACTTTACCATCGCCGATTTTGTGGCCGATGTCAGGGCGGCAACACCGACAGCGGCGGCGGAACTGGCAGTGCCGGATATGCGGGAGCTGGAAAAGTATTTCCTGCAAGCGGCGCGCCGCCTGGTTTTCAAGCTGAAAAGTCTCCTGGAGCAGGAAAAACGCTATCTGCAGCGCCTGGCGTCCGCCCGTGTACTGACACGTCCGCTGGAGCGAGTGGAGGCGGCGGGGCAGGTACTGGACAATCTTTTTACCCGCCTGGAAGCCCAGGCGACAATCCTTTTGCAAAACAAAACCGCCCGGCTGGAATTGCTTGCCGCCAAACTGGCCGCTTTAAACCCGGCGGCGGTGCTGGAAAGAGGTTTTGCCATCTGTTATGATCAAAGTGGCAATGTGGTTGCCAACAGTACAAATCTGGCGACGGGAGACCGGGTTCTGCTGCGATTCCGTAGGGGAAGTGCCGATGCCGCCATTTTACAGTCTTACTTGGAGGAAAAACAGGATGAGTAAAGAGAACGGTAAGGAAAAAATGACTTTTGAGCAGGCTCTGGAGCAGCTGGAAGCCGTGCTGCAAAAGCTGGAGCGCAACGACTGCCCGCTGGACGAAGCCATGTCCCTTTTTCAGGAAGGGATGAAGTTGGTGCAGTTTGGTCGCAGAAAGCTGCAGGACGCGGAAAAGAAAGTATCGTTGTTGCTAAAAGAAGCCGGTGAATTTGTTCCTTTTAACGGTGAGGAGGACCAGGCGTGAGTACAAACTGGCAGGAAATAATTGCAGCAGTGGATAGGGCATTGGACGGTTATCTGCCGCCGGCGGATACTTTTCCCCCGGATATTTGCCGTGCCGTCCGTTACAGCGTTTTTGCCGGCGGAAAGCGCCTGCGGCCGCTTTTAGTCATAACAACGGCCGGCATTTTTGATGTGCCCCTGCAGCATGCATTGCCGGCAGCCTGTGCCATTGAGATGATTCATACCTACTCTTTAATTCACGACGATCTGCCCGCGCTGGATAATGATGATTACCGCCGGGGCCTTGCCGCCAATCACAAAGTTTTTGGCGAGGCCATGGCCATTTTGGCCGGAGACGCACTGCTGACGGCCGCTTTTGAAACTTTGTCCATTGAAGCACCGGCCTATTTCCCGCCAAACATTGTGGTGGCGCTGATCCAGGAAATTTCCCGTGCCGCCGGCATCTCGGGTATGATTGGCGGGCAGGTGGTTGATATCCTCTCCGAAGGCCGGTCTGTCCAGCCGGATGTGCTGGAATATATTCACAGGCATAAAACCGGCGCCCTCATTACCTGCTGTGTACGCTGCGGGGCCCGTATGGGACAGGCTGCACCGGAGCAATTGCAGGCGCTGACTGCCTATGGGGAAAAAGTGGGCCTTGCTTTCCAGATAGTGGATGATATCCTGGATATTGTGGGCGATGAAGCTGTCCTGGGTAAAAAAACAGGAGCCGATGCCAGCAAGAAAAAGGTGACATACCCGGCTGTTTACGGTTTGGAAAAAGCCCGGGCGGAAGCGAATAGCCTTTACAAGTCCGCCCTGGCGGATCTTGCTCCTTTCGGCGGCGCCGCCGCCGGCCTGAAAGAACTGGCCGGCATGCTGATCAACCGCATTAAGTAACTCAAACGCATAATATAACAGAACAGGAATGGCCGGAACCGTTTGCTGTTTCCCGGCCGTTTCCAGTGCCGGAGCAAGGCCGGGCCACGTCAGGCTGCGGGTCCGACAGGTAGGTGCGGGCGAGCATACAGGCGCTTGCCGTGGATTGGCTGAGTGGTGACATGACGGTACCCTTTTTTGTCGGAAAAGCATTCGCCAGCAAGAGTGGCATGATTTTGCAGCATTTGTGTCCCGGCTTTTAATATGTTAGAATAAAAGCAAACTCGTAGGTGGCGCAGTATTCTAGTTAATACCGCCGCTTCCGAAGACGGGCCTAAAAATCCGTTAAGGGCATATCGATGAAGTTCTTGGTGCTGGCTGCCGACGCCCAGTTGGGGGCTGGTGCTGAGAGTTAAGGGGTTGGGGCGATCTGCAAAGGCATGCAGGCGTTGACCCTAGCTCCGTGGAGACCCAAGTACGTGGGGGATTACCGTAGTGGGTAAATGACTACGGCTTGGGATAGAACCTGTATGCGGTTCGCGCTGTGTACAGTGTAGCCTGCCTTGAGTGAAGACGGTGGAGATTCTTTTGGGTTGAAACCGTTTTTGCAAAAGAGGCTAGGAAGCGGATGGTATTATTGAGGAAAACTCCTAGACTGTTCCTGCGGGGAAGCCCTTTAGGGATTAAGGTACGGACTAAGTGGCAATCCAGTCTCATTGTTGGCGACACGATGAAATCGGTCTTAAAAGGAAACTGCCCGGAGCGGCGACGTCCGGGTGACCGATTGGGAAAACCTGCTGGACCTCAAGCCGTAACGTTTACTTAAAGGGTTGCTCACCTACGGTTTTATGTTATAATTAAAAAGAGATTACATAATATTATTCAGCAAAAAGAGTTTGCCTGCAAACTCTTTTCTTATATCACCGGCAGAAAAAAGAGCCAGAACTCCCAGTAACAAGCAAGGGGTGGCGGGATGGGGTCGGAGCGACGTAACAAGTCACAATTGAGGTGGACGGTGACAATTACTGCCTGGACGTTTGTCTTGGCCGTCTTTCTGGGGATGGTAACACAGTATTTATTTGCCGGCATTAAGTCCATGCTGCTTGCCGCCGTCAATCTTGTAATTATTGTTTTTATCGGTATACTATTTGATATGATCGGCATAGCAGCCACTGCCGCCGATGAAGTGCCCGTACTGGCCAAGGCGGCAAAAAAAACGCCCGGGGCCAGGGAAGCGCTTTTTCTCATCCGCCATGCCGACCGCGTTTCCAATTTTTGCAACGATGTAGTGGGTGATATTGCCGGCATCATCAGCGGCGGTTTGGGCGCTTTGCTTGTCCTGCGCCTGGTGGCGGGCGGATATTTTCGGGAAAGTCCACTGCTGAGTATATTTCTTACCGGGATAATTTCCGCTTTAACCGTGGGCGGCAAAGCTTTAGGAAAAACTTTTGCCATTGAGCGTTCCACAGAAATCATCCTGGGAGTCGCCTATCTTCTGACAAAAATAGATGCAATCCTGCCCGGGAAAAGTATTTTCGGGAACGCCCTGCCGCGCAAGCGAAAGTGAGGTTACAACATGGGAAAATGGCTGCCGGCAATCCAGCAGCCGGCCGATTTAAAAAAGTTGAACTTACAGCAGTTGAATGAACTTGCCTGCGAAATTCGTACTTTTTTGCTGGAAAAAGTAGCGAAGACCGGCGGCCATTTGGCACCCAACCTGGGTGTGGTGGAACTGACCATCGCCCTGCATGTTGTTTTTGACAGCCCACGCGACCAGATTGTCTGGGATGTGGGGCACCAAAGCTATGTCCATAAACTGCTTACAGGCCGCAGGGACGGCTTCGATACCTTGCGGCAATTTGGTGGTCTGGGCGGCTTTCCCAAACTCAAGGAAAGCGAACATGATGTTTTCCAGACGGGTCACAGCTCCACATCTATTTCCGCGGCGCTTGGGCTTGCCAAAGCACGCGACCTGCTGGGTGAAAAAAATCATGTTATTGCCGTCATCGGTGACGGCTCCATGGGCGGCGGCATGGCCTTTGAGGCCCTCAATCATGCCGGAGAAATGAAAACAGACCTCCTTGTTGTGCTGAATGACAATGAAATGTCCATTTCCAACAATGTGGGCGGGCTGGCTGCTTATCTGGGGCGCCTGCGCACCGACCCGAAGTATACCCGCCTGAAGGAAGATGTGGAGGAGCTGTTGCGCCGCATTCCCGCCATCGGCGGCCGAGTGATCAAATCAGTGGAAAGAGTCAAAGATGCCATTAAGACATTGATTGTCCCGGGCATGCTTTTTGAGGAGCTGGGATTTACTTACCTGGGCCCTTTGGACGGCCACAACCTGGAAAAACTGCTGGGCATGCTGCGCGGGGCAAAAAAACTGCACGGCCCCGTCCTGGTGCATGTGCTGACGAAAAAAGGCAAGGGGTTTGCTTTTACGGAGAACAACCCGGATTTTTATCACGGTGTGGGTCCTTTTGATCCGCAAAACCCTCCGGAAAAAGCGATGCCCGGTGATATCCCTTCATATACGGAAGTTTTCGGCAAGGCAATAGTTGAATTGGCGGAAAAAAATGAAAAAATCATTGCCATTACAGCCGCCATGGTCGCCGGAACCGGCCTTGATGCCTTTGCCGCAAGATTCCCGGAACGTTTTTTTGATGTGGGAATCGCGGAGCAGCATGCCGTTACTTTTGCCGCCGGTTTGGCGCGCAGGGGCTTCCGGCCGGTAGTAGCAATTTATTCCACATTCCTGCAGCGCGCCTACGATCAAATTGTCCATGATGTCTGTTTGCAGGAACTTCCCGTCTTTTTTGCCCTGGATCGTGCCGGGGTGGTCGGTGAGGACGGGGAGACACACCAGGGTGTGTTTGACCTGGCGTATTTGCGCCATATTCCCCGGATGTCAATTATAGTGCCGCGGGATGAAAATATGCTGCAGCATGCCCTCCTGACCGGCCTTGCCCATAGCGGCCCCTGTGCCGTCCGCTACCCGCGCAGCAAGGGGCTGGGCGTGCCTCTGGAAGCGCCGCGCAGGCTGCCCTGGGGCAGGGGCGAGGTGCTGCGTCCCGGGCGAGACCTGACCATTGTGGCGGTGGGAACAATGGTCGCCCCGGCCTTGGAGGCTGCTGCCGTACTGGAGCGGCGGGGATTGTCGGTGGCGGTAATTGATCCTGTTTTCCTGAAACCGCTGGATGGCAGTCTGTTGTCCCGGGCGGCACAGCAGAGCAGATTCGGTCTTTTGACGGTTGAGGAACACGTATTGGCCGGCGGCTTTGGCTCGGCTGTGCTGGAGTTTTTGGCGGAAAACGGCCTCTCAGGTGTTCCTGTGCGCCGTTTGGGCATTCCCGACACTTTTGTAGAACAGGGGAAGCGTGAACTGCTCTTGGAAAAACTGGGGCTGACACGGGACGGTATCATTGCCGCCTGTCTGGAGATGGGCGGTAAGAAAAGGAAGAATGTGCCATGGTTGCAAAGCGGAAACGAATAGACCTGCTGCTTGCGGAGCGCGGGATTTTCCCCAGCCGATCGGCGGCAAGGGCCGCCATTATGGCTGGGCTGGTTTATGTAAACGGGGAAAAAGTAGCCAAGCCCGGGGTACAGGTAACAGGCAGCGAAGAAATTGTGGTCCGCGAACTGCCCCGTTTTGTCTCCCGCGGCGGCCTGAAGCTGGAGAAGGCGCTCAAGGTATTTAAAATTGACCTTGAGGGACGGAAAGTGCTGGATGTGGGCGCTTCTACGGGTGGCTTTACCGATTGCATGCTGCAGCACGGAGCCGCCAGGGTCTACAGCGTGGATGTTGGCTACGGGCAGTTGGACTGGCGCCTGCGGCAGGATGAGCGGGTAGTTGTGCTGGAGCGCACCAACGCCAGGCGTCTTACAGCGGCCGATATCGGCGAGGAGTTAAGCTTTGCCAGTGTGGATGTTTCTTTTATCTCCCTGACCCTGGTCCTGCCGGTCCTGCGGCGGCTTGGTATACCGGAGGCCGTTCTTTTGGTAAAACCGCAGTTCGAGATCGGCAAGGGGCGTGTCGGGAAAAAAGGTGTGGTGCGTGAACCGCAGGATCACCTGGAAGTACTGCAGAAGGTGGCGGCCGCCGCCCGAGACCTGGGGTATGCGGTGCTGAACGCAACTTTTTCCCCCCTGCGCGGACCCGAGGGCAACATTGAATACCTGCTGCACCTGAAAGACAGGGGAGATGGGGGAACGGACCGGCAGCCTGATTTTGCCGCCGTTGTCCGGGAAGCGCACACGCGATTGGCGGAAAAAGGAGACCGGCCGCAGACGGCGAATTAGTTACCAGGCAGGTGATGCCCCTTGTCTGTAAAGGACTGGATCATTTTGGCCCTGCTCTGCCTTGCCGCCCTCATCTGGTGGGTACGGAGCCGCCGGGAGAGGATCGTTGGCAGGTCTCCCGGGCGTTCACACACAAAGGTCGTTGCCCTGCTGGAAGAGGAAGGTTATGAAGTGCTGGGCGCCAGACCCAGGCTGACGGTGCAGATGGAAATAGACGGCACTACTTACCCTTTTGATTTAAGTTGCGATCTTTTGGCCAAAAAACACGGCCTGCTTTTCCTGGTGAAAGTCAGGCGTGATGCCGGGAAAGGGCGCCTGCAGTCAAAACAATGGCGCAGCAGCCTGCTGCGCGACGTTTTGGCTTTTCGTACCAACGGCATAGTGGTTGTCAACCCGGAAAAAGAAAAACTGCAGGAAGTCCGCTTCCGGATGTGATGGAGGGACTCATGAAAGGTTTAGGGATTGTTCCCAACTGGAAAAAGCGGGATGAAGCCAGGGACTTGCTGGAACGCATCGTTGCCTTTTGTGCGCAGCACGGCATTGATGCTTATCTGGCCGCTTCGGAGGAAGTGGAAGAGATTGCGGGGGGAAAAATTACTCCCAAGGAAGAATTTCCCGGCTTGGTTGATGCTGTAATTGTCCTGGGCGGCGACGGCACGATCCTGCAGGCTGCACGTGCCTTCAGCGGCACCAACATGCCGCTTTTGGGCGTCAACCTGGGGCAGATGGGTTTTCTGGCGGAAGTGGAGCCGCCCATGCTGGAGCGGGCGCTGCAGCAACTGCTTGAAGGCAGCTATGAAGTGTTGCACCGCCTGATGCTGGCGGCCAGGGTGCTGCGGGGCGGACGCACGGTGGCTGAATACACCGCCCTGAATGATGTTGTCATTTCCAAGGGCCAGGCATCGCGCATTATTTACCTTGATACATATGTTAACGACAAACACCTGGAAACATACCCCAGCGACGGCATTATCATTTCCACACCCACCGGCTCAACGGGCTATTCCCTTTCAGCCGGCGGGCCCATTGTCAACCCGTACCTGGATGTCATAATTATTACTCCTATTTGCCCCCACCTGCTGCATCACCGCTCTGTCATTGTCTCCGGCAGCGAACGCGTGTCGGTCCATCCCTGGACAAGGCAGGCGGATGTAAACCTTACCGTGGACGGGCAGATTGACTTTCCCCTGCAGGATCACGATGTGGTCCAGGTTGCGCGGGCGCCGCTTACCACACCGCTGATCCAGCTGCACGGGACGGACTTTTATACCTTGCTACACCGGAAATTATCCAAAGTAATCAGTCGACAGCCGGAAGGGATGTAAGGCTATGCTGCGTATTCTCGAAGTGCAGAATCTTGCCTTGATTGACAATCTTGTCTTTTACCCAGGAGAGGGGCTTAATGTCATTACCGGTGAAACCGGGGCCGGAAAATCCATGCTGCTTGATGCGCTTGGCCTGCTTTTGGGCGAACGGGCCACGGCGGATGTGATCCGCGGCGGAGCGGAAAGCGCTCTCCTGCAGGCAGTTTTTACCCGCACCCTGCCGGACGGTTCCGGGGAAGAGGAACTGATCTTCAGCCGGGAAGTGCGCAGGAGCGGCCCCAATATCTGCCGCATCAACGGCCGTGTGGAGCCCCTTTCTGAAATGGCCAGGACCGGCAGCCTGCTGGTTGACCTGCACGGGCAGAACAAACAGCAGTCATTGCTGGCCGCTGCAACCCAGCGGGATTTGCTGGATGCTTACGGCGGGGAAGAACTTCTGCAAACGCGCGCCGCAGTGACCGGACTTTACCGGCAGGTGCAAAGACTTGCGCGCGAACTGGAGGCACTGGGCGGGGATGAAGCTGCCGCCGCCCGTGAAGCCGATTTCCTGCGCTTCCAGCTGCAGGAAATTACGGCGGCAGCCCTGTCGGAGGAAGAGGAAGAAGAGCTGGAGGGACGCTTCCGCCGCCTGGCGAACGCCCGCCAGCTCCTGGAGTACACGGGCCGGATTTATGCCGGCCTGTATGAGGATGCATATGACAATGCCGTAGTGGATCGCCTGGGAGTTCTGGCAAAAGAATTGGCTGCCGCCGCCGCCCTTGACGGCAGCTTGGCGGAGCTTTTGGGGCAGTTGGAAAGCGCGGCGGAACAGTTGCAGGATACCGCCCGGCAACTGCAGTATTACCGGGAGAGTATCAGCCTGGATGAGGCCGAGCTGCAGGAAGTAACCCTGCGCCTGGAGACGTACAGGAAAATGAAAAAGAAATACGGGCCTACAGTACGGGATGTGGCTGCCACGGCGGAGCAGCTGCAAGAGGAGCTCTTGGCATTGGAAAACCGCAGTGCCAAAAGGGAGGCTTTGACGGCGGAGCGGGAACATTATGCGGCCAAACTGGCGGAGGCGGCCGACAGGCTGACTGCACTGCGGAAAAAAACGGCTGCAGTGCTTGCTGGCCGCATTACGGAAGCATTGCAGGAAGTTGCCCTGCAGGGTGCTTCTTTTGCCGTAGCTGTGGAGCCGGAGCTGCAAATTGGTCCTTTCGGCCGGGACCGGGTTGAATTCCTGCTTTCGGCCAATGTGGGCGAGCCTTTGCGTTCTTTGGCCAAGACTGCGTCGGGCGGGGAAATTTCCCGGGTAATGCTGGCCATTAAAAGCGTGCTGGCAGCGGAAGACGAAGTGGAAACGCTCATTTTTGATGAAATAGATGCCGGCATCGGCGGTCTCACGGTCGGTAAGGTGGCGGAAAAGCTGCAGCAGCTGGCGCAGCACAGGCAGGTTATCTGCGTGACGCACCAGCCTGTCATTGCAGCCGCAGCCCACAATCACTTTGTCATTTATAAGGAAAGTACAGGCGGCCGCACTTTTACCAGGATCAAACAACTGACGGCGGCGGAAAGGGAGCAGGAATTGGCCAGAATGCTTGGCAGCAGTAATGCGACGGCGCTGGCACATGCCCGGGAGCTCCTGCGCCGGAAAAACAAATGACCTTCCGCAAGGAAGGCTTTTTTTATGCAAAAAATTTTTTCTGCTTTATTGCCTGACAGTTAAACCAGATGATACAAAGCAATTATGTTAACTAAATTCGCATAAAAAAATGTGCCGCGGTTATCTTAAAATTACACTTTACTTCATTTTTCGGAGGTGATTTTACCACCGATGTGGTAAGGAGTGATAACCGCGTGAAAAAACAGCATAGCAGGCCGAAGCTGGCTTTTCTGTTTTTCGGGCTTATCCTGCTGCTGCTGATATCTTTTCCCTGGCGTATTTGGCTTGCCCTCCAAGATGACTTGCGGATCTTTGAAGGGGACGTACATTATGTTAATATAGCAAGCCCCCTGCCGGTATTGGTCCGGGGAGATAAAGACGGCATTCTGCAGCTTAACGGTGTGCCTGTTTCCCGGGATGGCAGCAAGCTTGACTTGCGCTTGCCGCTGCAGTTTATGGCGGAAAAGATGGGCTCTGTCAATCTTGAATTTCGCCTGTTCGGCATCATCCCCCTGCGACAGCTGACAGTCAATGTGCTGCCCGAGAAAAAACTGGTACCGGGCGGGCATTCCATCGGCATTAAACTGCACAGTGAAGGCGTGCTGGTAGTAGGTCATCACCAGGTGCACGGGCAGGACAAAACAACGTCGCCGGCAAAGGATGCAGGCATTATTGTGGGTGATGTGCTGCTTGCCATTAATGGCCATTACTTGCAGGATGCCAATCAGGTGGCACAAATTATCAGAGAAGAAGCTGCCAACAAAAACAAACTTACCTTTACCGTCAAAAGAGGCGAACAACAGTTTACCGTGGAAGTAAAACCGCTTATCTGCCGGGAAACAAAACAGCCCCGAATCGGTTTATATGTCCGTGATTCAGCCGCAGGTGTGGGGACACTGACTTTTTACGACCCAAAGACAAAAAGATACGGTGCACTGGGACATGTCATAACCGATGTGGACACAAACCAGCCGATTGAAATCCGGGACGGCCAAATCGTGAAAGCAAATATTGTCAGCATTAAAGCGGCACGGCGAGGCTATCCAGGGGAAAAAACCGGCATTTTCCAGGAAGGCAAGGATCTGGCCGGCACAATTGACAAAAATTGCCTCTTTGGTATATTTGGCACTCTGCACAGTCTGAAGCCGGTGGCGGGGGAAGAAAGGAAAGCCATTCCTGTGGCGCTTATTTCGCAGGTAAAACCGGGGCCGGCAGAAATCCTGACCGTTGTGGACGGGACGACCATTGAACGTTTTGCCATCGAAATTCAGCGTGTCTACAACCAGTCGCATCCCAGTGACAAAGGAATGGTCATTGCCATTACCGACGAACGTCTCTTGAAAGAAACAGGCGGTATTGTCCAGGGAATGAGCGGCAGCCCCATTATTCAGGACGGCCGTTTAGCCGGTGCTATAACCCATGTTTTTGTCAACGACCCTACTCGTGGCTACGCTGTCTTTGCCGAGTGGATGGTTGAGGCGGCCGGCATTATTAATGAAAGCAACGCACTGGAACAGGTACAGGCAGCCCTCTAGTGTTACAGGAAAACACCCGTGCAGGGTGTTTTTTCCTTGTCACTGAAAAAGATAAAAAATTCTTTATCTTTTTACGGTCCGAGGAAAAGGAATATCTCTCCAGATGTCGAATAATTTTAGCTGGTAGAAAAAATC
>JAAYLG010000133.1 GCA_012522075.1 Bacillota bacterium
AAAGGATAAGCCCTGCCTGCCGGTGCCGCCGGAACATATGTTTGCAAAACAATTATATCTTACTTGCAGCCGGGAGAAAATACTTTTTCCTTTTCCGAAAGCCGCGGCAGTAAAAGTAATACCGGCAGCTGCCGGCACTACTTTTATTGCAACTCAGGCGGTGTTTTTGGACTTACCCCGGGCAGACCGCTTTTATCCTCTACTCCCGGGAACGGCGTGCAATCAGCCGGCCGACAACCGTCCCCGCCTGTACGCAGCTGCCGGTGGTAAGCGACATCTTGCTGCAGCAGCTGTTGCGCCTGCACAATTGCCGACAGGGCTTGCTGCAGTGCCTGCAGTACCCGGCCGTCCATGTCTTCCTGCCGCAAAGACAGCTGTTGCAGGAGACCGGCGTCTTTTTCTCCTGCCTGCTTGTACACTTTCCCGCCTCCTTTAGCTCTCTTGCTTTCAGTATACCCCTTTCCCCGCCGCGCATCAGTAAAGCAGTACGGTGGAAAGTGAAAACTTTTTAGTGCCATAGGCGCTTTAGTTTTTTCTGCAGCGCCTGCCAGAAATTCACTTGCTCCACAGTTTGATAAACCGGGACATAACGGTCAGGGACAGGTATGATCCCGGGGTCGGAGGCGGAATCTATGATAACGAGACGTTCACGGCCGTCCCTTTCCACCAGGAGCCGCATGGGCAGCCAAGTAGCCTGCAAAGCTTTATAAAAAGAAGCTACATTCAGGATAGGGGTGCCGTTAATATTTAAAATAATATCACCGGGCACAAGCCCGGCAGCCCGTGCCGTTCCCCCATCTGCAAGGGCAAGTACACCTACTCCTATAGCAGGAGCCGTATAAAGCGGCCTACGGGCAAATTCTTTTTTATTGCTCCATAGAATTAGCAGTTCATGCCCCACAGGAACAAACACTGCCGCCGCAAAGGTGATAACCGGGATTTTCTCCGCCGCCAGTGCCAGACAAAGCACTAAAATGCTGTATAAGCCAAGATTGCGCGCGGAAGATCTGCTTTTTTCCCGCGGTGTGCTGGCTACTGCCAAGTCGCCGTAGCCAAGGCCCGCCACAATAGGCAGGAGGTAATACATCAGTATATAACCTGCACCCACAGCCAGGCGGCTGGCAAAGAGCGGCCACCAAGCAGGCATTTCCGTCCCTGCCGCCACTTCCGGCGCAGTCAGGCTGACTGCTTCCGCCATTATTCCCACCAGGGGCAGCGGCCAAATTTTTTGCAACATGAAGCCGCCTACAATCCCGCGTTCAGTTTTCAGCCAAACAGGACTTGGTTGCAGATGGCCGCTTAAAGCAATGAGAATGCTTTCGGCAAAATGCAGCGTGCCGATTAAAGCAAGCAGTCCCGGAATGTGAATTTCGGCCAGACCGGCAAAAAAGCCGGTGCCAAAAACGGGCCAGAAGCGGCCGGCAAGCTGTATAATTGCAGCCACTGCACCGACAAGGCCTCCGGCGTAGGCAAAACACATATAGCGGGGGTGGACAAGCAACAGCAGCAAGGCCAGCGGCCAGACATACAGCATGCCGATTTCCGTCAAGGGAACGCCCAGGACAAAAAGCATCGCGCCCGCGATCAACCCCCCGGCCAGCCCGTACAAAGCGGAATTTATCACCTGCCGCCCTACAGGATACAGGGGGCGGCCAAAGAGCTTAATTTCATTCCCTGCCAGGCGACGGTACTGTATACCTATCATAATAAGAAGCAACCAGAACAACGGATTTAAAGGGAACACGACAAAAGTCTGGATAAAAAGCAGAATAATTTCTTTCAGCATAAAACACACCTATTTCATTTTTTCCAGCAGTACCTCCCTGGCTTTTTGCTTCTGGGTATCCAATTCCTCCAGGATTACCGCTGTTTTTTCCTTCAGAAAAGATCTGGTCTCCCGGTTGAGATGGCCTGTTGCCGTCAGGCCGTTTTGCTGCTGGAAGTGGCGCACCGCCGCTTCCGTCTCACTGTCATAGGTGCCGGTCTCAGCCAGTGAGTAGCCAAGGGCGTTTAATGTTTTCTGCAGATAAAGCACTGCCGGTTCTTGGGCGCCGGGTTCCACGTCTTTCAGCATCCCGTACTTGATGTAATAATAATCTTCAGGCAGCTCCACGGTAAAGTCAGGTTCCAGGCCATGCCCGTGTATATCCCGGCCCAGCGGCGTCTGATACTTGGCGATCGTATAGCTGAGCCCCGCATTGCCTGAAATGCTTGCCAGGTGCTGTACTGTTGCTTTGCCGTAAGTCTTGGTCCCCACCAGGATGCCGGCACCCGTATCCTGCAGTGCGCCGGCAATGATTTCGGCAGCGGAGGCGCTGGCTCCGTTGACTAGGACGACAATGGGATACGGTTTTTCCGTGCCGTATGAATTGTACGTCTCCAGCTTGTTGCCTTTACCGTCCACCATATGGGTAATGGGACCCGGCGGCACAATTTCCTGGCCGACTTTAACGGCCGGGGTCAAAAGGCCTCCCGGGTTGTCGCGCAGGTCAAGGAGCAGACCGCGCAAGCCTTCTGTTTCTAGTTCCAGCAGCGCTTTCTGGAAATCTTCGCCAGTATTCTCGGAAAAATTAGTGATCTGGAGATAACCGATACCGTCCTCCCCCAGTTCGGTAAAAACAGTGGGCAGCACAATATTTTCCCGGATGATTTCAAATTTGAGCAGTTCATCAAAACCGTCGCGCTCCACTTCCAGGACTACCGTTGTGCCGGCGGGACCACGCATCAGTTTTGCCGCTTCCATGGTGGTAAAGCCGAGGATTTCCTGCCCGTCCACTTTGACAATACGGTCTCCCGGCAGCAGGCCGGCCCGCTCTCCCGGTGTGTTTTTAATCGGTGCAACCACGGTTACATAACCGTCAACCGATATAATATCCACCCCGATACCGGAGAAAGTGCCGTCTACCTTGATCATTATTTCTTTCCATTTATCTTCGGTCAGATAATATGTCTGCGGGTCGCCCAGGGAATCAACCATTCCCCTGATGCCGGCGGTTATCAGCTCTTCCCGGGATACATCCGTGATAAAACGCGTGCTTAAAATATCAAGGACTTCCAGAAAAGGTTTTAATTCCTCGGCCGGCTCTTCTTCCTGCTGGACCGGCGGTTGTTCCTCGTTCGGCGGCGGTGCGGGCTCCTGCCCGCGGTAATATGCGCCAACAGCCATGAAGGTAATAAGATTGCTGGCAATGAGTATAAGAACCAAAAGGTATACTGTTTTTTTCTGCAACAGGACACCAACTTTCAGTCAAATATGTTTGCCATACTATTATAAACCTTAGACTTTGATTTATCTACCGGCATTTTCAGCCTAGATCGTGTCAAGCCACTATAGGTTTTGGGAGAGCCTCACATCACTCACACTACGCCAGGTTCATTTAATATTTTTAAAACAGATCGAGTAAAGTTGCTCCCACCCTTGAAAAGTGGCACATTGTT
>JAAYLG010000134.1 GCA_012522075.1 Bacillota bacterium
AAGAAGGGATTGCCGATACTTCATGTCTTGTGTTATGCTGTTCATGCAGGATGAGGCACTCCTTTCGGTACTGTTTTGTTGTCGTAACTTAACAATAACCGAATTGTCCTCATCTTGCATTCTTTTTATTAAAGCCTAGTGTCCAAGATCTATTGTAGTCCTACAAGGTTGACACAATCACTCTTGTTTTTCTACTGGACATAAGTGCAAGGTATATAGTATAATACTACCATTATTCACGAAACGGTGTATTACAGCGGAGGGTGACATCATGGACAAGATTATAACAATTTATGATACAACATTGCGGGACGGGTCCCAGCGGGAGGGAATCTCCTTTTCCGTCAACGATAAACTGAATATCACCAAGCGTTTGGATGCCTTTGGCATTGATTATATTGAAGGCGGCTGGCCCGGTTCGAATCCGAAAGATATTGAATATTTCCGCGCAGTACGACAATTGGAACTGAAACATGCCAAAATTACGGCATTCAGCAGTACGCGCCGTGCAGGCATCCGCGTGCAAGACGACCTGAATATCCGTTCCCTGCTGGCTGCGGAAACCCCTGTGGTGACCATTTTCGGCAAGTCTTGGGATTTCCATGTGACTGAAGCCCTGGGTACTACTCTGGAAGAAAATTTGAACATGATTCATGATACTGTGGCTTATGCCAAGGACAAGGACCGGGAAGTAATCTATGACGCCGAGCATTTTTTTGACGGCTACCGTGCCAACCCTGATTATGCCCTTGCCACTATTCTTGCCGCGGAGAGAGCAGGCGCGGATGTCATTGTTCTCTGTGATACTAACGGCGGTGTAATGCCTTTTGAATTGCAGCAGATTATTACGCATGTTAAGTCGCTGCTAAAAGCGAAGCTGGGCATTCACGCCCATGACGATGCCGGCATGGCGGTAGCCAACTCTATCCTTGCGGCCAAATTGGGTGTCCGGCAAATCCAGGGGACAATCAACGGTTATGGTGAGCGTTGCGGAAATGCCAACCTTTGCACCATTATTCCCAACCTGCAGTTGAAGCTGCGCTTGCCGGTCATTGCACCGGAACAGTTGATGGAGCTGACGCAGCTTTCCCGTTATGTGACGGAACTGGCCAACCTTGCTCCGCAAGAACAGCAGCCCTATGTGGGAGGCAGCGCTTTTGCCCATAAAGCCGGTGTCCATGTTGATGCCGTCATGAAGCATCCTCATACTTATGAACATATTCAACCGGAGCTGGTGGGTAATAAAAGGCGCTTCCTGCTTTCCGAGCTCTCCGGCAAAAGCAACCTGCTGTTAAAAGCATGGGAAAACAATTTTGACTTATCCAAGGAAAACCCGCAAACAAAAGCGTTGCTGGATAGGCTGAAAGAACTTGAATTTCAAGGATACCAGTTTGAAGGTGCCGAAGCGTCTTTTGAACTTCTACTCTGGAAAACATTAACAGATTATAAGCAGCCTTTTGAAACGCTGGGTGTTCGTGCCATTACGGAAAAGCGCGGTGAAAATGACCAGATTGTTTCCGAAGCAACAGTCAAAATCCGTGTAGGCGAGCAGGAATTCCTGACTGCCGGTGAAGGAAACGGACCCGTGAATGCCCTGGACGAAGCTTTGCGGAAAGCGCTTGTTGCTGTTTACCCTGAAATCCAAGATATCCGCCTGGTTGACTATAAAGTCCGGGTTCTGGACGGGAAAGAAGGCACCGGTTCCAAGGTTCGTGTTTTAATTGAATCCAGGGATGACCGCAGGCAAAAATCTTGGGGGACGGTAGGAGTTTCTTACAACGTTATTGACGCCAGCTGGCAGGCTCTGGTGGACAGCCTGGAATACGGACTGCTGGCTGCCGGCCAGGCTAAAATGAAAACACTGCACAAAGCGATAAATAAGTTTAGAATGTAGTACATTCTCTTCCCCTTACAGGGGAATTCTTTTTTTAAAGCAATATAGTTAGAGGAAAAAGCCGGCCGGTGTGGAATCACTTGTTGGTAACTGTTAATTAGGAGGGTCGTGATTGGATTTAAAGAACTTTTTACAGGTTGTAACTGCAGCACCCGGCATTTCCGGTTACGAAACACTTGCCGCAGAATTGATTAAAGCTGAACTGTGTGCCTATACTGACGAGGTCCGGCAGGACCGGCTGGGAAATGTAGTTTTTCTCAAAAAAGGCGGCGGGGAAAGCCGGCCCCGTGTACTGCTGGCGGCACATATGGATGAAATCGGCCTGATGGTAACGAAAATAGAAAAGGGCGGTTTTTTACGCTTTACTTCCGTTGGAGGCATAGACCCGCGAACTATTGTTGGTCAGGAAGTCGTTGTTTTCGGTAAAGAAAAACTGAACGGGGTAATCGGGGCCAAGCCTCCCCACCTGACGGATGAAGAGGAACGGAGTAAAACTTATCCCATAGAGGACCTGTTCATTGATCTTGCCCTGACGGAGGAAAAGGTAAGGAAACTGGTTGCCGTCGGTGATCTGGCCTCGATCCGCCGGGAACTGATTCAGTTGCAAGGTACGGTGCTTGCCGGAAAAGCCATGGATGACAGGGCCGGGGTGGCTGTTTTGGCCGTCTGCCTGGAGGAACTGGCGCGGCTGCATCATACCGCCGATGTTTATGCGGTAGCCACCGTCCAGGAGGAAGTGGGGGTGCGCGGTGCAACCACTTCAACCTATGGCATTGTCCCCGACCTTGGCATTGCCGTGGATGTGACGCATGGGGATATGCCTGGTGTGCCGGAGCACGAGACATGTAAACTGGGGAAAGGACCGGCCATTACTGTTGGTCCCAACATACACCCCAAAATCGGCACTGAGCTGGTGGCTGTGGCCAAAGAACAGAGAATTCCTTACCAGTTGGAAGTGGCGGCCGGGCCGACAGGGACGGATGCCCGTGCCATTCAGATCAGCCGCGGAGGCATCCCCACGGGACTGGTGTCGGTGCCCCTGCGATACATGCATACCTCTGTGGAGCTTCTTGACACTGAGGATATTAAAATGGCAGGCCGACTGCTGGCTTATTTTATTGCCGACCTGCAGATGAAGTTTGTGGAGGATTTGTCATGCTGCTAAAAAAACTGTCAGAAGCTTACGGTGTTTCCGGTGCCGAAAGCAATGTCCGGGAACTGCTGCGCCAGGAACTGGAACCTTACGCCGAACAAATACGGACCGATGCCTTGGGCAACTTATACATAACAAAAGGCAAAGGGAAAAAGCCGCGCATCATGCTGACTGCCCATATGGATGAAGTCGGCCTGATTGTGGTTGGCTATGAAAAGAGCGGTTTACTGCGGGTGGAAAAAGTGGGCGGCATTGATGACCGTGTCCTGGTGTCAAAACCTGTTGTGGTCGGGCCGGACCATATTCCCGGTGTCATCGGTGCCAAGCCTATTCACCTACAGAAGCCTGCCGAGCGGAAAAAACCGCTGGAGATTGACAAACTTTATATAGATATCGGCGTTTGCAGCAAAGAAGAGGCGGAAAAACTGGTGCGTATCGGTGATTACGTGGCTTTTTGCCAGCAGACAAGGGAACTGGGCACAAACTGCCTGCTGGGAAAAGCATTCGATGACCGGGCCGGTTGTGCTGTCTTAGCCGAACTATGCAAGGAAGATTATGACCTGGAGCTGACTGCCGTTTTTACCGTACAGGAAGAAATCGGCCTGAGGGGCGCGACCGTGGCGGCTTATAATGTTTACCCCGATGTAGGCATAGTCCTGGAAGGGACTTCGGCTTATGATGTGGCCGGCATCACCGATACAGGTTATGCAACCAGGCTGGGAAACGGGCCGGCCATCTCGCTGATGGATTCTTCCTTTATAGCCGCACAAAAAATGGTGGACTTTATAGTCCGGACGGCTGAAAGCCTGGGCATCCCTTATCAGTTCCGCCGTTTAACAACAGCCGGAACCGAAGCAGGAGCCATTTCCCTGGCTCATGACGGCATCCCCAGTGCAGTAATCGCCCTGCCCTGCCGCTACATTCATTCCCCTGTATCTGTTTTAAATCTGGATGATTTTCACCATACAATACGACTGGCCAAAGGATTGCTTTTGGCCATAGCCGAAGGAGGACTGCCTCTTGAAAGAACTGCTGAAAAAACTGAGTGAAACATACGGGCCTTCCGGCAGGGAAGAACAGATTGCCGCTGTCATCAGGCAAGAACTTGCCGGCCATGTTGATGAGATTATCACAGACAAAATGGGCAATCTTTGTGCCGTGAAAAAAGGGTCGGGCACCAAAATCATGGTAGCGGCTCACATGGATGAAATCGGTGTGATTGTAACTTACATTGATGATAATGGTTTCCTCCGTTTCAGCAATGTGGGCGGGGTGTCGCCTTTAGTTCTCCTGGGACAACGAGTTGTCTTTGCCAACGGCACAACCGGCACAATCGGCGTGGAAAAACTGGATGACGTTAAAAAACTTAAGCTTGACAAACTTTATATAGATATTGGTGCTACAGGCAAAAAAGAAGCGGAGCAGCTGGTTAAAATTGGCGATATCGCCACCTACGACCGCAAGACTGCCCTGATGGGCACGCGCATGACCGGCAAGGCCATGGACAACCGGGCAGGCTGTGCCGTGCTGATAGCCGCCCTGCGCGAACTGCCGTCCACGGAGCATGAGATTTATGCCGTTTTTACTGCCCAGGAGGAAGTAGGGCTGCGCGGCGCAAGAGTCTCAGGCTATCGCATCAACCCCGATCTAGGTTTGGCAGTAGACGTAACTTTGGTCGGAGATACGCCGGAAGCCCCCACCAACAACGTTGCCCTGGGGAAAGGCGTTGCCATTAAGGTAAAAGATACGTCCATTATCTGCCATCCACTGATAAAAACCCGTTTGACGGAACTGGCGGAAAAAGAAAATATCCCGCATCAGTTTGAAGTCCTGACAAAAGGCGGAACTGATGCGGGTGCCATCCACTTGACGCGTGAGGGAATCCCTTCCGGGGCAATCTCCGTACCGTGCCGTTACGTGCATACGCCTGTGGAAACAGTTGATTTAAACGACATGGACAGTGCCGTCAGGCTGCTGCGGGCTTTTCTCCTAAACCCGGTTGCACGGGAAAGTATCCCTTCCTACTATGCAGACTGAGCCGTGCCGCCGTTCATCATGCCCCAAATGCCTTCTTTTTGGCACGTTGCGTGTCTCAAACTGTGTAGGTTTGTCAAACATTTTGGACACAGTACAGTTTTAAGAACTCTAGGGGAGATAGGTAGCCGAGAGGACGCATCGGGATATTGTTTGAACGGCGGTTGTAAGCTTTAAGCTGGGCCTGGAAG
>JAAYLG010000135.1 GCA_012522075.1 Bacillota bacterium
GAAGCGGAAACAACGGACATTACCGCCCACAACCTCCCCGCTGCAGGAGGTGCTTTCTAATATTGCAGCAATTTTATGTTTAAAAAAGAATTTGGCCTTTAGGTTTTGCTTCCTAAAGGCCATTTTAGTCTACAGTCTGAACCGCCCCTTAAGACTCCTTAAGGGGCGGTTTTATATAGGCTTGCTAATGCTGCCACCTGCCTTCTATGGCCTGTAGCACATCTTCCGGGCGCATGCCTCGAGCGTCAATTACGGGTACATCCTGGGCCATGGCCTGTATTCCCAGCATGTTTTCATCTCCGCCGCTGATTACCATGGCAGCCGCTTTCCTGCCGGATTGCAGATCCACGACATGGTAGCCATTTTTTTCCAAACACCTCTTGATGGGAGTTAAGCCTTCCTCCACGGCAATAATTTTTTCCATTCAATCGCCTCCTTCTGCTCTATTTTCTGCAGCAGGGAGACTGGTTATTCTTGTGGGACAAGCAAACTGACAGCTCCACGGTACGCCCGCACAGAAAGGGGGGTTTTCCCTGCCACTTCTCCGTCTGCATGGACTGCCAGGGGCACAGAGGACCTCACTGCAATTTCCCTGCCACGAAAACAGCGAACAGCAGGGATATTAATGTGTTTTCCGCTAAAAACAAGCGGTAGGAGACGCAAAAAATGCAGGCGGGATATATCTGTAACCACAATAACTTCAAAGACGCCGTCCGTAGGATCGGCAAAAGGTGCAACCATCATGCCGTTGCCGTAATAACGGCCGTTTGCCAGGGCAATAAGCCATGCTTTTGTCTGCAGCGTTTTTCCGTCTATCTGCAGTGTAATTGGCTGCGGGCGGTAAAATAGCAGCTGTTTAAACAAAGCACAAAGATATGCCAGAGGGCCCCAGCGTTTCTTTATTCTGTTGGCCTCGGCCGCCACTTCCGCATCCAAACCAACGCCGGCCACATTGCAAAAACAGCGCTGGTTCATGACGCCCAGATCCACAGAAACAGTATTTCCGGCAAGAAGAACGCGTACTGCTTCCACCGGGTCGGTCGGGATTTTAAAGGTCCGGGCAAAATCATTGCCTGTTCCCGCCGGGATTAGCCCCAGAGGCGTATCGGATCCCATGAAGCTGGCGGCAATGCGGTTAAATGTCCCGTCACCGCCCACACTGACCACTGTAAAGCCTTGATCTACGGCAGCACGGGCCAGTTCTGCCAACTCCGCTTCGTTTCTGCTCACGGCAAATTGAAAGTCAATACCTTCCGAGAGCAAAAAATGTTTTGCCTTTTCCCAGGTAGCCGGCGCCCGTCCGTTTTTCGCTGCCGGGTTAACTATAAAAAAGTACCTGCCATGCTCCGACCTTTTTTTCATCACCGTCCTGCCGCCCCGCCGATGCCCGTTTTCCCTTGCAGCAGTAGCATCGCTTTCCGGATCGCCTCCTCTTCCTCACCGGAAAGCGCATAAGACGGCTTGCCACCGCTGACAGGTTTGGCATAAATTTTTGATTCTTCCCTGCCATAGATACTGCTGAGAACCACCCCGCCGGCTTCACCGTCCAGCACTGCCAGGGAGAAACTCAACTCACCGCCGGTATTCGAAAAAGCGTTAAAACGAACAAAACCGACTGCCTGTAAAGCCCGCTGCATTTTCTGCTGCAGATCTGCCAGCACCTGCCTGTTTTTTTGCAACTCTTCCCGCAGAAAAGCAAGTTCAGACTGCAAATCCCAAAGCGCTTTTTCCAGGCTAAAGCCGTCCGAGGCGGTCATAAAGGTTTTATACCGCCGGGCAAGCGCCCGTAGGTGCAGGAAAAGTATGATTATTAATAAAAATAAGAGGGCGAGTAATGCACTTAAAACGCAAGTCCAGAACATTTCACCGTTCATTAGTTTTATAACCTCCACTTTCCTTGCCTCAGAAAATCGCAGGCAGGATAACGCCGGCCAGCAGGATGACAAAAACAAAAGCCGGTAAAAAATTAGCAACTTTTATTTTAACCAGTTCCAGCATATTCAGGCTGATGGCAATAATTAGCATGCCGCCCACACCGGAAAGTTCACTGATAACCTCAGGCCCCAGAAAAGGCTTCAGTGTTCCCGCAGCCAAAGCTATAATCCCTTGGTACAGCAAGACAGGCAGCGCTGAAAGGCAGACTCCCACGCCCATGGTTGCCGCGAACGCAATGGAAGTAAAACCATCCAGAATAGCTTTGATATACAGCGATTGATGTTGTCCCA
>JAAYLG010000136.1 GCA_012522075.1 Bacillota bacterium
ATAAGACTTCACCTCTGAGTAGCTATTTTTTAGTTACTCGTCCGGGCAAGGACGGTGAAGTCTTTCTTCTATTTTTTGAAGGTCGATTCCTCCAAAAGCCCCTACAGTAACTTTACACTAACGTTCCCGTTGTCTTTAAAACTTTCGACACAATAATGAGCAAATCTTAACTTTTCTCTTTTGCCGCCACGGTACAGATCCCGTTTGCCGTAATGATTGCTCCTCCAGCCAGGGTAAAAAGGGAGACGCTTTCCCTGAAAAAGAGATAACCGCACAGTGCGGCAATAACGGGAGTGAATAAAATAATGGCAGTTGCCTGCGCCGGCTTGACTGTACGCAGTCCCTGATAATAGCAAATATAGGCAAAAACAGTGTGCACCATCCCTATCACGGCGGCCCACAGGTAACCGGACAAGGGAAAAGCGGCATAATGCTGCATAAAAGGCACCAGGCATAAAGCGGCAACCACGATTTCATAGTAGACAAAAACAAGAGCGCTTACTGTCAGCCTTCGGGCAATTAACGCCGCCACCGCCAGGCAGAACGATCCTGCCAGGGAAAGTCCCAGCCCCAGGATGTCTGCTAATGATGCAGTTACAAACGACGGCAGAAAGAGCAGGACAAGGCCGAAAAGCGCCACGCAGACGAAACGCATGCTGCCGGGAGTGTTCTTTTCCCCGGCAAACAGCCTGGAAAGCATCATCATAAAGACAGGCTGCATGTTGTACGGAAAAACAGTATTGGACAGTGTGGTCAGCCGCAGGGCGTGGAAAAAACAGAGGCAGTCAACGGCAAAAAGTACCCCGGCGCCGCAGTTTAAAAGATACGAACGCAAACCGCCTGTAGCCAGCCTTTTTCCTCTCGGCAAAAAGCAGGAAAGAAAAAGGCCGGCCAGAAAGAGCCGGTAAAAAGCCAGTTCCACCGGCGGCATGCCGCTTAAGCGGGCAAATACACCGAGAGACCCCCAGATTAGCGCCGCCAGGTAAAGATAAAAGTAACCCTTTTGCAGTTGCATCAGCCTGCTCCCCCGGCCTGCAGTCAGGAAAAAACGGATATTTGCGGGCGCCGCCCAATAGAATGTAAAAGAAAAAACGGCGAGGTGGCAGCATGGCCCGCAAGAGAAACAGGCAGATAATCCTTATTATTTTCTGTTCTGTCATTTTAACCGTCCTGATTGCAGACCTGCTTTTTTTCAGACAGCGGATTTATCCCGGTGTCTTTTATAACCATATTCACCTGGGCGGCAAATCATGGCAGGCGGCGGTAAATCTCCTGCAAAACTTTTCCCTCACCCTCGGGCTGCCTGCCGGCCGGCTGGTGACAGTAAGCCTGGAGGAACTGGGCATAAAATTGCAGACGCAGGTCATGCTCACGGAAGCTTTCCGCTGCGGCAGGAACAAAAAGTGGCCGTTTTCCATCTTTGAGCGTGCAGGGCTTATCTTGAAGCCAAGACGGCTGCTGAGCGTTTATGAGATCGACCGGGAAAAAATGGCCGCCTGCCTCGGCCGGCTCGGACGGAGCCTGGCACAGCCGCCGCGGGACGCAAAAATCACGGTATATAATGACATGGCAATTATTACACCGGAAAAGGCAGGCTACAACCTTAGGGAAGATGCCCTGCGGGAGGCACTGCTGCATTATCTTGGCAGCCATATGCCACCCGGGGTGTTGTCCGTCCCCGTGGAACCGGTCCCTCCCGGGCTGACGGCCGCCTTTTTACAAGAAAAAAACATCAGCTCCCTGCGCGGCACTTTTACCACCACCTTTGACGCCGTCCAGGAGGAGCGCTCCCATAACATCAGGCTTGCCGCCGGCATACTGCACAACAGCATAATCGAACCTGGAGAAATCTTTTCCATTAACGCCGTCATCGGCGACACCACGCCGGAAAAAGGCTATAAAAAAGCGCCCGTAATAGTGGGCGAAGAGCTTGTACCCGGCTATGGCGGCGGCCTCTGCCAGGTGTCGACCACGCTGTACAATGCCGCCCTCTTGGCGGGCCTGGAAATTGTGGAAAGGCACCCGCACGGGATGACCGTCCCTTATGTGCCGCCGGGCCGGGACGCCACCATTGCCTACCCGGGAAAAGACTTAAAGTTTAAAAACACTACAGGC
>JAAYLG010000137.1 GCA_012522075.1 Bacillota bacterium
CAAACTACAAGCTTACATTTGATGTTTTAAGAAAAGAGTTGTCCGGCCTGGATTGCTGGATTTTAATACTTGATACAAAGGGCATCAATGTCTGGTGTGCCGCCGGTAAAGGTACATTTGGAACCGATGAACTGGTGGGTCGCATAGTAAAAACTGGACTGTCCGGGATAGTATCGCACAGGAAATTGGTGCTGCCGCAGTTGGGTGCTACAGGTGTGAGCGCCCATGAAGTAACCCAAAAAACAGGATTTTCCGTAATTTACGGGCCTGTGAGGGCGAGGGATATAAAGCCATTTCTCGCTGCAGGATACAAAGCTACAGCAGAAATGCGTACAGTGAAATTTACGCTGTGGGACAGATTGGTTCTCATTCCCATTGAGTTAGTGGCTGCCGCAAAGTTTTCCTTAATGGTTTTTGGCATCATGTTTCTTCTGAACCTGTTTGCAGTAGAACCTTTCGGGCTTGCGGATTTCATTATCTACACGGGTGCCGTGGCAACAGGAACCGTCTTAACGCCTTTGCTTCTGCCCGTGATTCCCGGCAGGGCTTTTTCAGTGAAAGGCTGGCTGCTAGGGTTGCTCTGGACGTTGGGATTTACCTGGCAGAGCGACTGGCTTGTTTCCGGATCCTTGCTTCGTACCATTGGGTATTTGCTGGTTTTGCCGTCTTTTTCGGCTTGCCTGGCGCTAAATTTCACGGGCTCGTCAACATATACATCCTATTCCGGTGTTATCAGGGAAATGAAAACAGCTGTGCCGCTTATAGCCCTTTCTATAGCGGGGATTGTATTGGTCCTGATAAACAGCCTGAAAGCATAAAGGAGGATAATATGAAACACAAGTATTTGAAAAATGTCGTAACGCTTCAACTGTCGGTAGAAAAATGTACCGGCTTGCGGAAGATGTGCGGAAGTTTGTCCCCATGGAGTCTTCAGTGTAAATGAAAAAAAAAGCAAAGATTGTTGATAAGGACAGATGCATGGAGTGTGGCGCCTGTGCAAAAAATTGTCCCGCAGGCGCCGTTACTGTTAAAGCCGGAGTGGGATGTGCCGCCGCCGTGATGATGGGCAGGCTTTCAGGGAATGAGTCATGCTGTGACTGTGCTGGCGATGAGGTATGCTGTTAAAATGGAGGTAGTGGATGATGAGCAAAGGGGAAAAGACGGGCATTGGCTTTTTTGAAAAGTATCTGACCCTGTGGGTCGTCCTGTGTATGGTTGTGGGCGTACTTGTCGGGAAATACCTGCCGGCTGTCCCTGATTTCCTGGGAAAGTTTGAATATGCGCAGGTTTCAATTCCTATTGCCGTTTTGATCTGGCTGATGATTTATCCCATGATGATGAAGGTGGATTTCGCCAGCATCAAAAATGTGGGCAAAAACCCCAAAGGCCTTTTTGTTACCTGGATCACCAACTGGCTGATCAAGCCTTTTACCATGTTTGGCATTGCCTGGCTGTTTTTCTTTGTCATTTTTAAGTCTTTCATTCCGGCAGATTTGGCGCAGGACTATCTGGCCGGAGCAATACTGCTGGGAGCGGCGCCCTGTACGGCGATGGTATTTGTCTGGAGTTATTTGACCAAAGGCAATGCGGCCTATACCGTCGTGCAAGTGGCAACGAATGACATTATAATTCTCATCGCCTTTACGCCTATAGTCGCATTTCTTCTGGGCGTGAGCGGCGTAGCCATACCATGGGATACTCTCATTCTTTCCGTTGTCCTGTTTGTTGTTATTCCGCTGGTCGGCGGGGCAATTACCCGCAATTACATTACCAAAAAGTACGGGCTTGAGTACTTTGAACAGAGTTTTGTCCCGAAATTTGGCAATGTTACTACCATTGGTCTGCTGTTGACATTAATTATAATTTTCTCCTTCCAGGGAGATGTGATTATAAACAATCCGCTGCATATTGTTTTGATTGCTGTTCCGCTTGTCATTCAGACTTTCTTTATCTTTTTCATTGCCTACCTGGCAGGCAAGGCAATAAGGCTTCCGCATGAAATAGCTGCGCCTGCCGCTCTGATTGGTGCATCCAACTTTTTTGAACTGGCAGTTGCAGTGGCGATTTCACTGTTTGGTACAGAAAGCCCGGCTGCACTTGCCACCATTGTCGGTGTTCTGACGGAAGTGCCGGTAATGCTGATACTGGTAAGAATAGCAAACAATACAAGGCACTTGTTTGCAGCCAAGCCGGCAAGCGGGTTTGAAAAGTGAGCCATAGACCAAAGGTCGCATAATTCCTGTCGAGCCAGATAGCCGAGGCTCTCGGCGGGGGGGTGTTTGAAAGCTATTCCGCTGGTCTGGAAATAAAACCGCAAAACAATCAATTTAAAAATACTCCCGGCAATATGCAAGACTGGAAGCTCCCAGCCTGCAGCGGCAGGGCCGGGTGCACGAAGGAAAAAGAAAAAAGAGCCTTGCGGCTCTTTGCAGACTGTAGACAAAGTCTTATGAAATGCAAACCTTGGACGATCCTTGGTTTGCATTTTCATTTATAATTCATAATTGCCGTGGGCAAAAAATCTTTGGCAAAAGTGTAAAAAAGCCAGCAACTGC
>JAAYLG010000138.1 GCA_012522075.1 Bacillota bacterium
AACGAACTACTTCCATGAGGAACCTCTGCCTCCTTCTTGGGGTATTCATTCGTGGTGAATGTGAGGTTCCTCTTCTTTTTTTGATATGATTATTCCTTTAAAAACCTACAATAACTTTACACTAACCGAAGCGTCGCCCCCGCAAAACCTGCCTTCAAGAAATTTGCAGCTCATGGTATAATGTTAAAGTCAGTGTATTATATGCTTATCTTCACAGCGGGAAGCGACACTAGGTTTCTGAATACTGGCAAAAATTAAAAAAAGGTTTAACGGCAAAAGGAGGGAGCCGGTTTCATTTCCCAGGGCAGGTGCCCGCAGATAATAGTATACCTGAAAGGAAAATATAACGCATGAACAAAAAAATAATTCAAATGCGCCCCGAATTAATGCTGTTTTTTATCTTGACAGCATTTGTGGCCTTGGCAAACGGTTTGGGTGACGGTGTTTATTCCAATTATTTCAAAGAAGTATATGAGGTAACAGCCTTTCAGCGCGGTTTGATAGAGTTTCCCCGGGAGCTGCCCGGGTTGTTGTGCGCCCTTTTTATCGGAGCCCTCTCCTTTCTGGGAGACCTGAAGGTTGCTTTTCTAACACAGGTGTTTGCCGCTATCGGCGTTGCGGTCCTGGGGCTTTTTACGCCGCCGTTTGCTGTGATGCTCGTTTTTCTTTTTATTAATTCTTTTGGTTTACACCTCTATATGCCGCTACAGGATGCTATCGGCATGTCACTGGCCGAACAGGATATGATCGGACGCCGTATGGGACAGTATTCAAGTGTCAGGGCCGCCTTTTCCCTGGTGGCGGCACTGTTGATTTTCTTCGGTTACCGCATCGGCTTTTTTAGTTTTGCTACCCCGGTGAAAACAGTTTTTCTGGCGTCGGCCGCGGCATATATCGTAGCCATGGTCGTCACAGCGCTGATGGTCCGTCGTGTCCCCGGCAGGCCGGTGGTAGAACACCGCAAGAAAGTTGTCTGGCGCAGGCAGTACGGTCATTTTTACCTGCTGACTATACTGCACGGTGTCCAGAAACAGATTGCTTTTGTTTACGGTACCTGGGTTATTGTGGATGTGCTCCTCAAGCGGGCGGATACACTGGCCCTGCTTTCCATTACGGGCGGTTTTATTTCCATCTTTTTTGTCAACCTGCTGGGCCGCTGGATGGACCGATACGGGATTAAACGCATGATGTTTGTGGAGGCGCTGGCCTTTATCGGCCTTTACATAATTTTTGGTTGTGTGGTCTGGGGGATAACATCGGGAGCGCTCCCGCCTGAAGGATGGCCGGTATGGTTTATCTACCTGCTTTTTATCCTCGACAGGCTTTCCATGCAAATTGGCATGGTCCGTTCGATTTATATGCGCTCCATTGCCTGGAGTGAAGAAGAAGTTACTTCCACTCTTTCCATGGGAGTCAGCCTGGATCATGTTGTTTCTATCCTGGCCGCCATCTGCGGCGGCTTTGTCTGGTCGCAGTGGGGCAGCCATTGGGCCTTCTTCATGGCCGCCGCTTTTTCGCTCGGCAATTTATATGTTGCCTTACGTGTCCAGCCGGAGAAAGAGCAGGCGGAAGCTGCGGTTATGCGCCTCAAGCTTCAGGAAAGCAGTACGGCTATTTCTTAAAAATCCCTGAATAATACGTGGTGAAGAGGAAAAATTTGTACTGACAGCGAATTAGAAGCCACGTCTAATTTTGTAAACGAAAGAGAGGATGAAAAGCATGGAAAATTATGATGCAGTTTTGGAATTTTTCAAGAATGCCACTGAACCGGTAAGTGCAGGCCAGGTTGCGGCCGGAACCGGACTTGACAGAAAAGAAGTTGACAAAATAATGAATAAAATGAAAAAGGAAGGAACAATCGTGTCTCCCAAACGCTGCTACTGGGAAATTAAAAAATAGCTGCACATACAGGCAATTAACGGCCCGCTTAACAAGGGCCGTTAATATTACCAGGATGGGCTATAACTTTTAATTGTTGGCTCTCTTTTTATTAAAAAAGGCGACAAGCGGTATTGGGAAAAAGTTGGGTAAGTTGTAAAATTAATTGCCGCATATAACAAAAAAAATAGAGACTCATGGCACAACCTCTGATATGTTAAAGGTGACTAAACCACAACATAAAGGAGGCCATGCACATGAGGCAATCCCAT
>JAAYLG010000139.1 GCA_012522075.1 Bacillota bacterium
ACTTCCAGGCCCAGCTTAAAGCTTACAACCGCCGTTCAAACAATATCCCGATGCGTCCTCTCGGCTACCTATCTCCCCTAGAGTTCTTAAAACTGTACTGTGTCCAAAATGTTTGACAAACCTACAGTGCGGGTTGGCATGCCCCGCTTTTTACGTCAAACCCGCCAACTGTCTCAGTGCTTTTACTTCTTGTGCCCTCAGGCGGCGCCATTCTCCCCGGCGGAGCCCTTTAAGCGTCAACGGCCCCAGTCGCACCCTTTTCAGGGATACTACCGGATGATTCACCGCCTCCAACATGCGGCGCACCTGCCGGTTGCGGCCCTCTTTTAGCGTAAGTGAAAGCAGCGAGGTGGGCCTACCTCCTTTGATCAGGCGCACCTTTGCCGGCGCCGTCATGCCTTCGGCAAGCATGATCCCTGCCGCCAGCCGCTGCAGTGTTTCCCTGGAAGGCAAATCTTTGACCCTGGCAAGATATTCTTTTTCAATGCCGAAAGACGGGTGAGTCAGGCGGTTGGCAAGTTCGCCGTCATTTGTCAAAAGCAAAAGACCGCTTGTGTCCCGGTCCAGGCGGCCCACCGGGAACACGCGCACTCCCACGTCCCGCACCAGGTCTTTCACTGTGGGACGACCAAGGGGATCTTTCATGGTCGTCACGCAGCCTTCCGGCTTATACAGCAGGATATACTCATACTGCTCTGCGGGGCGGACAATCAGGTTGTCCACTTCCACCCTGTCGGCGGACGGGTCTACCAGCACACCCATACGCGTTACTTTCCTGCCGTTTACTCGCACCCGGCCGGCGGCAATTATCTTTTCGGCAGCGCGGCGGGAAGCCACGCCGCAGAGGGCCAAGTATTTCTGCAAGCGCATTGTCATTTTCTTTCCCTGCTCCTTTTGCCTGTCATCTGGCAAGTTTGCAAATTGGCGCCACTTCCCCCGCCGCGTTCAAGGGCAGTTCCGCCACTCCCACCGCACTGCGGGCATGTCCTTCCGTGAACAAAGCGGGAAGCGGTTCCGGGGCGCCGCTGAAGACGGCGGCCTGCTTCATTTCTTCCCATAATACCGGAAAGGAAAAAGCGGTGCAAGCCTTAGCCAAAAACAAGCGTGCAAAAAATAAGGGCGGCGGCAAAGGCGGCAAAGTCTGCAATCAGTCCCACAGCCAGGGCATGGCGGATTTTACGGATACCGACTGAACCGAAATAGACGGTCAGGATGTAGAAAGTGGTATCGGTACTGCCCTGCATGGTGGAAGCAACCCGCCCGACAAAAGAATCGGGGCCGTAACTGTTTAAGATTTCCGCCGTAATACCCAGAGCACCGCTGCCGGAAAGGGGCCGCATCAGGGCCAGGGGCAGTATTTCCCCCGGAATGCGGAAACGTGTTAGCAGTGGTTCCAGCAAGCCCACCAGCAGGTCAATGGCGCCGGAGGCACGCAAAAGCCCGATGGCCACAATCATGGCCACCAAAAAAGGAATCAGCGTGACGGAAGTCTGAAAGCCATCCTTGGCACCTTCCACGAAAGTATCAAAGACATCAACTTTTTTGTAGACGGCATAAACCAGTACAAGCAAAAGAAAAAGCGGGATGCTCCAGGCGGCCAAGATTTGCAGCAAACTTTGCAGCATTTTTACCTCCTCCCGGCGCGGGAAAAATTCCGCAGCAGCCGTTCTGCAATAATGCCGGTTGTCCAAGCAACAAGCGTGGCCATTATGGTTGTGCCTACAATTTCCGTGGGGTTTTGTGAACCGCTGGCCGCACGCAAGGCGATTACAGTGGTGGGAAGAAGCGTGATGCTGCTTGTATTGACGGCCAAAAAGGTGCACATTTCGTCACTGGCACTCCCGGCATCCGGGTTGAGCTTTTGCAACTCCTGCATTGCCTTCAGACCGAAGGGAGTAGCCGCACTACCCATCCCCAGCAGGTTGGCGCTCATATTCATCAGAATGGCATGGACGGCGGGATGATTCTGCGGCAGGCGGGGAAACAATAAAACTGACAGCGGGCGCAATATTTTTACCACCCAGTGGATCAGGCCGCTCTTTTCGATAATTTTCATTATTCCCAGCCAGAAAGTCATTACGCTAATCATGGAAAAAGCCACAGCAACCGCCTGTTCGGCGGAGGAAAAAATAACCTCGCTCACGGCATCAATTTTACCGGTGGCGGCAGCCACCACCAGGCCGATAAACATCATGGCAAACCAGATAATGTTAATCATTTGCCAAACACCGCCTGTTGTCAGATTACTTCCACATGCCGCCAATGCTTCAGAACAGGCGCCGGAAAAAAGTCACCAGCCTGTGCAGCAGGCTGCTTCTTTCCACCGCCTCCGCCGCCACCAAGGGTGTCTGAGCGACATGCTGCCGGCCGAAATAGACATGCAAGGTCCCCAGCTGCTGTCCTTTTTTGATGGGCGCCGTTATTTCTTTGTTTACTTCAAATTCATAACGCAGATACTCTGCTTCGTTTTCTTTCAGGGGCAGCCCCACGCTCCTGGCGGCGGACAAGGCTACTTTTTCCTCGCGCCCTTTATGTACTTCAACCGTCACCAGGGGCTGACCGGCAGCAATTATTTCCTGCCAGGAATAATGCGTAAAGCCAAAATCAAACAATTTTTGCGTGTCTTCCCACATTTGCGGTGCGTTTAACACTACAGAAACAAGGCGCCAGCCGTCCCGGGAGGCGGCCCCCACAAAGCAGCGCCCTGCCGGAGTGGTCCAGCCCGTTTTAATGCCTTCCGCTCCTTCATACATGAAAAGCAGCCTGTTTTGGTTGCGCAAAACCCGGTCATAAGGGCGTCCCGTCCAAGAGATTTTTTTTTCGGGAGTGGCCGCCACCTCCCGGAATTTGGGCAAGCTCATGGCATGGGCTGCAATCAGCGCCAGGTCGTAAGCCGTAGTATAATGATTCTCGTGATCAAGGCCATGCGGGTTCATGAAACTGGTCTGCTTCGCCCCCAGCTGGCGGGCGCGTTCAGTCATCATTTCCGCAAACTTTTCCACCGATCCCCCAAGATGTTCGGCAATGGCAACGGCGACGTCATTGCCGGAACGCAGAATCAGGCCGTACAGCAGCTCTTCCAGGGTTTTTGTCTCACCGGCCTCCAGGTCGATGGAGGAGCCCTCCACCAGGGAAGCATACTCGCTAACCTTGACCACATCCTCCAACTTCCCCGACTCTATGGCCAGAATGGCCGTCATGATCTTGGTAGTGCTGGCCATGGGCAACTGCTCGTAAGCGTTTTTACTAAACAGGATTCTTTTCGTTGCCGCATCCAGAACAATGGCCGCCCTGGCAGTTACAGTAGGCGGCTCCATAGCCTGTGCCTTTCCTGCAATAAAAAGGCAAAGTACTACAATTAACCCCACTATCGCCTTACGCATTTGCATTCCCCCTCGCACAACACGGATCTTTTGCATCCTCCCGGCGGCAACACGATGGGTGTCCAGGCAATAAAAAAGCCATGCTTATAGTTATTCACATGGCCTTGGGAATATGAGATTGTCTTCTTGTTCCTAAATCTGATAGTGCAGCCTGTTGTCCGTCCCGCCGGGTGCAGCGGCACCTCCGTTTTTGTTTGCCCTATTGGCGGCACCTGCGGCCCCTTTCAGCTGGTCTATGATTTGCGGCGCCACATCCATAATGCGGTCAAAAAGTGCATTCCGGTCGACGGGCAGCATCCGCACCTGGCCCGTCTTGCTGACAACCAGGAAAGCCACCGGCTGGACAGTGACGCCGCCGCCGCTGCCGCCGCCAAAAGGCAAAGCTGCCTGCCCGGTATCGTCTTTTTTCCCTTTTTTCTCTTCTTCCTGGCTGCTTTCAAATTCGCTGCCGCCGGCGGCAAAACCAAAAGAAACGCGGGAAATGGGTATGATTGTTGTACCGTCATGTGTTTCCACGGGGTCGCCGATAATGGTGTTCACATCCACCATCTCTTTAATATTTTCCATTGCCGTTTTCATTAACCCCTGAATCGGATGTTCCTGCATTACTTTTTGCCCCCTCTGATTTTCATAAGTAAAAACATAAGCACGCCCGCGGTAATATGGCCGATCCGAAATGACACCACCGTATCCAGGTGCAGGTCGACGCCTGTCCTGGTATAAAGCGGTTGGACCGCCAACTTTGGCGGGACGGCAAAGTGCAGACGGTGCTGCAGCAAGGCAAGCATACTTCCGGCAAAAGCCCAAATGCTGCCCACCACCAGTCCTGTCAGGGCGGCATCGCCCGTACCGCAGGAAAGCCTGCAGGCAAAACTTTCCACGGTCATGGACCGGGTATAAAAATGCATAATCCTGGCCAGAATTTTCCTGTTACGGTGGAGCCAGCTTAGATGCGCACGCACTTTCCGCCAGTCAATATCAAAAAGTGAAAAACTTTCTTTCCGCTCCCGCACCAGTTTATCCTCACCGGCTTTCAGTTCCGCTTCCATGGTGAGGGAATGCGGAGGCTCCTGCTGCACCAGCGGTATTTCCATGCTGAAGCGCAGCAGGGAAAAAAAAGTGTTTACCCGCAGAGCTAAAAAATCATCTTTATTTTCCCAAACAAAAAAAAGATTTATGCGTACAGGCACCAGTTGAACCAGCAGCATGATGCAGGCATAAAAGGGGAAAAGGAAGAAAAGCAGTCTCATGGTTCCACCACGGCAAAGAGTTTATTTTTACCATATCCAAAGCAAGGGAAAAAATGCATTAACCCGGCAGGCTTTTGCCGCCGGGTTTTGCTTTTTACCTATAATTTTTTTACCACCGTGGCCGCTTTGCGCAGTTCGGCAAATTCCGTTTCCATCTGTGCGGCTATTTTTTCATTTTCCAGGTCCTCGCGCACTTTGTCTTCCACCTCGGAAAATGTTACTTCGCGGGCTTCCTGGATCTCAAGCACCTCGATGATATGGTAGCCGTGCGATGTTTTTACCGCCTGGTCAATGAGGCCGACGGGAGCACCAAAGGCGGCCTCCTCAAATTCTTTCACCATTTGCCCTTTGCCGAACTTGCCCAGGTCACCGCCTTTTTCCTTGGACCCCGGGTCGGTGGAATATTCTTTAGCCAATGCGGCAAAATCTTCTCCCCCTTTAAGCTTTTGCAGGATTTCGGCCGCTTCTTCCTCGGTTTTCACCAGGATATGGCGGGCATGGACTTCATGGGGGATATTAAACTTTTCCTGATTGTCGGCAAAATGCTTTTGCACTTCTTCTTCAGTCACTGTGATCTTGCTGCGGACTATTTTTTTTAGCAGCAGGTTGACGCGGATGTTGTTTTTCAAGGTCTGTTCAGTCAGGCCGTACTGGGAAAGGACCGTTTCAAAATAATCACGGGAGCCACCGTAGAGTTCCGCAATCATTTTTTCCAGTTCTGCCGTTACCTCTTCTTCGGTGACTTTAATACCTTCCTTTTTCGCCGCCTGCATAATTACACGCTCACTTATGAGCTGTTCCAGCACATACTCGCCCCTGTTTGGCACAAGTTCCCGATAAAGTTCTTCTTTAGTTATCTTTTCCCCGTTGACAGTGGCCACCACTTCTTCATGCGCCAGGGCAAAAACAGCCACCCCGACAGCAATAACAAGCAGCACGGCCAGAATTAGGTTCAGGTATTTTTTCATTTGTTTTTTCACCTCATCATTAGGTCACAGTGACCTTATTTTGCCCGTAGCGTAGCAGTATATTGAAACAACAGCAAAAAGAACACTGACTATTGTAACAGGCAATTGTGGCAAAGTTATGGACAAAGTTTGCAGATCCCGTAATAACTTGCTACCCTCTACTTTGGCGATGCCAGTTGCGGCAACTCAGACAAGTCCTTCAAGCCAAAATATTTCAGGAATTCTTTTGTTGTGCCGTAAAGAACGGGCCGCCCCGGCGCATCCTTGCGGCCCGCCACCCGGATAAAGCGCCGTTTTTGCAGCGTTTCCAGAACTGAATCCACTTTCACGCCGCGGATTGACTCGATCTCCACCCTTGTTACAGGCTGCCTGTAGGCAATAATGGCCAATGTTTCCAGGGCGGCCTGGGAAAGGGTGAAACTTTTCTCCCCGGTATACAGTTTTTCCACGACGGCAGCCGCTTCCGGCTTGGTTGCCAGTTGAAAACCGCCGGCCAGTTCCACAACCTGCAAGCCGCGGTCCGCCGCCGCATACTCCTTTTGCAACTGTTTTAGAGCCAGCCTGACAGCTTTTTTCTCCGCGCCGGTAAGTTCCGCCAGCTTTGCCGGCGGAAGCGGCTCCTCAGTTACAAAAAGCAACGCCTCCAAAAGCGGTTTTATTTCCATGCGCTTCTACTTCCTCTCTCCGCTCTCGATTTTCGCATCACCAGCAGCCGGCCGAACGGGCCGGACTGCCAGACAACTATTTTCCGCAAACGGATTAGTTCCAGCAGGGCTATGAAAGTGGTAATTATTTCAGAAATACCGGCTTGCGGGGGAAAAAGCTCCCGAAAATCCATTCCGTCTTTTTTCCCCCGCACAGCTTTTAGTATAGCCTGCATTTTGTCCTGGACAGAGAGATCGTCCGGTGCAATTTCCTGTGGCTGCCTTTCCCGCTCCGCCAGCAGGCGCTGGAAAGCTTCCAGCAGCGCGGGCAGCGTCACCCCGGCAAGGGTAATTTCTTCGTCCGGGTTTACCAAAAGTGCCTTCCCGCCCAGGGAACGGATGTAAACCCGTTTCTGCGCAGCTTCACAGCGCCGCAGCTCGGCAGCCACATCCCGGAAATAACGGTATTCCAGCAAGCGCTGTACCAGTTCCTCCCGGGAATCGATAACCAGTATCTCCTCTTCCCCGGTCTCCGCCGTCACCTCCACCGTTTCCGGCAGTAGTTTTTTCGACTTCAGCTTCAGCAAGGTTGCAGCCATTACTAAAAATTCCGCAGCAATTTCCAGGTTGAGCTCCTGCATCTCCTTTAATGCCTGCAGGTATTGCGAGGTGATCTCGGCAATAGAAATCTCATAAATATCCACTTCGGCTTTTTCAATCAGGTGAAAAAGCAACGCAAAGGGGCCGGAAAAAACGGGCAGGTTCACCTGTAAATCCACCGAAGACTTCCTTTCCTGAAAAATAAATCGGCTGGAGCGTGGCCCATGCTACAAGTTCAGATTCATAGCGGCTCTGACCTGTTCCATGGTTTCACCGGCCGCCGCCGTGGCACGCTTGGCTCCTTCACGGAGAATATCGCGGATATAGTCCCGCCTGTCCTCCAACGCCAGGCGTTTTTCATAAATAGGTTCCAGGTAAGCCGTCAGGCGGTCTGCCAGCATTTTTTTACACTGGACACAGCCAATTTCCCCTTTGCGGCAGACTTCAGCCACCTTAACCACGTCATCGGGGCTGAAAACATCGTGGAAAGCAAATACTGTACAGACATCCGGATTGCCGGGGTCGTTTTTCCTGATCCGCCCCGGGTCGGTTATCATCCGGCTGACTTTTTTCCGCACAGAATCAGGCGGCTCCGACATGTTGATGGTGTTGCCGTAGGATTTGCTCATTTTGCGCCCGTCAATGCCGGGCAGCAGCTTGACCTTGTTCAGGAGCACTTCCGGTTCCGGGAAAAACTTTGTGCCGTAAAGATGATTAAATCGGCGGGCAATTTCCCTGGTTATTTCCACATGGGGAATCTGGTCTTCACCCACAGGCACCGCCTGGGCGCGGTACAGCAGGATATCGGCGGCCATCAGCAGGGGGTAGCCCAGGAAACCATAAGTGGCCAGATTTTTTTCCCGGAGTTGTTCAATCTGGTCTTTATAAGTCGGCACACGCTCCAACCAGGAAAGCGGTGTGAACATGGAAAGCAACAGGTGCAGCTCCGCATGCTCTTTCACGTCAGACTGGCGAAAAATAACGGCCTTCTCCGGATCCAGGCCGGCGGCAAGCCAGTCAATCACCATCTGGTAAGTGTTTTCCTGCAATTCGGATGTGTCATCATAAGCTGTTGTCAGGGCATGCAAGTCTACCACACAGAAAAAACAGCGGTAATTATGCTGCAACTTGACCCAGTTATCAAGTGCTCCCAACAGGTTGCCCAGCTGGAGACGCGCGGTGGGACGCATGCCGCTAAAAACAGTTTTTTGTTGCTCCATGGCAATACTCCTTTCAGCTGACGCCGGTAATCAAGACGACAATTGATATTATCATATTTAAGGCCGTATTCACAAGTGGCAGTAGAACCCGGGTAGTGTCAACTTTTTGTAGGACATTTTACTCTAATCATCCTTTTGGATTAACAACTAGAGAGTATTACTCCCGTTTTGAAGCCCTCTTAACCAATTAAACCCAGGAACCACTTTGCCTTG
>JAAYLG010000140.1 GCA_012522075.1 Bacillota bacterium
GCAGCAGGAAATTTTTTGTCCATAAAGGCGCAGTCCGGTTCTGCACTAATCCTTCCTCCGTTTGCAAGTAATAGCGAAAATCATTTTATCACTGCCGGGGGGTGATTGCAAGTTTTCGGCAGGCGGGCGTATTTTGCTGCCGCCGCTTTTGGGTAAGGCGGCAGGAGATGCAAGGCGGCGTATGGAATAGTAGGAAAGTGTATGCATAATCTGTAAAAAAGGAGAAGACCAGTGAATTCAACCGGGCGTTTTCCCGCATTTAAGCAGGGAATACACTTGCTTTTCCTGTTTCTTGTGCTGCAAATAGGCCTGATGATCGTTTCTTTTACCCTGGAATTCTTTCTACCCGGGCCGTTTCTGCCTTTTGCCAGAAACTTGATTCCCTTTATAGCCATAGCCATCATCCTGGTCCACGGTTGCAGACAAAACGGCGAATCTTTCCGGCAGGCCTATCCCATCCGCCCTTTTCCCGCCGCCCTGCTGCCGCCCATGTGCTTGGCTTTGCTTGGCCTCAACATTATTGTCTCGGAGCTTGACAACCTGGTGCAGCAGTTTTTGCCTGTTCCTGAATGGTTTGCGGATTATTTTGCCGAGGGAGGTCCCGAGCTCCTGTTTATGCTGGTGATCCTGGCTCCCGTACTGGAAGAATTATTTTTCCGGGGGCTCATGCTGCGCGGCTTTTTGTCCCATTACGGTGCGGCGAAAGCCATTTTAGGCTCGGCCTTGCTTTTTGCCGCGGCGCATTTTAACCCGTGGCAGTTTTCAGCCGCTTTTTGTGCCGGCTTGCTTTTTGGCTGGTGGTTTTTGCGTACCGGGTCGCTGCTGCCTTGCATCATCGGGCACGCCGTACATAATGGGCTGCCCTTTTTGCTGTTGTTGTTTCAGCTGCGAATTCCCGGGTATACGGAGCCCGGCTCTTTCCAGCCGTACTGGTTTGATTTGCTTGGCGTGCTGCTGCTGGCAGCCGGCATCCTGCTGTTGCACAGAAAATTTGTTGAAGCTTATAACGAGTAAAAAGCCGGTTCCGGCAAACGGAACCGGCTTTTTACAGGAAACAGCCGTCTCAGCCGCGCAGGATGCGATCCAGAAAAGCGAGATTTTTTTCCAGGTTCTCCCTGGAGAAAAAGCACGGGTCCGCATGTGCCGCCCCTTCCAGGATTTCAAGGAACACTTTATCCCTGCCGACTGCTTTTTCCAGTTTGGCCGCAAAAGCAACCGACTGTTCGCAGGGGACCACCATGTCATTCCCCCCATGCTGAATGAAAAAAGGCGGTGCTTCCGGAGTAATATAAGTTTCAGGATTGGCCGCCCGTACCAGCTCCGGCGCGTCCGACAGAGCGGCGCCGAGAAAGAGTTCTTCCAGGCTGCAGAGGCCGGACTCGGGCGGCATCACACCCAAATCCATAAGCTGCCCTCTCATAGCCAGGAAATCGCAGGGGCCGTACCAGTTCACCACAGCCTGAACTGCCGCAGAATAGCCGGGGGAACCCAGGGATTCATCATTCAATTGCCCTGCGGCTGCCGAGGTGGCCGCCAGGGCGGCCAAATGGCCGCCTGCCGAATCTCCCCAGAGGGCGACACGCTCCGGCAGCAGGCGATACTGCTTTGCCTGCCGGCGCAGCCAGCGGACAGCTGTTTTAACTTCGTAAACCTGCAAGGGGAATTCGGCTTTGTCGCTTAATGTGTAGTCGACGGATACAAGGGCATACCCTCGCTCCAGTACATAAAACAACGGTTCCATGGTAATTGCCCGTTTATGTCCCATAAACCAGCCGCCGCCATGAATGTAAACAATGACAGGGTACGGGCCGTCACCTGTATCCGGCAGGTAAATGTCCAGCGTCTGACCATCCGCTTTGTCAGTGTAAGGCACATCAAGCCATTTGCGTTTTAACCTGTCAATTTTCACCTCGGGGGGTGCGACAAAATCGCCCAGCTGTTTCCGCCATTGCTCCACATGCTGCGCTTTTGGCACTCCCCCGATCAGGATTTCCTGCTGTTTGCCCATCAGATCCCCCCTGGTGCACAGTTTTCCTCTTCTGGTTAATTATACCGTAGCGGCGGGTGGAAAAACAATATGAACAAAATGATAAACAAAACGGTGAAGATCGGTGTCAGCTTCCACCGTGCATATTGACCGGGAACGGAAAGGACCATAAAATGAAAACAGAAAAAGCAGCCCGCGCTCCAAAAGGCGGCTGCAATCTGCGTTGGTCTGGAGGAGTATTATGTATCACGTAATAAGTTGCGATCAGTTCAGCAGGGACGACCTGGAAAGCATTTTCCGGTTGACGGACGCTGTTCGCTCACAGCCGGAGGCTTTTCGGACGGCCCTGGCCGGAAAAATTGTTGCCACTGTTTTTTATGAGCCCAGTACCAGGACAAGGCTTTCCTTTGAAGCGGCTGTCCTGCGCCTGGGCGGCAATGTTATTAGCACGGAAAATGCCAAGGAAATGTCTTCGGCCATTAAGGGGGAGAGCCTGCCGGATACAATCCGTGTTATTGCCGGCTATTGTGATGCCATTGTCCTGCGGCATCCCGACATCAGGTCGGCGGAAGTTGCGGCCCAAGTATCCCGGGTGCCCATTATCAATGCGGGCAGCGGCAGCGGGGAACATCCTACACAGGCAGTTTTAGATGTCTATACTATTTACCAGTACAAGAAAAAGATTGACGGGCTGACGATTGCCGTTTTAGGCGATCTCCTTTTCGGCCGTACAGTCCACTCATTGGTAAAGCTGCTTGCTTTATACAGGGACATCACCATTTATGGCCTAAGCCGTGATGTTTTGAGTCTGCCGGAAGATTATATTGCTTACCTGGCGACAAAAGGCGTTCGCTACATACCCTGCCGTTCACTCCGTGAAATTCCGCCGGAAGTTGATGTTCTCTACCATACGCGCACGCAGACGGAACGTTTTGCCAACACTGACCTGCAAATAGAGGAGTTTATTATTGACAAAGAATCATTGGATTATTTTTCGCCCCATACCATCCTGATGCATCCCCTGCCCCGCAGAAATGAAATCGCGCCGGATGTGGACGGGGACAAGCGGGCAGTATTCTTTGCCCAGTCGCATTACGGCATGTATGTGCGCATGAGCCTGTTGCACAGCATTCTGGCAGGACGGTGAGGGTTGAATATGAAGGTGCTGCAGATAAGGGGTTGTACAATCGGCGGCGGCAGGTCTAAAATTTGTGTTCCTCTCACCGGTGGGACAATGCCTGCTTTGCTGGCGGAAGCCCGTGAAGTGGCGGCTCTAAAACCTGACCTGGCCGAATGGCGGGCCGATTTTTTTCAAGACATTCATGATCCGCAGCAAGCGCTGGCGGCGCTCCGGCAGGTCCGTGCAGCAGTAGGGAACCTGCCCCTCATTTTTACCTGCCGTGATCAGCGGGAGGGCGGTTTCCGGGAAATGGCAACGGCGGCCAGGGTGGAGCTGCTGCAGGCTGCCGCCGCCGCCGGCGCCACTGATCTGGTGGATATTGAACTGCAATCCGGCCGGGATAATATTTGCGCCGTCACAAAACTTGCCCGGAAACACGGTGTTTTCGTCATTGTCTCCTACCATGATTTTGCCAAAACGCCGCCGGTGGCGGAAATGATCGGTATCCTCCGCCGTGAGCAGGAGATGGGGGCGGATCTTGTCAAGCTTGCTGTCATGCCCAAGACTCCCCGGGATGTGCTGCACCTGCTGGAGGCTGCGCTCCTTTTTAAGGAAAAATATGCACAGGTGCCTGTCATCACTATGGCTATGTCCGGCTTGGGGTTGATTAGCCGCCTGGCCGGCACCGCTTTTGGTTCGGATCTTACTTTTGCTTCTTACCGCAAGCAATCCGCCCCCGGCCAGATTCCCCTGGAACTGTTGCGGGCGCTCCAACAGTTAACATAACTCGCATTATGATGCCTCCATTTGCTGCTTGCGCATCAGCCTGGTAAACAGGGTTACGGCAAGGAGAATGGAGAGCATTGATTCCAACCCTTTGCCCAAGGCCTGAAAAACGGCCTGTGGCGCCAGGGTAAGGCCGATTGCGGCAAAAAGGGCGGACAGCACCGTCCCGATCGTAATGGTGACTTTAAAACCTTCTTTCAGGCGCCCGAAAAGTTTCGCGCCATAGCAGTAGCCAGCCAGCGGCTGGTAGCCGAGGGCAAGGCCATGTACCAGCATAAAAGCCAGGGAACCGATGCGCATAACGATCCCCATGGCGGCGATGACAACATCACCGTAGGTAGCTGCTACGGCATTGGAGAGCCCTGGAAATATAAGATGCGCCGCCTGTAGCAAACAGGTTGCCAAATGCCTGCATTGTCATAAAAAGGGGGAAGACAAGAGTAACGGTCGCCACGGCATTGGCATCATTCAACTGGCCGATGAAAAATGTGTCGGCCAGATTATAAAGCGCCTGGACAATCATACCCAGCATTGTCGGTAATGCCAGTGTTACTATTGCCTTCCTGATCGGCATATATTCCAGAATGCGGAGAGGGCCTGTCTGCATTTATCCTGTCCTCTCTGTAATTTTTATTGTTAATACAGAATTTTTCCCATCAAGCTGATAATGGTATTGCAGGCATGGAAAAATTGTTCCCGCTCTGCAGCTGAAAGCACACTAAATTTGTCGCTATAGTATTTTCTAATGGCAGCATCAAGCTCCTTGACGTAAGCTTTTCCTTTTGCCGTTAACTTCAGGATGGTTTTCCGTTTATCCGCAACATCCGGTTTGCGCCAAAGATAGTCCATTTTTTCCAGCGTGTCTACGATATGTGTAAATGAACCCTTTTCGACGCCGGTAAATTTGCTTAATTCCGTCATGCATTTATCGCCGTGCATTTTCACCGCGAGCAGTGTTCGTTCTTGTGATTTGTTAAGCAATCGGGCGGATTCCTGCTTCCAGAAGCCGTCCAGAAGTTCAAATTTCAGCCTGGGAATGGCCCATAACAGCTTTAACAACTGAGCTTCCGATATTTCCACGTGCGCACCTCATTTCCCATAATGGTTTGAATAATAACCATGCTTCCCTATTATAGCTGAAATCACGCGCAGGGAACAAGCTTTTTGCCAAATTCCCGCCGGCAGCCGGCAGAAAACTGGCCGGGGACAAAAATTGCACCACGTCCGCGGAGTGACAAAAAAATACCCCCTGCGGGGTATATGGTGAGCTATCCTGCTCCTGTTGTCAAGGATGAATAAAATTTTTAGAGGTTGTTTGCACTGATAATCTGCTCAATGCTTACACCGTAACGCTTGGCCAGGGAGTAGAGAGTGTCGCCGGCCTCCACCGTTATGGTGAGGCTGCCTGCCGAAGGCGGCGGCAGCATTTCGTTGACTGTAATGAGAGTGTAACCTTTTTCCCGCAGGCCGGTGATGATGGCAGGCAGTGCTTCTACCGTGTGGTAACCGCCGATATGCAGCAGGATGATGCCTTTGTGTGAAGCGTTTTCCAGCACCCTGTCAATCAGGTATTGTGTTGTTACTTCCTTGCCGCCGATTTCTTCCGCCCAGTCGTGGCTGTCTACAGTCCACAAAACAGTGTAGGGATAACCTTCATTGGTCAAAACGTTCAGGAGAGTTTCGTTATATTCGCCGTACGGGGGGCGGAAGAGGTAAGGCTTTCTGCCCGTGGCCTGGGCAATGATGCGGGTGGATTCACGCATTTCAGTGACAATTTCTTCTTCGCTCATGTTGATCAGGTGCCCGTGGGTCAGGGAGTGATTCTCTATCAGATGGCCGTGCCGGACAATTTCCTCCACCAGGTGGGGATGAGCCTCCACCCAGCGGGCACGCGCAAAGAAGGTGCATTTTACATCGTATTCAGACAGAACGGCAAGCAGGTCTTCCGTCTGTTCATACAACCAGCCGGCATCAAAGGTGAGGGCTATTTGTTTTTCCGCCACTTCCGTTATGCCTTCCCTGACGATCTGTGAATTGCCCCGTGTGACGCCGGTTGCTTGCGGGATAATTAATTTTTGCCCGGCATAAATAGTGGGAACCTGTTCTTTTGGTTCAGGCTTCGGTTGTTTTTCATCCCCCGGACCAGGCGTCTCTTCCTCACCCGGCAGCGTTTCATCTCCCGGTTCTGCCTCCCCGGGATCAGGCTGCGGCTCTTCCGCCGGTTCAGGCACTTCCGGCTTTGCCGGCGGTTCCGCTTCCGGCCTGTCTGACCAGGCTGCCATAATTTTTTCCGGCAATGATGTGGCAAAAATAATAATACCGGCAAAAAGCAGCACACAGGCTGCGGAGAGTACCAGCCATTTTTTTCTGTCAATTTTTTTTGCCCGTAACATGGCGCTTCCTCCTGTTGCTTGTAAATTATGCAAGGGGAGCCGTTACTGCCATTGTAGCGGGCAAAAAAGAAGGGTGGCTTAATTATTCATGTATTTTTCTTTATATCATTTAAATTTTACTAAGATAAAAGTCATTTTATGCTGCCGAAGGAACTTGCTGCCAGCAAGGAGGAAGCAGCTTGCCGGCAGCGAAATATTCTGCATACCGGTCTGCTCTGCCTTGCCTGGCAGGCACACCGCCTGATGGTTGCCTTGAGATCGCAGCAGGCAAGCAACGACGGTTATGATGAACAAAACAATGTCAAACATTAGAAGAAACAACGTTGACATTAAAAATGCAGCCGTGTTATAATCCTGCCAGTTTTTCGTGCGGGAGGACGCGGCATGCGGAATATTGCTCTGCGAGAATATGTGGCCGGCGCTTTTTTTGCCGCATTGACGGCGCTTTTGGCTTATGTGACCATTCCCCTGCCGGGGGGGCTGCCGCCTGTAACCGGTCAGTCTTTGGCCGTCATGCTGTCCGGCCTGTTTTTGGGCGCCCGCGGCGGCGCCGTAAGCCAGGTGGTTTATCTCCTGCTTGGCATCAGCGGGCTGTCTGTTTTTGCGGGCGGCAAAAGCGGCTTGAATGCCCTTGTGGGACCGACGGGCGGTTTTATCTGGGGTTTTGTCCTGGGAGCTTACCTGACCGGCAAACTGACGGAAAAGCGCGAACAGCCGTCAACGCTGCACCTCTTGGGGGCTGCCTTTGCGGGCGGTATCTGCGCCGTCTATCTACCGGGTATAATACAGTTGGCTTATCTTCTGAGACTGTCACCAGGTAAAGCTTTGTCGGCCATGCTGCCTTATCTGCCGGGCGACCTGCTGAAAGTGGCCGTTTCCGTCTTTCTGGCGACTAAGACCGGCCCGGCCATCCGCCAGGGCAGGTACTGATTTTTGATGCCAGTTGCCCAAAAGAAAGGGTGATGAAAAGCGGTGCGTTCACTGCCGCAGACCGATATTTACGGTATTACCTGTGAGGCTTTGTCCCGGGGCAGGGACAACCTGACCGTCGTCAGGGAGTTGCTTGCCGCCGGTGTAAAGATTATTCAGTACAGGGAAAAAGCGAAAACAATAAAAGAAAAATATGCCGAATGCCTGGCTATCAGTAAAATGTGCCGGGAAGCAGGCGCCTTGTTTGTGGTAAACGATGATGAGGACCTGGCCCTCCTGACCGGGGCCGGCGCCGTGCACGTCGGCCAGGACGACCTGCCGGCAGATGCGGTGAGGAAGCTGGTGGGGCCGGAAGTAATTGTGGGTGTTTCCGCCGGCAGCATGGAGGAAGCGAGGGACGCCGTGGCCCGCGGCGCCGATTACCTGGGGGTCGGTCCTATTTATCGGACGGCGACCAAGGAAGATGCGGGGGAAGCGGTTGGGCTTGCTTTACTGCAAACCATGTCTCGTACTTTTACGCTGCCGCTGGTGGCGATCGGCGGCATTACACCGTCCAATATTAAGGAAGTAATGCGGCTCGGCGCCGCCTGTGCCGCTATGATTTCCGCCCTGGTGGGTGCTGAAGATATCGCGGCCGCCGTCCGGGCGGCACGGCGGAGCTTGCATGAAGGCGGCCGCTAAAGCGGGAGCGCCGGCCTGTGCTGCGGGCGTAAACTGCCGCAGGGGACAATCTCTACTGAAAAAGGGATGAAATGATGCTGGTTGTAGGTTTGACGGGAGGTATTGCCACGGGAAAATCTACAGTAGGAAAGATGTTTGCCCGCCTCGGTGCCAGGCGGATAGATACTGACAGGCTGGCACGGGAGGTTGTGGAGCCGGGGCAGCCGGGATTGGCGGCAGTGGTTGCCCGCTTTGGCGGGGAAGTCCTGACTGCCGACGGCCGCCTGGACAGGAAGGCCCTGGGGAAGATTGTTTTCCATGATGCGGGCTTGCGCAAAGAACTGGAAGCAATCCTCCATCCCCTGATCGGGGAATTGATGAGGGAGGAATTGCGAGCCGCGGAGGCGGCAGGTGACTGTATTGTTTTGGTGGAAGTTCCACTGCTTTATGAAACCGGTTTCCAGCGGGAGACGGACAGGGTAATTGTGGTGACAGCAGACCGGGAAACACAGCTGGCGCGGCTCAAAGAGCGTGACGGGTTGGATGAAGCGGAAGCAATGCGGCGCATCGCGGCCCAGATGCCGCTGAGCGAGAAAGCTGCCCGGGCCGATTATGTCATCGATAACAGCGGCTCCCTGGCCGAGACGGAAAAGCAGGTGGAAGCGGTGTGGCAAATTTTACAACGGGAGTGTGACAATGGCTGATTGGGTCAGGCGGCTGTGGCTGCCGCGGCTGCTGCTTGTCTTGGCACTGGCAGTTTTGCTGCTTTTTGCCGTGATGCGGACACCACGTTACCTGCGGCGCATTTACCCGTATCATCACCGGCAGCTGATTGAACTGTACGCCTTCCAGTACGGGGTGGACCCACTGCTTGTTGTTGCCGTCATGCATGCAGAAAGCAATTTCCGGGTGGATGCCGTTTCCTGGAAGGGAGCGCTTGGCCTGATGCAGGTGATTCCGGAGACGGCACAGTGGATTGCTCGCCGGCTGGGTATGGAAACACTGGAAATTGAAGACATCCTGGACCCGGAAGTTAACATCAGGCTGGGGACCTGGTATCTGGCCTATCTGCTGGAGAAATTTGCCGGGCGGGTTGATGTGGTTATTGCCGCCTATAATGCCGGGCCCGGGCAGGTCTCCGCCTGGCTGGACGACAAAACCTGGTCCGGCCGCTATGCCGACCGGCATAAGATCCCCTTTGCTGAAACGCGCCAATTTTTGGTTAAAGTCAGGAAAGCTTATACAAAATACCAGCAACTCTATCGTTAAATACCATTGCAGCGGGGAGAGTTCGCAGCAGTGCTTGAACAATACGCGTTTGCCGCCGCCTGTGCAAAGCTGCGGCACTTTTCCCTGGTACCTGAACAATGCAATATTGTCGCCTGCCGCAATTAGTGATACAATAAGGGCGGTAAAATTTAAAGGCGCAACCAGATGTCTGTGGTATTCTTGCGGGAGGGATACGATGGCAGGACATTCAAAATGGGCTAATATAAAGCGCAGAAAAGCACGTGTGGATGCGCTGAGAGGAAAAATCTTTACAAAAATATCAAGAGAAATTATGGCTGCAGTACGTGCGGGGGGGCCTGATCCAAGCGGCAATTTCCGTCTCCGGTTGGCCCTGCAAAAGGCACGTGCCGTCAATATGCCAAACGATAACATCGCCCGCGCTCTGCAGAAAGGCAGCGGCGACACTGACGGCGTTAATTACGAAGAAATTGTTTATGAAGGTTACGGGCCTGCCGGGACGGCGGTGATGCTGGAAATTCTTACTGACAACCGTAACCGGACAGCCGCTGAAATCCGTCACATTTTTTCCCGGCGCGGCGGCAGCCTGGGGGAAGCGGGCTGTGTAGCCTGGATGTTCAGCCGCAAAGGCTACCTGACAGTAAACAAAAATGAGTGGGATGAAGATGAACTGATGCTTTTGGCACTGGAAGCGGGTGCTGCAGATTTCGAAGCCGATGATGATCTTTATACAATCTATGCCGAACCGGGTGATTTCGAACAGGTAAAGGAAAAACTGGAGGCGACAGGTGTCAAATTAGTAGATGCCTCCATTACCATGGTGCCGGAAAGTACAGTGGAGATTACCGACCTGGAAGAAGCAAAAAAAGCGGTGGAGCTCATCGATCTTTTGGAAGACCATGACGATGTGCAGAATGTATACACAAATCTCGATCTCCCCCCGGAGATAGCAGCGGCTCTGGAGAACGAATAGCAGCACGGGTATAAACCCTCCGTTCACGGGGAATTAATTAGTATAAACCGTGAAAGGTGGGATTTTTTTATGTTTCCGCACAAACGCCTTACTCCCGTAAGTATTTTCCTGATTGGCCTGGTGCTTGGCCTGGCTGCGGGGGGAGGGGCGACAGCCTTATTTTTCAGAGGCTTGTCTCCCGTATCCGGCGTAGCTGAAGGCGCTGCCCTCACGGCAGAAAAAACGGGGCCTGTCCCGGAAGCGGACGGGAGGGTTTACCAGGGGTATCTGGGGGTTTATGACAACCATCTTGCCATTTATGATGCAGTACCTCCGGGCGGAATGCTGCAGTATGTTTTGACCGACTATGAAGTCAGGGAAGACTTGCGGCCGCAACTGGAAAAAGGCATTCCTTTTACCGATATGTATGATATGCTGCGCCTGCTGGAAAACTACACAAGTTGAATAAGGCAGCCTCCCGGCGGGTATACTATCCTGCATCTTTGGAGGTGTCACCGTGAAGTTTTCCCGGGAAATGATCGGTTTTGCAGTAATACATGCGCCCAGCGGCCGGGAAGTGGGGAAAGTGAGGGAATGGCTGCTGGATGAACGTTGTGAAACAGTTGCGGGCCTGCTGGTGGAAGGCGGCGGCTGGCTTCCCCAGCGGCGTGTTATCCCTTTTGCCGAAATTGTGAAGATTGGCAGTGACGCAGTACTGGTCGCCGGAACAGGGTTGTATGCAACGGGGGATCCACCCCTGGTGGATGGGCGGCTTACCTGCCGTGCGCTGGGGAAACGCATGCTTTCCGACGGTGGCGACGAACTGGGGATAGTGGAAGATTTTTTGTTTGAAGAAGAAACAGGGAGGGTTGCCGGCTGGCGCCTTTCGTCAGGCCTGATTGATGACTTGCTGCAGGGCAGGCCGGTTCTGGAGGACCCGCCACAGATGATTGTGGGAGAAGACGCACTTATTGTCTGCTACGAAGAGGGGTGAGACGATGAATTGTCCGCTTTGTAACAGTAATGATACGGGCAAAGTGGGAACAAACCAGTATTATTGCTGGAACTGCCTGGTTGAATTTTCCGTGCAGGGAGCCGGTGCCTACACGGCTTATTATGTTGATGAAGAAGGAACACTGATTGCTCTCAGTGATCTGGTGCAGAAAAGCGGTACGCTGGCGGAAAACTTCCTGGGGTAGCAGCGTATGGAGCCCCTTGTACCTGCATATAGATAAACAGACGGACAGGGGGGTGACTTGATGCTGAAACATGACCGGCAGTTGCTGCGGCGTTATGGCATGCTTGGTACCATTTTGGCTGTGACTGTAGCCATGCTCTTCTGGCTGTTATTCGTCGGCCGCCGTTTATTTTCTATTTTTATTCCTTTCTTGTTGGCAATCATTCTTGCTTATATTTTAAACCCGCTGGTAGAATTCCTGGAAGAACGCCGTGTGCCGCGGTCTCTGGGGATTTTGCTTATTTATGCCGTTTTTTTTTCCCTTGCCTTTTTGTTTTGCGTAACCGCCATTCCCGCCCTTATTAATGAACTGCAAAAACTGGGAGAAATGCTGCCGCAGTATACAAACCAGTTTCAGCATTTTTTGTTCAGCCTGCAGTCGGACTACCGGCGCATCAATATGCCGGAGAGCATCAGGATGGCGCTCGACCAGAATATTCTTAACTTGCAGGCTGCAATACAGGCTTTGCTGGAGCGGGTGACAGGCAGTGTTTTAAATTTGTTCTCCAATCTGCTGGCCATGCTTGTTATCCCGTTGATGGTGTATTATTTTCTACGTGATATGGATGCTCTCAAACGGTCTGTGGTATTGCTTTTCCCGAAAAAATACCGTTCCTGGTTTGTCGCCATGGGCAGTGAAATGGACAGGACAATGGGCGCTTATTTCCGCGGCATCCTGGTTATCAGCTTTCTTGTCGGTGTGCTGACGTATGTGGGCCTTGCCCTTGTGGGGCTGGATTATGCGTTGATTCTGGGCATCCTGGCAGGGTTGACCAATGTCATCCCTTACTTTGGACCCATTATCGGCGCCATACCGGCAGTGCTCCTGGCCCTGCTCACTTCCCCGGCGCTTGCCTTGAAAGCAGGGCTTGTTTATGTCATCGTCCAGCAACTGGAAAGTCACGTAATTGCCCCGCAGGTCCTGGGCCGCAGCCTGGGACTCCATCCTTTAGTTGTCATTTTTGTGTTGGTTCTGGGAGGGAAGCTTTACGGTTTGCCCGGCCTGATTTTTGCCGTCCCCTTTACCGCCGTTGCCCGCATTTTTCTTAAACATGTCATTGATTTTGCCGCCAACCGGAACGGCAGGTAAATGCGTCCATGCTCCTTTTATTGACACCTTTCCTCTCCTTCTTATATAATGAACTGTGATACAATTCAGGGAGGGTTTGGCATGCTGTCCAAGGATATCCGTTCCACTTTTTTAGAATTTTTCCGGGAAAAAGACCATCTTGTCCTTCCCAGTTTTTCTTTAATTCCGCAAAATGATCCTACGTTGCTTTTAATAGGTGCCGGCATGGCACCGTTAAAACCTTTTTTTACCGGAGAAAAAAAACCGCCCCATCCCCGGGTGGCAACATGCCAGAAATGCTTGCGCACACCGGATATTGACCGTGTGGGGCGCACCTCTCGCCATGCCACATTTTTTGAAATGCTGGGTAATTTCTCTTTTGGCGACTATTTCAAGGAGGAAGCCATTGAGTGGGCCTGGGAACTGGTGACCACAGGGTTCAAACTGCCGGAGGACAAGCTCTACGTCAGCATTTACCTGGATGACGACGAAGCTTTTGAGATCTGGCATAAAAAAATCGGTCTCCCGGCCGGACGCATTTACCGGCTGGGCAAGGAAGACAACTTCTGGGAGATTGGCACCGGGCCGTGCGGACCATGTTCAGAGATCTATTACGATCTGGGTCCCGAGAAGGGCTGCGGCCGGCCAAATTGCGAAGTAGGCTGTGATTGCGACCGTTACCTGGAAATCTGGAACCTGGTGTTCACCCAGTTTAATTGCTGCGAAGACGGCACATACCAGCCGCTGGCCCAGCGCAACATTGACACCGGGGCAGGGCTGGAGCGCCTGGCACTCGTTTTACAGGGGGTGAACAACCTCTTTGAAATTGACACGGTACGGCCGCTTTTACAGCATTTTTGCAGCGCCACCGGCCGGGAATACGGCAAAGACACGCAGGACGACATCTCGCTGAGGATTTTGACGGAACATGTGCGCGGTATTTGTTTTTTAATCGGTGACGGTGTTCTGCCGGGCAATGAAGGGCGCGGCTATGTCCTGCGCAGACTGCTCCGGCGTGCCGTCCGTCACGGCAAACTGCTGGGCAGGGATGAGCCTTTTCTTCACCAGGCTGTGGACTTGGTGGTGGACGAGTACGGCGCTTTTTATCCCGAGCTGCAAAAAGGGCGTGAATATATAGGCAAGGTAATCCGCCTGGAAGAAGAGCGCTTTCATGAGACCCTGGAACAGGGGATGAAGATACTTGCGGAAATGATGGCCGCCACAGGCGGGAACGGCGTTTTTTCCGGGACGGATGCTTTTAAACTGTATGATACGTACGGCTTTCCCATAGATTTAACGAGAGAGATTGTGGAAGAAAACGGGCTTACACTGGACGAGGCAGGTTTTCAGGCGGCGCTGGAGGAACAGCGCCTGCGTGCCCGCAGTGCCCGCAGCACCGGTACATTCGGCACCGCTGACGCTGCCTATGAGGAAATTAAAGGCTTGGAAACGGTTTTTACCGGGTATGAAGAATTGCAGGCAAAAACGGAAGTGCTGGCCATCCTGCAGGATGGCAGGCGCGTGGCGCAGGCTGGTGCGGGCGAAGAGGTAGAAGTGGTGCTTGCCGCCACTCCGTTTTACGGCGAGCGCGGCGGTCAGGTTGGTGACAAGGGGTTGCTTGTCTCCGAAACTGTCAAGGCGGAAATAAGCGATACAAAAGTGACACCCGACGGCCAGACCATACACCAGGCCCGCATCACAGAGGGTGTACTAAAGGCGGGCGACATGGTACAGGCTGTTGTGGAGGATGGAAGGCGGCGTGCCGTTTGCCGGAATCATACGGCCACTCATCTTTTGCATAAGGCGCTGAGAGAGGTGCTGGGCGAGCATGTGCAACAGGCCGGTTCCTTGGTTGCTCCGGACAGGCTGCGCTTTGACTTTACCTATTTACATGCACTCACAGCCGACCAGCTGCAGGCTGTTGAGGAACGTGTCAATACAATCATCTGGCAGAATCCTTCTGTCAGTGTTACCCTGGCCACACTGGATGAAGCCAGGGACATGGGTGCCACCGCCCTTTTTGAGGAAAAATACGGCGATAAAGTGCGGGTAGTCAGCGTTGACAATTATAGCATGGAACTGTGCGGCGGCACGCATGTCCGGAGTGCAGGAGAGATCGGTCTTTTTAAAATTGTGTCCGAATCCGGCATCGGCGCCGGCCTGCGGCGAATTGAAGCGCTGACTGGCGCCGCCGCTTATGAGTGGTTTGCCGAACGCAACAGGCTGCTGGAAGAGGCGGCCGCCCGGCTGAAAAGCGAGCCGCAGCAGGTGCCGGAAAAAATCGCCGGCCTGCAGCAGGAATTAAAAGAGGTGCAGCGTGAAAACCAGAAGCTGCAATTAAAACTGGCCGGCATGGAAGTTGACGACCTGCTTGACCTGGTTCAGGAGACAAGCGGCGTGCCTGTTTTAAGCGCCAGGGTAAATGCGGGCAAGATGGAAACTTTGCGCGAAATGGCCGACCGTCTGAAACAGAAAATAGGCTCCGGAATTATTGTGCTTGGCACCGTGGCCGAAGGCAGGGTGCTGTTGGTGGGCGCCGTCACGCCCGATCTGGTGAAGGCGGGTTTTCATGCCGGCAGGCTGGTTGGTGAAGTGGCCAAGTTAACGGGCGGCGGCGGCGGCGGACGGCCGGATATGGCACAGGCCGGCGGTAAAGACCCCGGTCGGCTGGATGAGGCTCTGCAGAGCGTAAATGATTTAGTACAAAAGCAGAAACAGTGACAGGAAAATATGGGAAATGGGCGAATAGTATAGTAAGATCCTGCCTTGTGGGGGGTGAGGGGTGTGGAGAATTTTGACCAGACAATGAAGTTCAAACGGACAACAGACGAAGAAACATACCAGGTAAAAGATGTTTTCCGTATTGTTTACGGAGCGCTGAAGGAAAAAGGGTATAATCCCATAAATCAGATTGTCGGCTATCTGCTGTCAGGCGATCCCGCGTATATTACCAGCCACCGGAACGCCAGGGTGCTGATCCGTAAGCTGGAGCGGGATGAGCTTTTGGAAGAACTGGTGGGATCGTATTTGTCAAAGCTGGATAATCAGGTGTAAAAATGGAGTATCGTACCCTGGGAAAGACGGGAATCCGTGTTTCCCGTCTTTGTTTTGGCACACTGACACTGGGTCCCCTGCAAAGCAACCTCCCTCTGGAACAGGGGGCGGACTTGCTTGTCCGCGCCATGGACCGGGGAGTTACTTTTTTTGATACGGCTGACTTGTACGGGACCTACCCGTATCTCCGTGAGGCCATGCACAAAAGCGGCAAGAGGCCTGTCATTGCTTCCAAATCGTATGATTACACGCGCGAGGGCATGAAAAAAAGCCTGCGGCGGGCGCTGGCGGAGCTGGACATTCAAAGTATTGACATTTTCCTGTTGCATGAACAGGAATCGGCCCTGACGCTGGCAGGCCACCGTCCCGCCCTGGAGTATTTGCTGGAAGCAAAGGAGCAGGGTCTGGTGCGAGCCGTCGGTTTTTCTACGCATCACATCGCTGCGGTGCGTGCCGCCCTGACTATGCCGGAAATTGATGTTGTTCACCCCTTGATTAATATGGAAGGCGTCGGCATTGTGGACGGGACGGCGGCGGAAATGCTGGCTGTCTTAGGTGAGCTCCATGCACAGGGTGTGGGTATCTTTGCCATGAAGCCGCTGGGTGGCGGCCACCTGATTGGCAAAAGCGAGGAAGCTTTCCGTTTCGTTCTTGCGCAGACATGCCTGGATGCCATAGCGGTAGGTATGCAAACCGAGGCGGAAATTGATTATAACTCCGCGCTTTTTTCCGGCGAGCAGCCGTCGCAGGCCCAAGGAGAGGCGCTGCGCAAAAGCAAAAGACGCCTGCACGTCCAGTACTGGTGCCGTGGCTGCGGCAACTGCACCGGCCACTGCCCGCAACGGGCGCTGAAAGTTTTAGCGGGGAAGGCAACGGTTGACGAGGATGCTTGCATCCTCTGCGGTTACTGCGGGGCGTACTGCCCGGATTTTTACCTGAAAATCTATTAATGCCGAGGTTAATGATGCGTATTATGGGCTTGGATGTAGGAGACCGCACCATCGGTGTGGCTGTAAGTGATGAACTGGGCTGGACCGCCCAAGGTATAGAGGTAATCCGCCGCACAGACTGGCAGACCAACCTGCAGCGGCTAAGACAGCTCTGCGAGCAGTACCAGGTTTCCCTCATTGTGGTGGGGCACCCGCTGAACATGAACGGTACCGCCGGCCCGCGGGCGGAAATGGCGGCGGAGTTTGCCGGCCGGTTGCAAGAAGAACTGGGAGTGCCTGTCCGTTTATGGGACGAGCGCCTGACTACACTGGAGGCGGAACGCATACTGATTGCCGCCGATGTCAGCAGGGCAAAGCGACGTAAAGTGGTTGATAAAATGGCGGCCGTTCTAATCCTGCAAAACTATCTTCAGGCCCACTCCGGCGCCGGTCCGGATAGAAACCGGTAAGATTGTAAAGAATATGGGCGTTTACGTAAAGAAAAAAAGAGGTGTATAATTAAATGACAGAACTGCAAAATGATGTTGTTACGTTGGTGGATGAAGAAGGAGCGGAACATGATTTTATTCTCCTGGATATCATCATGGTAAATGACAAGGAGTATGCCATTATGATTCCCTCTGAAGCGATGGAAGAGAAAAATTCAGCGGGAGACGAGGAGCAGGAAGCCGTCATTTTCCGGATTGACGCGGACGAAGACGGCAATGAGACCTTGGTGGTAGTTGAAGACGATGCCGAATGGGAAGCTGTGGCTCAAGCATGGGAAGAACTGGTCATGGCGGAGGAAGATGAAGCAGAGTAAGTTGACGGGGGAGAGAGCATGAGAATGGGGAAACTGCTGCGGCTGCTTGCTGCTTTTGTCATTGTGGCGGCCGTGGTACTGATAGGGGTTGCCGTCCAGATTAATATCTGGTTGCAGCCCGTGCTGGTCCTGGCACAGGAGCCTGTGCTTGTTTCCATTCCACCCGGCGCATCGCTCATCCGTATTGCCGGTATTCTTGCCGAGCACGGGCTGGTGCGCAATGCTACTGTCTTTCGTTATTATGCCAAGTACCGCAATCTGGACCAGCGCCTGCAGGCCGGCGATTACATCCTGCATTACGGCATGACCATGGATGAAATCCTGCAGCGCCTTGTACGGGGAGATGTCTACAGGAATACTGTGACCGTGACCATCCCGGAAGGTTACACCCTTGAGCAGATTGCCGCCGCCATGGAAGCGGCCGGCCTGGTTCCGGCAGGGGATTTTTTGGCAGCGGCGGCAGCAGTGGTTCCTGCTTTGGGCCGGGTTGCGGAGGGGCAGCGCTATACCCTGGAAGGCTACCTCTTCCCGGACACCTATGAATTTGAACGGGGCGTGTCGGTGGAACAGATTATTGCCCGCATGCAGAACCGCCTGGAGGAGATTTTGACGGCCGAGCTGCGCGAACGGGCGGCGGAACTGGGCCTGGACCTGCATACTGTTTTAACCATGGCATCCCTGGTAGAAAGGGAAGGCCGGGTGGCGGGCGAGTTCCCGCTGATAGCTTCCGTCATTCACAACAGGCTGGCAAAAGACATGCTCCTGCAGGTTGATGCCACTGTCATCTATGCCCTGGGAGAGCACCGGACTGTTGTCCTGCTGGAAGACCTGGAAGTAGATTCTCCCTATAATACCTACAAGTATAAGGGCCTGCCGCCGGGTCCTATCGCTTCTCCGGGGAAAGCCGCCATTATGGCTGTGCTGTATCCGGCGGAGAGTGATTACCTGTATTATGTGGCCAAAAATGACGGTAGCGGGGAACATTATTTCGGCCGGACATTGGCGGAGCATGAGGCAAATAAGCGCAAGGCACGGGAAAATAAAAAGAATTAGGTTGAGTAAGCATGAAAAAACCGGAACTTTTGGCACCGGCCGGTAACCTGGAAAAATTGAAAATGGCTGTCGTCTACGGCGCCGATGCCGTTTACCTGGGAGGTAAAAACTTTGGCCTGCGGGCGGCCGCCGGCAATTTCAGCACGGCGGAGCTGGCGGAAGGCATAGCTTTTGCCCACCGGCACGGAGCAAAAGTATATGTTACTGTCAATATTTTCGCCAACAACAAAGACCTGCAAGAGTTGCCCTCCTACCTAAAATCTCTGCAGGAGCTGGGAGCTGATGCCATTATTGTCTCCGACCCCGGTGTTTTCGCGGTGGCCAGGGAAACAGTTCCCGGAATGCCCTGTCATTTAAGTACGCAAGCCAATACTACCAACTGGAGGAGTGCACTATTTTGGCAGGAAGCGGGCATAGCCCGCATTATCCTGGCACGGGAACTTTCACTGGCGGAGATTGCAGAAATCCGTCGCCATGTCAAGGTTGAACTTGAGGTTTTTGTCCATGGCGCCATGTGCTGGGCATATTCGGGGCGCTGCTACTTAAGCCTGCACCTGGCGGGACGCAGCGGCAACAGGGGCGAATGCGCCCAGGCTTGCCGCTGGAAATATTACTTGCTGGAGGAGAAGACGCCGGGCGTCTACATGCCGGTGCAAGAAGACAGCCGCGGTATTTATATCCTGAATGCCCGCGACCTGTGCCTCATTGATTACCTGGGCAGGCTGGCTGCGGCCGGAGTCAACAGTTTCAAAATTGAAGGGCGTATGAAAAGCGCCTATTATGTGGCGACAGTGACGCGTGCCTACCGCCGGGCACTGGATGCTTACCTGCACGACCCGAATTATACTACGGACCCTGCCCTGCATGCCGAGCTTCAGGCAATCAGTCACCGTCCCTATTCCACCGGCTTTCTGGAGGGAAACCCGGGGCTTTCCGGGCAGGTCTTTGACAGCGCCCAGCTGGTAGCAAGCCATGAATTTATCGGTGTGGTGCGCAGTTACGATCCGCTGACCAAACGCGCCGTGGTGGAAATGCGCAACCGTTTTGCCGCCGGTGAAAGGCTGGAAATGTTTGGCCCCAAGACAGAGTGTCGAGAATTTGTTGTCACGGATCTGCGTAATGCGGACGGCGAACCCATCAGGGAGGCTGTGCGTGTCCAGGAGCATGTCTCCCTGGCCATGCAGGACCATGTAGAGGAATATGCCATTGTCAGGCGGCGGCTGGCGCAGTTATAGCGTAGCTTGCCGCTGCATCAAAAGTATAAAATTATGCCCCGCCGGGAAGACTAAGACCTTAAGTCTGACTGCGGGGTGTTTTTTATGCGCAGGGCAAGACGGCAGGCGCGAATAGTGCTTCTCATCTCCATTTTTCTCCTGCTTTTTGGGTTGCTGCTGGTACGCCTTTTTTCTCTGCAACTGCTGCAGGGCTGGCGGCTGGCGCGGCAGGCGGCAGCCCAAAGAACGGATACATATGTATATGCTTCAGGCCGCGGACAAATCCTTGACCGTCACGGCTTGTCCCTGCATGCGTTTTTGCAGGAAGTGCGCCGGGGAGAGGCGGCGGATCATACAAGCTCGGATCTTGCTCCCGTCTACCTGCAAAACCTGGCGCTCGTGGAGGAGGTCCGCTATTCGAGCGCCTCCCTTGCGGCCCATGTCACCGGTTACATCAGGAGGCCGGTCAACCCACTGCAACCAAGCGAAGGGATTTCCGGCCTGGAACGTACCTTTAACCGGGAATTGTGGGGGACGCCGGCAGCGGTTGGCGTCATTGTTGACGCCAAGGGACGAATGGTTCCCGGCTACGGTATCAGTGAGTGGAAATATGAGCACCTGCGGCGACCGTATAGCGTAGTTACGACCATTGACAGAAAGTTGCAGGCGGCGGCGGAAGCGGTAGGAAAAGACGCTATTAAAAAGGGTGCCTTTATTCTGCTGGACCCGCAGAACGGTGACATCCTGGTGCTGGCTTCTTTCCCGCGGCTGCCTGTGGAAGATCTTTACCGCGGCACCACCGGGGAGAAACTGAAACAGATGGAGCGGGACCAGGTTTACCTGAACCGGGCTTTGATGCCGTACGCCGTCGGCTCTGTTTTTAAAGTGATTGTAGCGGCGGCGGCACTGGAAGAAAAGCTGCCTGCATCTCGCGATGTTTTTCTTTGCGACGGTTTTTATGAACTGGGCGACAGGCAGATTTCCTGTTTTGCCGGCACCAGTCACGGTAAAATTGGTTTGCAGCAGGCATTGATCACATCCTGCAACGGCTACTTTATTGACCTTGCCCTGGGCCTGGGCAAGGAGAAAGTGATTGAGATGGCAAAACGCTTTAAACTGGGGCAGGCTACAGGCATACCCCTGGGCGGGGAAGCGGCGGGGATCATTCCGGATGCAGCAGATTTGCTTTACGGCGGCGATGTAGCCAACCTGGCCATCGGCCAGGGAGCGATAACGGCCACACCTTTGCAACTGGCCCGCGTCATGTCCATTTTGGCCAACAGCGGGCGCGATGTGTACCCGCGCCTGGTGTCTAAGGTGATTGACAAAAACGGCAATACTGTCCGGAATTACCCCGTCCAGTACGGTTCCCTGGTCATTGCTCCGGCACTTGCCCAAAAATTGCGGGAAATGCTTGTCCCTGTGGTGGAAGTGGGGACAGCCTCACCGGCCAAGAGCGACAAATACGGGGCGGCAGGCAAATCTGGCACCGCCCAGCTTGCCGGCAAGGATTACAGCCGTTCCTGGTTTGCCGGGATGGTGGAGACGGGGAAAGAAACTTGGGTTGCCGTTTTGCTGCTGGAGGAGCATTATGCCGGAGAGCCCACTGCTTCCGCCGTTTTCCGCAGGGTGATGGAAGCCGTGCTTGACGCACGCTAAAGGACGGCCCGAAAAGTGTTGCACACTACCGGGCGGCCGGGAATATAATGGTGGAGAAGACAATGGTTTTTGTCAAAGAAGAAGCGCAAAACTGCGCACATTGGCACCCGGGCGGGCATACAATGTAGAGATGACATCCCGCGGGAGGTGCTTTTTTGTTTGCTCTGGTAACACTGATTGCTGCTGTCGTTCGGGGAATTACATTGCTTGTCTCATATCTGAACAATAATTCTTTTCCTCAGCCGCTCTCACCCCAAGAAGAACAAATATATCTCCAGCGGCTGGCTCAGGGCGATCAGGAGGCGCGCAGCGTTTTAATCGAACGTAATCTCCGCCTTGTAGCCCATGTGATTAAAAAATTTGAAAATACGGGAGAGGATCAGGAAGATCTGATTTCTATCGGTACAGTAGGTCTGATTAAGGCTATAGATTCTTATAAGGGGAACAAGGGGACGCGGCTGGCTACTTATGCAGCCCGCTGTATTGAAAATGAAATTCTGATGCACCTGCGTGTGGTAACCAAGCGCAGAGCGGAAGTATTACTGCATGACCCGATCGGGACCGACAAAGAGGGCAATGAAATTACTCTCCATGATATATTAGGTACAGATGCGGAAGAGATTCTGGACGTGGTGGACAAAAAGATCATTGAAGCCAAACTATACCAGATTATTAAACGCCTGAAAAACAGGGAACGTATTGTTCTGGCCCTGCGTTTCGGGCTGCCCCTGGGGCGCAGGCAGACACAGAAAGAAATTGCCAAAAGCCTGGGAATTTCCCGTTCTTATGTTTCACGGATTGAAAAGAAAGTTATTGCCAAAATTGCAGAAGAGTTCCGGCAGGAACGTCTTGCTTGTGATTCCCGGGAAAGTACGCCTCTTTTAAAAAAGTAAGCCCGGAAACATAATAAAAAGGCGGCAGCAGCCACCTTTTTTATAGTTCTTTTTTACTGAAAATCTCCCGTAGCTGCTTTTTTACAGGGTCAAGGGCCGCCTGCACATCTGCCGCGACGGCGGCCAGAAAAAGCTGGGAAAGCCGTCCCGCCGCTTCCGCCCGCTCCCGCATGTTTTCCGTGACAATATCGCCGCGCGCCCCAAGCAGTGTCCCGTCCGGTGCATGTACTGCCTGGGCCAGTTTTTTGCCTAAAACATAGGCTCGCATTTTTTCCCGTGTAGCCTGCTCCAGCACTTGTCCCCCGGCATTTACTTTGTCCTGCAAGTGCGTCAAGATGTCTTTAACATCCAGCATGCTTTCCCAGATTTCGCCTGCGCCGGCGGCCAGCAGCAACTGGGCCAGTTTTCCCCGCCGGCGTGCCATTTCCACATGCTCCCGGGTAACTGTCTGCCCTTTTCTGATAATAATTGCTCCTTCATCATCGGTCACAGTGCTGCCGGCAGGACGGCCAAGGGCAAACTCAACCGCCCTGGTTTCCAAGGTGCGGACAAGCCTGCGGGGCGTGTGTTCCCCGGCCGTGTTAAGCGGGCGTACCTGCGTTTGGTAGTCATTGCGCAGAATGATAAAATCACGGCCAAAGTTTTCCACCACGGCAACCGGCACGGCAAAGCTTTTCCGCTGTTTTTCCGAAATTACATAAAGCTCCGCCAGTTGGCCGTCCGCAGGCTGAAAAGCATAGTCTGTCACACTGCCGGCCAGGGTGCCGTCTGCCGTGATCAATTGTTTGCCTGTTACCCCGTGTTCACGCATGGTTTCAAAGCGCGGATCCTCCGCCGCTTCGCCGCCGGCGATCATCATGGCATCATGACCGATGGTGCGCACGTCGGTATAGGGGATTATTTCTGTCCTGGCCTTCAGGAAAGCACGTTCGCCAACAACAACGGCGGCAACTTTACGGGTCCGGTGGTCAATAATAAGCTCCTGCACATTGCCGAGCAGGCTGCCCGTAGTTATATCTATGACGGGCAAACCGGCTACTTCTTTTGCTTTTTTCATCAGCAAAAACACCTCTTGGGACTGATTTGTTTTCAGTATAGCAAAAAGCGGCTTCAGCATTAACTTGCCCGGCTGCAAAAAGATTATGTGGCGGCGGTAAACAATTTGCCTGCAGGAAACAGGGGCGGGCGGTGTTGTTTTTTGCGTTAAATAACGGTATAATCAGGAAACAGGTGGTAAATAATGAAAATAAACGAAATAGGGGAACAAGCCCTGATAAAAGAGATTGCGGCGCTTACGGCAAGTACTGCAGACCGGGAAGGGGTGGGTATCGGGGATGATGCCGCCCTGACCCGGGTTGCCGACGGCACTTTTGTGGCAACCAGCAAAGACATGCTGGTGGAAGGCGTCCACTTTCTGCTGCCGGGGATTACAGCACAAGACCTGGGATTTAAGGCGCTGGCCGTCAATCTCAGCGACCTTGCCGCCATGGGGGCCAAGCCGCGCCATGCTTTTGTCGCCTTGGCCCTGCCGGCGGGGACGGAGTGTGAATTTGTGCTGGATTTTTTCCGGGGCATGATGGAACTGGCGAAAAGCTACGGGATCGCCATTAGCGGCGGCGACCTTGTTGCTTCCCCGGGACCGCTGGTTGTCAGTGTGACCGTCCAGGGAGAGGTAAGGCGCGAGCAGGCACTCCTGCGCCGCGGGGCGCGGCCAGGGGAACTGGTCTGCACTACAGGCAGTCTGGGGGCCTCGGCGGCAGGTCTGGCGCTGCTTTTGCAGGACATACCTTGCAGCGACAAGGTCCGTGCCGCCGCGCTGCAGGCTCATTTTCGCCCCCGGCCGCGAGTGCGGGAAGGGCTTTGGCTGGCAGCCGGCGGGGTCGTCACCACCGCCATAGACATTTCCGACGGACTGCTGAAAGATATTAGGGAGATCATGGAGATTAACGGCTGCGGAGCTTTGCTTTATGAGGAGAATATCCCGGTGCATCCTGCGGCCCGGGCAGTGGCAGCCGCGGCAGGCCGCTCGCCGCTGGATTTTGCTTTACATGGCGGTGAGGATTACGAGTTATTGTTTACAGTGCCGGAAAACGCTTTTGACAATTTGGCCAGGGCATACACAGAGCAATTCGGTCGGCCGCTTTATACCTTGGGACGACTGACAGGGGAAAACCGCTTGCAGATGGTTACGAAAAGCGGTAAATGGGAAGAATTAGTGTTTGCAGGTTATCGTCATTTTTAAAGGTGGTTGCAGCGTGAAAAGAGTAATTGTCACCCGTGGGGAAAAAGAAACAGAAAAGCTGGGCAAATTCTGGGGAGAGCAGCTTTTTCCCGGTGCCGTTGTTCTCCTCTCCGGCGAGTTGGGAACGGGAAAAACCGTTTTTGCCCGGGGCGTGGGCTTGGGGCTTGGTGTCGGCACGCCCATCACCAGTCCTACATTTACATTGCTCAATGTGCACCAAGGGCGCCTGCCCTTTTATCATTTTGATTTATACCGCCTTGCCGCTGAAGAAGAACTGTTGGATCTGGGGGCGGAGGAGTATCTTTATGGTGAGGGCGTCAGCCTGGTGGAGTGGGCCGATAAATTTCCCGCTTTTTTTGACATGCCGGCAGTAACCGTGTCCCTCAAGCAGGAAGGTCCTTTTGTCAGGAGAATTACTTTCAGCAGCGATGACGTCAGTTATCAGGAAATAATCAGGGCATTAAACCCGGGGAGCTGAAAAAATGTTTGTACTTGGTATTGACACGACGACATTGGTCTGCAGCGTGGCGGTGGTGTCAGAGAATATGGTAGTGGCGGAATACACGCTGCAGGTGAAAAAAACACATTCCCAGCGGTTGTTGCCGCTGATAGCGACTATGCTGGCAGATTCCGGCTTGACCCCCGCCGAGCTGGACGGGGTAGCCGTTGTTGCAGGCCCGGGCTCTTTTACGGGGGTGCGCATCGGTATAGTTACAGCAAAAGCGTTGGGGCAGGCGCTGGGAATCCCTCTGTGCGGTATTTCTACCTTGGAAGCACTGGCAGCCCAGCACCCGTGGTTTGACGGCCTGGTCTGCCCTATACTTGATGCCAGGCGCCGGCAGGTTTATACAGCTCTTTTCCGCGGTTACGGTTCCCTGCAGCGTCTCGCGGGGGACAAAGCGGCGTCTTTGCCTGCAGTCCTGGAAAAAGTGGAAGCTTGCGGGGAAAAAGTTCTTTTTGTCGGTGATGCCGTCCCTGTTTACCGGGAGTTCATCAGCGGAAAACTTGGTGAGAAAGCATGTTTAATGCCGCCGGAATCCGTCATCTGTCGTGCCGCTACAGCGGCACGACTGGGGCTTGAAATGCTTGCCCGTGGCCAGGCTGTTTCCTGGCGCGAGCTGGCTCCCCGTTATTTGCGCCAGTCGGAAGCGGAAGTGAAATACAGGGAGACACATGGCGGGGGAGGTACTTGCCTGTGACTGTATCCATTGAACAAATGAAGTTTTGCCATGTGGATGCGGTTGCGGAAATAGAAAAAAAAGTTTATCAAAATCCTTGGACAAAACATGCTTTTATCAATGAAATACTTGACAACGGCTTCGCTTATTACTATGTGGCTCTGGCGGAAGGCAAAGTGGTTGGCTACGGCGGTATCTGGGTAATCCTGGATGAAGCCCATGTGACCAACCTGGCGGTCAGCCCCGCCTGGCAGGGGAAGGGAATCGGCAAAGCCCTGCTGGCCCATTTAATCAAAGAAGCCGCCGGCAAAGGAGCCAGCCGCATGACCCTGGAGGTGCGTGTTTCCAATCTGAGGGCTCAAGCGCTTTATCAAAAGTTTGGTTTTGTTCCCTGCGGCATCCGGCCTAAATATTACCATGATGAAGATGCACTGGTCATGTGGCTGACAGAGCTAAGATATTACTAGCGGTCTGGGGCGGGTATTCTTGCCCCGGAGCGAGCGGTGCGGGGGTGACGGAGTGAAGGAAGAGTTAATTTTAGGCATAGAAACATCATGCGATGAAACGGCGGCAGCCGTGGTGGCCGGCGGGCGGCAGGTCAAAAGCAATATTATAGCTTCACAGGTGGATATCCACCGCAAATTTGGCGGTGTGGTACCGGAAATTGCTTCACGGAAACATCTTGAGCTGATCAACCTGGTGATTGAGGAAGCGCTGCTGGCGGCAGGCTGCACTTTGGCTGATCTTGCCTGTATTGCCGTGACACAGGGCCCCGGTCTGGTGGGTGCCCTGCTGGTGGGGGTGAACACGGCCAAGACTTTGGCTTACGCTGCAGAAAAACCGCTGGTAGCCGTCAATCATGTGCTGGCACATGTGGCCGCCAATTATCTGGTGCACGAAGTGGAATTCCCTGCTGTTTGCCTGGTTGTCTCGGGAGGCCATACCAGTTTGCTCTACATTGAGGCACGGGATAAGGTGGAATTGCTGGCGTCCACCCGCGATGATGCTGCAGGGGAGGCATTTGATAAAATAGCCCGGGTGCTGGGTCTGGGCTATCCCGGGGGACCGGCCATTGAGCTTGCCGCCCGGGAAGGTGATATACATGCTTTTACCTTCCCCAAGGCTTTCAGCGGCCAGGATGATGTCTTGGCATTTTCTTTTTCCGGTTTAAAGTCTGCGGTGATCAACACTGTGCATAATATAATACAAAAAGGGCAGAAACTGCCTGTTGCCGACGTGGCTGCCGGTTTTCAGCAGGCTGTGATTGATATCCTGGTGGAAAAAACCTGCCTGGCGGCAAAGATTAAAGGGACAAAAACTGTACTTTTGGCAGGCGGTGTTGCCGCCAACCAAATGCTGCGGGCGCGGCTGGCTGCAGCGCTGGCGGCGGAGGGCCGCAACCTCCTCTTCCCGCCACTTTCGCTTTGTACCGACAATGCGGCCATGGTGGCGGCAGCCGGCTGGGACAGTTACCGCAAGCAACAATTCGCAGGACTCGACTTAAACGCAGATCCTGTTTTAGACATGATGCGCCACTTAACGCAACTGCCCGGATGAACAAAAAGAGTTACTAGTTATGGTAACAACCTGTGGATAATGTGGATACTTTGTTAAAATACATTGATAATGGGGTTATTTCTGTGGATAACTATGTGGATACTGTGGATTAGTGCCACTGCCGGCTGCTAAAAATATGAACAAAATGTTGCAAATTCAGGAGTAGCCGGCTTTGTGGAACTTAACATAAAAAAAGACCGGCTGAAAAATAGTCTTTTTTTCGACGGCGTAAAAAACCACAATTGTAACAGAAAACGACAGGATACTTTGACGAACTAAACTCCTCCGCCAGCTTTTCAGCGGGAAAACCTCTGATGCTGCAGCTCCGGCGCAGATGCCTGCTTGTCGCCTGTCAAGCGGGGCTGACAGAAAAAAGAAAAGAGGGATGTTTTTTGCTTAACCGGATCAAACATCTTCACTTTATAGGTATTGGCGGCTACGGGATGAGCGCGCTGGCTCAGGTGCTCCTTGACATGGGATACATAGTGACCGGTTCTGACATCAAGCAAAGCGCCATTACGGAAAAATTAAAAAAACTGGGGGCAACTGTATTTACCGGTCATGATGCGGCACATATTGCCGGGGCGGAACTTGTAGTTTACTCAACTGCCATCCCGCCTGATAATGTTGAATTGCAGGCCGCCAAAAAAAGCGGCATACCTGTATGGCACCGCTCGGAACTTTTGGCCCGTTTTATTAACGATCGTTTTGGCATTGCCGTGGCGGGAGCGCACGGCAAGACAACAACCACTTCCATGATTGCCACGGTGCTGACGGCGGGGGGGCTGGACCCCACCGCTTTCATTGGCGGTGTGCTGGCTGAATTCGGCGGTAATGCCCGCATCGGCAAATCGGATATTGTCATTGCCGAAGCGGATGAAAGCGACAACACTTTTCTCCGCTACCGCCCCCGGATGGCCGTTATTACCAATGTAGAGGCGGATCACCTGGAGCATTATAAGGGTAATTTCCAGCTGCTTTTGGCTGCGTACAGAGAATTTTTAGGCAATACTGCTCCCGACGGTATTGCTGTCCTGAATGCGGAGGACCGGTATTTGCAGAATATGCATCCCTCGCATTTAAAAAAAATTGTTACCTTCGGGCTCACAAAAGGCGACTGGCGTGCCGCCAATATAGAGTATGCAGGCTGGGGCAGCCGTTTTCAAGTTATAGGGCCGAAAGGTCCTGTGGGGCAGATTACGCTGTCAGTCCCAGGGCTGCATAATGTCCTTAATGCTTTGGCGGCGGTGGCGGTAGCCGGAGAGTTTGGGGTGGCTTTTCCCCGGATCCAGACAAGCCTGGCAAACTTTCGCGGTGCGGAGCGTCGCTTCCAGTTCTTATACAAAGGCAACGGTATTGCCGTGGTAGACGATTATGCCCATCACCCCACAGAAATACGTGCAACCTTGCAGGCTGCCCGTACCGACGGGATAGAAAGGGTGCTGGTTGTTTTTCAGCCGCACCGCTTCAGCCGAACAAAGTGGTTCCTGGAAGAATTCGCCCGGTCTTTGTATGATGCAGATCAGGTTATTTTACATCGGATATATGCCGCCAGTGAACTGCCGCTGGCAGGGGTGTCGTCCCGTGAACTGGCGGAAAAGATGCGCGCCCACGGAGTTAATGTCACCCAGCTGGATGAAGCGGAAGAGATTGTTGCCTATGTGTTGTCAATTGCCCGTCCAGGGGACCTGATTATTACCATGGGTGCCGGGGATATTACGGAAATCGGCCACCGCCTGGCGGTAAAATTGCGGGAGAAAGAGCATGTCCATTGATTACTACACTTACCTGGTGGAAGCCGCACGGAAAAACATCCTGCCGCTTACTTCCTACTGCAATGTCAGGTGCGTTTTTTGCAGCCATAAGCAAAACCCGGATGGGGTACTGATCCACAGGCTGCCTTCGCTTCCCGTGGCCAAAGTTGAAGAATTGGTGCAGCTTTTGGATCCGCGGGAAAAAGTTGTTATAGGCGAGTCGGCCACACGCCTGGTTGAAGGGGAACCCTTTACCCACCCGGAAATTATGCCAATTTTAAAGCTTATCCGCACCAAGATGCCGCAAACAACTATTGCCATCACCACCAATGCCATCTTATTGACGCCAAGGCTGGCGGCGCAATTGGCACAGCTTTTGCCGCTGGAAATAACAGTCTCCCTCAACAGCGTCACGGCGGCCGGGCGGCGTCTGCTGATGCAGGACACCGAAGAAAGTCGTGCACCCCGGGCGGTGGCAGCCCTTGCTCGCAGCGGTATTCCTTTTCACGGCAGCCTGGTGGCCATGCCCCACCTTGCAGGCTGGCGGGACATGGAGGAAACAGTCCGATTTCTCGCCGAGCACGGCGCCCTGACAATCCGCCTTTTTCTGCCCGGCTATACGGCAAAAACACCGCCCGAAATAAAGTTTCCGCTGTCTTTATGGACGGAAGTCGTTGCTTTTGCCCGGGAAGGGACAAAAAGGTACGGCTTGCCTGTTATTCCTGAACCCTGCGTGCCGCAAGACCTGACGCCAAAGATCTGGGGTGTAATGGCCAAAACGCCGGCACAGGAGGCCGGCCTGCAGCCGGGGGATGTAATTACGGAAGTGGACGGCAAAACAGTGTCCACACGCGTAGAAGCCTTTTGGGCCGCCAAGAGGGCGAAAAAACCCACCATTGCTTATGCCCGCCAGGGGCGACTCTATCACACCAGACTAAAAAAAGCGGCCCTGGAGCCGCCGGGTTTTGTTATGCTTTATGATTTTCACCCGCGGCGGGTGGCCGCTATCGAGAGGGCAATCAGGCTGCGGCAGGCGGAGAGGCCGCTGGTTTTGGCTTCAGCTTTTGGCGCACAACTTGTCAGGCAGGTAGCGAACAAGTTTGCCCTTCCTGCATTGACTGTTTGTAAGGTGGATAATAACTTTTTTGGCGGTTCAATTCAGGCCGCCGGGCTGCTGACTGTGCAGGATTTTCTGACTGCGGCACGGAAGGCATTGGCAGGGCGTCGCCATGACTTGCTGCTTGTACCGCAGGATGCTTTTGACGGGCACGGTTTAGACCTGACGGGGCGGCGTGCGGACGTGCTGACGCAGGAACTGTCAGTGGCCTGTGAAGTTGTCTGACTAAAGGGCACGCCCTAGAGGTAGATGTGCCGGGCCTCAATTGTTTTGCCCAGGGTAAGCAAACCGCAGGAGGTGCGGGGCTCGCGGCGGCTGTCCGTAGGTGAGCCGGGGTTAAAAAGCAGGACACCGTTTTTCCATTGCAGGAAAGGCCGGTGAATGTGGCCGAAAACAACGGCATCCACATGGTCGTCCGCAAAGGCCTGCAGGGCAAGCTCGGGGGTTTTGCTGCGGTCTATGCCAAGGTCGCCGTGAACAAGACCGATGCGGAAGCCGGCCAAAGTAAGCGTTTTTTTTCTGCCAAAACGCTCCACAAGCTCCAGGGGGTCCATGTTGCCTGCCACCGCTTCTACCGGAGCGATTGTTTCCAGTTCCTTTACAACGCTCATGGTGACTAAATCTCCCGCATGCAGGATCAGCTCCACACCGGCAAAAATGTCAAACAGGGCGGCGGGCAGGTATTTTGCCCTGGTAGGAATATGAGTGTCACTTAAAACTCCGATGCGCATTTTGTCTCCCTCCTGTTATCTTGTTAAAGAGTTCTTGCCGACAGGAAACAATTCCTGCCGGGTATTTACCACCTTGTGGGCTGCTCCGCCATTGAAGATTAAGCTTGTGCATTTCTTAATAATTTATTATACTTGACAGGGCCGGTGCAAACGGCAGGATTCTATAGAATAAAAGAGAAGTGAATGGGGTAAAAAAGCCTTGCTGCGGCAAGGAGGATGGATAATGGGCAACAAGAATCCGCTGTACGAGTATTTTCATTTTTCTTTGCGGGCGCTAAAAGAATCAGGTGGTACCGGAGAGAACCAGGTACTGCTGAAACAGCTGCTGCTAACAGTGGAATCGTTAATTATGATGCTGGATAACAGGGGAAGGATTACCGAATTTAATCCCGCCTGTGAACATGCATCCGGATACAGCCGCAGGGAAGTGCTGGGCAAAACGCCGGATTTTCTTGTTCCCCCGGAGGAACAGGCGGATGTGCGAGCCGCAATGGCAAAACTGCTGCAGGGAGAACACGGAGATTCCCAGCCGCTGACATATGAGAATCACTGGCGGACCAAGGACGGCCGCAAGCGGCTTTTGGTCTGGACAAACAGCAGCATTAAAGATGCACACGGCGAGGTAAGCTCAATTATTTGCACAGGACAGGATGTGACGGAAGTGCGTGCAGAGGAAAGGCGCCGAGCCATTATGCTGGACATCCTGCAAGTTTTGGCCAGCACGTACGACCAGGATACCGTCCTTTCTTACATTCTGAAAACAGTTTGCAGGCATTTGCAATGTGATGCCGCCGGAATCCGCCTGCGCCGGGGTGATGATTACCCATATGTGCAGACCATTGGTTTCAATGATGATTTTATCAGGGCGGAATCGCTGCTTGGCTGTTACCGGGGGGGCATCCCCGGGAAGGAAGCAAAAAAACAGGGGGAACTGGAATGTATCTGCGGCAGTGTGATCCGCGGCGATCTTAGCCCCGAACTTACCACTGAAAAAGGTACTTTTTATACGGGTAACATTAATGAATTAGCTGCCAGACTTGCCAAAATGGATGTTTCGTTTCGCATTCGCAACCATTGCGGCCAAGCAGGTTATAAATCCATTGCCTTGGTACCGCTGCGCTTTCAGGAGGAGACAGTAGGGATCCTGCAGCTTAATGCCACGGTGGAGAACCACTTCAGCGAAGATGACATTGAATTTTTAACCTTAATCGGACGAAGTATCGGTGCGGCACTAGTTAGATTCCAGGCGGAACAGGAAAGAAGGAAAACGCAGCTGATACTCGACAAGGTAATCCAAAACGCCAGGGACGGCTTTTCCCTGGCGACGCAGGACGGGGAATTTTTGATTTACAATGCGGCCATGGAACGTATTACCGGTTATACCATGGAGGAAGTAAACAAACACGGCTGGTTTTATCTGGCCTACCCCGATGAAGAAGAGAGACGCCAAGCTGTCCATAAGGCGCGGCAGGCCGCCGCCGGAAGGATAGATTTTATAGATACTGTCATCACCTGCAAAGACGGTACACGCAAGCCTGTGGCGATTTCGATAACACCGCTGGAAGTAGACGATAAAACTTATAATTTCAGTACAATGATTGATTTGACACCCATTTATCGCAGCTAAACCCTTCCGGTCCGGCTGAGCCGGTTTTTTTTTGTCAACCGGGTCAGATGACAGGACTTTTTAGGGAAGTAGGTATTGACAGTTCAGCGAAAAAGGTTTAAAATCAAATTGTTAGTTTTCTAACCAACAATAGGGTTCAAAATGACTCGGTTTCTAGGAGGGTTATTTGTGGTATCCACAAAACAGCTTGGTGAAGGCAAGATTACCACACTCATTATAAAATATTCCCTTCCCTCCATTGTAGGGATGGTTGTCACTTCAATTTACAATGTTGTCGACCGTATTTATGTAGCCCAGGGTGTAGGCTCCCTGGGGCTGGCCGGTGTAACTGTCGGCTTCCCCGACATGATGCTTGTTATGGCATTAACCGGCCTCGTTAGCATCGGGGCCACCGCAATAATATCTATCCGGCTTGGTGAAAAAGATCAGGATGAGGCGGAGAAAGTACTTGGCAATGCTCTTGTACTGCTTTTAATCCTGTCTGTTTTCATTACGCTTGGCGGCTTACTATTTCTTGATTCTTTACTTACCGCTTTCGGTGCCAGCGAAGAAATTTTACCGTATGCCAGGGATTATATGCGCATCATCTTTGGCGGAATTGTCTTTCAGGTATTTAGTCTCGGGTTGCATAACTATGCCCGCGCTGAAGGGGACCCAAAAACGGCAATGCTTTCTATGCTAATCGGTGCGTTGATTAATATTGTCTTTGACCCAATTCTGATTATTGGCTTCAAAATGGGCGTCGCCGGTGCGGCTGTTGCCACAGTCTTTTCGCAAGTTGTTTCCGTCTGCTGGTTATTTTCCCGCTACCTGCGCGGCAAAAGCATGTTAAAAATCCGCCCGCAGTATTTCAGGCTGTCCTGGTCGCGTGTGCTGCACATTTTAACTGTGGGAACACCCGCTTTTTTTAAACAGACTTCCACCAGCCTGACTGCCATGCTTTTAAACCGTTCCCTGCAGACCTTTGGAGGGGACCTGGCTATCTCCACATTCGGTGTAGTTCACAGTGTCAACACTTTGATTATGATGCCTCTCTTTGGTATCAGCCAGGGGATACAGCCCATTGTAGGTTATAATTATGGCGCACGCCAGTTTAATCGGGTTAAAAAAACGCTCTTCGGAGGTATTTTCCTGGCATCCTGTCTTAGTGTTGCCGGCTTTTTGCTGATTGTCTTGGTGCCGGAACATTTTGTACTGCTTTTCAGCGACAATGACAGCGCCTTGATGACAATGGCTGTAAACGCCATGCGCATTAATACTATCATGCTGCCCGTGCTCGGTTTTACCGTCATATCAGCCAACTACTTTCAGGCGGTGGGCAAACCGATGCAAGCTGTTATCCTGAACCTGATCCGCCAAGTTTTCCTGATTGTTCCGCTTTTATATTTTCTGCCCCGTTATGTTGTGCCCGGTCTTAACGGCGTCTGGATGGCTGCTCCCACAGCTGACTGTATCTCCACCTTGCTGACGGTAGGTGCTGTTTTCCTGGAGGTGCGATTCCTGAACAAAATGGAAAACGATTACCGGACCGGGAAGGATAAACTGGAGCAGGCGGCCGTTCTGGCCGGCAAATAAGGAAAGGCGTCAAACTTGACACCAATCATACCAATGTATGGTTGGTGTTTTATTCTGCTCGGCAATTGTTTTTACCAAAGCAGGGCAAATGGTTAAAAAGGTTTTTCACAATCTTGACTGCAGCATAGTATCGTGTACAAGGTAAAAGCCGAAAAGAAAACAGCAAAGTGCTTATGAGGAGCGCTTTGCTGTTCATATAGACTGTTATTTGTCCATCTTGCGGGCAATTTCTTCTGCACATTCACGGCAGATCATTTTCCCGTTAAAATCTATGATATCCACCGCGTTTTGGCAAAAGATGCAGGCCGGCTCGTATTTACGCAGTATTATCTTTTCGCCGTCAATAAAAATTTCCAGTCCGTCTTTAATTTCGATTCCCAGGGTGCGCCGTAGCTCTATCGGAATTACTACCCGCCCCAGTTCGTCTACTTTGCGGACTATACCCGTCGCTTTCATTTATGCACCTCCCCCAAACCTGTTAGCACTAGCATAACACCTGCAACTGTAAAATACAAGACGCAATGGGTATAATTTGCTATTTATTCATCAAATGTTAACAAAACGGCTGTGGCGCTTGAGGTAAATGCTTGTCGTGCAGGCGGCGGCTTTTTATTTTATAATAATGGAAAAAGAAACACATTATGGAGGTCAAACATGGCGGATTATATTGTCAGGGCACACGCGGCAGACAAGCAGGTCCGGGCATTTGCCGCTACCACAGCCGGGCTTGTGGAGGAAGCCAGAATCATTCACCGGACAACACCGGTGGCAACGGCAGCCTTGGGGCGCCTGCTGACAGCAGGTGCCATGATGGGCCGTATGCTGAAAGGCGACAACAACTTGCTGACACTGCAGGTAACTGGTGACGGCCCCCTGGGTATGTTGCTGGCAACTGCCGACGCAAAGGGAAATGTGAAAGGTTATGTCAGTCACCCGGAGGTTTCCGTCCCGCCCAAAGCCCCGGGCAAGCTGGATGTGGGAGGGGCCGTTGGCAAGGGTATGCTGCGTGTCATTAAAGATCTTGGACTAAAGGAACCTTATACCGGGCAAGTGGAGTTGAGATCCGGGGAAATAGCCGAGGATTTAGCTTATTATTTTGCCGTTTCTGAACAGGTTCCCTCGGCTGTTGCCCTCGGTTTCCTGACAGATACTGATTGCAGCGTCCGTCAAGCGGGCGGTTTTATTATCCAGCCCCTGCCGGGCTGTGATGAGCATGTTATCAGTACATTGGAGGAGAAAATTGCCAAGCTGGAAGGGATTACAGGACTTCTGGTTGCCGGATTGTCCCCGGAGCAAATCCTTGAGCATGTTCTTGACGGTTTTGAACTGGAAATCCTGGAGCAGATTACCGCCCGTTACCATTGCAACTGTAGCAGAGAAAAGATTGAGCAGGTGGTCCTCAGTCTCGGAAGCAAGGAAGTGGAGTCCATGATTGCCAATAATGAGCCGGTGGAAATACATTGCCATTTCTGTAATACGCGTTATGTATTGTCTGTAGCGGAACTTGAGCGTTTGTTGTCCGAGGCCGGACAGCAAGGCTAAAGGTGCCGCCGCCGCCCGGCGGCTTAGACTGGAGGTTTTCTTTACCTGTAAGGGGTACAAAAAGAAGTCTTTATACTCTATAATAAGCTTACAGAATTATTTGTAAATGGAGGCAGACAAATGGGCATTGTGGTACTGACAGACAGTGCGGCAGACCTGCCGCAACCTCTGTATGACGACTATAATGTTGATATGGTTTCGCTGCATGTTTATTCCGGCGAAGAAGAGTATCTGGACGGCAGGACACTGCAGCCGCAAAAGCTTTTTGCCGAGATGCGCCAGGGGAAAATATTTAAGACCGCGCAGGCAGAGCCGGCCGTTTTTAAGGAGCATTTTGAGCGTTATGCAGAGCGCGGGGACAGCTGCCTTTATGTCGGTTTCAGTTCCGGGCTTTCTTCCACGTATCAGTCTGCCGTTCTGGCCAGATCAGATGTCCTGCAAGCCTATCCGGATTGGCACCGCAGGATACCATGCTTAAGGATATCCTCCGGCGGACAGCCTGGCTTGACGACGAGGTCATCAAAGGAGCGCCATATTTTGACGCCGCCTGGATTGTGAAGGATATTCCGAGGCGCCCTGAAATAAACCTGCGCCGGCATGATTTTGACGAATATCTCGGTTTTATGGGCGGAGACCCCGACAACCCCATGGATTTGGGCTGTGAAGTGGAAGTACAGGTCGATGACGACATTATGATTTTGCGGAAAACCTGCCTGCTTTACATTCCGGCCGGTGTAAAGCACGGTATCGGCGCGGTGACAAATCTCACGCGGCCGGTCTTGTGCTATTCCGGCGGACCCAATGTGGCCTACTCTACGACGGAAGTATAAAAATAAACAAACCCTTTTAGAACCGGGTACTTTGTCAATTGTTAGGGTGGCAGTAATTCAGCCGAATACTTGCCCCCTTTTTTACTTGTTCTCAAATTTTTGTGGAGAACGGTTCAACCATGCCATGGCAAGGCAGTGTCTGTCTATTTATTGTCACATGCCCGATCTGGACAATTCTCTGAATTTTGCTTAATTTGCAAATTTACTTGTTACAATTATATTAGTTTGTGTGACGTATTTTAGGAAGCAACATTAAACAGTTGGAGGAAAAAAATGACAACATATCTGAATGAAGAAAACCTTGTGCCTGTTGTGGGGAAATATGATGTAATTGTCATCGGCGGCGGTGTAGCCGGTGTGGGAGCCGCGCTGGCGGCAAAGCGCAATGGTTGTTCAACTCTCCTGATAGAAAAAAGTATTATGCTGGGCGGCTTGGCTACTCTGGGGCTCATTGCAGTTTACCTGCCGCTTTGTGATGGCAAAGGCAGGAAAATGGTGGGTGGGATTGCCGAGGAACTGTTGCACGTAGCCATTAAATACGGATATGACAATCTTCCCGCCGGCTGGACAATGGGCTGCAGCCGGTCTGATGCCAAAGGAAGGTATATGACAGTATTTTCGCCGGCGGAATTTGTCATTGCACTGGACGAACTGCTCTGTGCAGAAGGGGTGGACCTGCTTTTTGACACTGTTTTCAGCCTGCCTGTGATGGAAGACGGTGTGTGCCGCGGTGTTATTATGGAAAACAAAACGGGCCGAGTCGCTTATCAGGGCAAAGTGATTGTGGATACAACGGGAGATGCGGACGTAATGTACCGTGCCGGTGCGGAATGTATTGAAGCAGACAACTGGCTCTCCTTCTGGTGTTACAACACCAGCTTGGAACGGATGCAAAAAGCTGTGCAGGAGGGTAAAGTTTTTTCCGGCTTACACCTGCAGTGGTTTGGAGCTGATGCCTTTGGCAAGAATGCTGTTGGCAGTGCCAGGAAATATTACGGTACTGATGCCAATGAGATAACGGCTTTTGTGTTGGCAGGCAGAAACCTTGTCAGACAAGGGCTGGATAAGGCCAAGGCAGACAGCCGGGCATATATCACATTACCGGGTATGGCTCAATTCCGTACCACGCGCAGAATCAAAGGTTTTTATGAATTACAGGAAGATGACATTAACAAACATTTCGCAGACTCTATCGGTACAACCGGGGACTGGCGCAAGGCCGGACCGGTGATGGAAATCCCTTACCGTACACTAATTGTCCCCGGAATCCACAATATCATTACTGCCGGCCGCACCATTGCTTCCGCCGGTGACGCCTGGGAGATTACCAGGGTGATCCCACCGGCCGCCATGACAGGCCAGGCAGCAGGAACGGCTGCCGCCTTGGCTGCGAAAAGAGGGTGCAGCGTCAGCGAAGTTGATGTTGCCGAACTGCAGCAGCTCTTGGAGCAGTCGGGCGTGATTCTTCATTTTTAACCGGGATTGGGGGTGCACCCGTTGCAAGCAGAGGCAAAAAAGGTTTACCGGACAAAATTGTTTCGTGATTTATATACCGGCATTATACCGGAACGGTTTCCTGTGCACGACTGTCTTGCGCTGGAATATATGATTCAATATGCAGGCAAAGACTTGATTCCCTTTGTTTTTCAGTATGATACAGACGAGCTTACGGAAGTTTTTGAGCGGGCGATGGAGGTGCATTTTGGCGATACATTCAATGCTGCGGCCAGAAACCCGGCTGCTTTGCTGTTTAAACAGTCAAAAGTAAATGTCATGAGCAGGACAGGGATGATACAGCATCCTGAAACATCCGGGTTTGATGCGGATGAGTATGATGAGTTTATTGCTCACCCGTACGATTTCACTTTCGAAAAAATACTCCCCCGTTTAAACCCCGGTTTTGACAAGGATCCGATTAACCGCAGCGTCAATTTTGCCAAATATACCCTTGCCCAACTGGATTTTCTGCAAAACCTGCATACCGCCCTGAAAAGAATCAGAAACCGCTATGGCCTGTATGCGCCGCCTGAAGGTTCTACTGCCATCCAGTTGGTGCCTTTTGACTTTTTAGCTGATTTCTGCCGCGGTTTTACCAAAATAACTGTAGATATACGCCGATGTCCGGAAAAGGTTGAAGCCGCCTGCGAAGCGCTCGTGCCATATTTGTTGTGGCGTTCTGTTACACCTGTTATTTCCCCCGAGGGCGCCAATATGATTATGACACATATGGCTCCCTTTTTGCGCCAGAAAGATTTCGAAAGGTTTTACTGGCCGACCTTCTATAAAATGGTGCATATGATTGCCGAAAGGGGGCAGGCAACATACATCTTCTGTGAATCGGACTGGACAAGGTTTATTGATTACCTGCAGGATCTGCCCGGCGGGACGCGTTTGCACATGGAATACGGAGACCCGAAACTTTTCAAGGAACGATTGGGCAAAAAAATGATTTTAAGCGGTTTTTATCCGGTAGTCTTGTTGAAAACCGGAACCAAGCAACAGTGCATTGACAAGGCAAAAGAATTAATTGATATTCTTGCTCCCGGTGGAAATTTTGAATGGAGGTTTGACAAAAACGCACTCCATTTGGGCGATATTAATCCCGACAGCTACCGTGCCTTAATGGAGTTTGTTTTGGAAAACAGCAAATATGAAAATGCGGGGGAAGTCGCCACTACAGTAAGAAGAGAGGATACCGTCAAGAAGTTTTCACATGAATACCCTGAATTTACTTCCAAATATATAGTTACTTATGATGAGTGGAAAAAGGAATATCCGCCTATCAATGAAAAAGCGGACCAGGCCATGCGTATAGCTTATAAAAAATATTCCGATTTGGTACAGCCGTTTAATGATATTTATTCCTTATACGGGTAAAAGCATTTACGGCAAAGAAAAAATAAAGGAGTGGATGCAAGTATGTATCTGACGGACGAGGAGAAGCGCATTCTCGACGGGGAACAGGGTGAAATAGCCAGGCGCTGCATGGAGTTTCTTGTTGCCTACGGTGAAGCTGCAGGAGCGGAAAGATTGGTTGATATTGACGGCACCGTTGACGTTCATCCAGGTGCCGACTGGGTACCGCAGTATGCTGTCACACTGGATGAAGTGCGGGAACTGGCGGCCAAGGGAGAAAAATTTAAAGTTCCCACTTTTTCCAATAAGCCGGTGGCACCCGGTTTTATTGTCGACGGCTGGGAAGCTTGCGGCCTGCCGCGCAACAGCGACCCGGAATTTCACAGAAAAAACTTGGAGGCCTTAAAACCGTATATGGATATGGGTATGGTGCCGATCTTTTCCTGCAACGATTACCTGGTCAGTTCTTTTTTACCGGCTGTGGGCCAGCATTGTGCCTGGGTGGAAAGTTCGGCCATTCCCTGGGCCAATGCTATCTTAGGAGCCCGCAGCAACTTTGACGGCTGCTTCCATACCGCCTATTTGGGAAAAGTACCTGCGTACGATATGCACCTTGATGAAAACCGCCGGGCTACGGTATTGGTGCGCTGTGAAACGGAACTGAAAACAGATATGGATTATGATTTGTTTGGCTGGGCTGTGGGAGAAGCAGTGGGGATAGAAGTTCCCGCCTTGGTCGGTATAGGCAAACCCAATTACAGCCAACTTGTCAAAATGAATTCTTCTCTTAATACCGGCGGTCAGGTCAGGATGTATCATATACCCGGCATGACTCCGGAAGCCCCCACTGTTGAGGCTGCTTTTGGCGGCAACAGGCCCCGGGAAATCTCTATTTCTCGTGCTGACATGCGCAAGGTTTATGATAAGCTGAATTATGCCGATAAAAACAGTGTGGATTTTGTCTACCTTGGCTGCCCTCATTATAACATCCAGGATGTTTACAGAGCAGCCACACTGCTGAACGGTAAAAAAGTAAAAACAAGACTCTGGATTATGACCAACCCTTCCAGTTACCAGGTTGCGGTGCGTATGGGGCTGCGCGACATCATTGAAAAAGCCGGCGGCATTCTGATGTCCGGCACCTGCCCCGGTGCACTGCTGGAAATGCCGGAGATGCAGGTTATGGCTACCGATTCGGCCAAACAGAATTATTACCTGACGGGGCTGTTTTACCCCAAGAAACTTGACGTTTGGTATGGCAGTATGGAAGATTGCATCAATGCCGCCATCACAGGCAAATGGTCAGGAGAATGGAGGTAGAGTAATGTCTGTGGAAGAAAAGAAAATTGTCCTTCGTGGCAGGAAAGTAGTGGGCGGAATTGCCGCAGGTGAAGCACTGGTATCTAAAGAACCGTTAATGGGCTGGCTGAACGTTAATGCGGCGAAAGGTTACACCACAGAACGCAATCACCCTCTGTGCGGTGTTCCTTTTAAAGGCAAAGTTCTCGTCTTCCCCACACCGCGCGGGTCCGGCGGGTTTGTCAGCTATGGCAGAACGGCTGAATTTGGCACCAACCCTGCCGCCTTTGTCTATACAAAGGGCAACAACCTGACTATTTTTGCCGCTATGAATGCCAATGTTCCCACAGTGACAGACTTTGATCAGGATCCGGTGCAGGTAATTGAAACAGGGGACTATGTGATTGTAAACGGTGATGAAGGCATAGTGGAGGTTATAAAAAAGGAGCACAACTAAATGGAAAGAAATAACAGGAGACGGGCTTGCCGCCCGTCTCAGACTGTAGACAAAGTCTTATGAAATGCAAACCTTGGACGATCCTTGGTTTGCATTTTCATTTATAATTCATAATTGCCGTGGGCAAAAAATCTTTGGCAAAAGTGTAAAAAAGCCAGCAA
>JAAYLG010000141.1 GCA_012522075.1 Bacillota bacterium
CCCGCTTGCCGCCAGTAGCAAAAGTTGTTCTTCGCTTGCGCCGCCTACGGGAATAAGATCCGTTACTTCAGGTTCCCCCTTGGTAATGGTGCCTGTTTTGTCAAAAATGACGGCAGTAATATCCTGCAATGTCTGCAGGCTGGTTGCATCTTTGATCAGAATGCCGTTTTCCGCTCCAAGGCCCGTACCCACCATAATTGCCGTAGGTGTGGCCAGCCCCAGGGCACAGGGGCAGGCAATCACCAGCACTGCTATGGAGGCAAAAACCGCGCGTCCCAGGGCGGCCGTGCCGCCAAAGAGCAGCCAGCCGGCAAAAGTAGCCATGGCAATGAGTACAACAACGGGAACAAAATAGCCTGTCACTTTATCCGCCAGCTCCTGGATCGGCGCTTTTGACCCTTGAGCTTCTTCCACCATGCGGATAATCTGTGCCAAGAAAGTTTCCTTGCCTACCTTGGTGGCTTTAAAAACAATGGCCCCGTTTTTATTGATGGTGGCACCCACGACGGCGTCTCCCGCTGTTTTTTCCACCGGAATGCTTTCACCTGTTACCATGGATTCGTCGACTGTGGTATACCCTTCCACTACCTCCCCGTCGACAGGAATTTTTTCTCCGGGACGGACTACCACCAGGTCGCCTACGCGGACTTGCTCCACAGGTATTTCTTTTTCCTGACCGTCGACAAGAATCCGCGCCGTCTTGGCTCCCAATTCCAGCAGTTTGCGGATGGCTCCGGAAGTTTTGTTGCGGGCAATGGCTTCCAGGTAGCGGCCCAAAAGATGAAAAGCCATAATCATGCTGGAAATGCCCATAAAAGAAATTGCGCGAGGAATGAAAAAGGCGGCAATGCCCCAGGCATAAGCCGACAAAGTGCCAAGGGAAATTAAAACATCCATATTTGCGCTGCCGTGGGTTACGGAACGCCAGGCGCCGCGGTGCGTAGGCAATCCGGCCCAGAAGACAATGGGAGTGGCGGCAATCAGCATAATCCAGTCATGGTAAGGGATATGCAAATGAAAGCGGTATTCCAGAAACATCAGTGTTTCCGTAACCGCAGTAATGACCATGACAAAAATAAGCACGCGCTTGCGGGCGGCCAGCTTCGCCCTTTCCCGCTCTTCCCGGTCCTCGCCACCTCTTTCTTCTTCCGCTTCCTCTTCCTTAACCTCATAGCCCAGCTCTTCGATAACGTTGACAATTTCCGCCCGGCTGATCAGGCTGCTGTCATAGCGCACTGCCATCTTGCCGGCGGCGAAATTGACCACGGCTTCGGCCACACCTTCTTTTTTTGCCAGGCCCCTTTCAATGGCGGCGGCACAGGCGGCACAAGTCATGCCGCCAACGGGCAAAGTCAATCTCGTTTCCGCCTGTGCTTCTTCCCCCAGAAATTCATATCCTAAGCCGGTCACGACCTCGCCAATTTCCTGCCGGGAAATATGCTGGGAGTCAAAAATTACAGCTACCTTGCCTGTAGCCCGGTTGACCACGACGTCAATAACGCTTGCTTTTTCCTTCAAGCCCCTCTCAACGGCAACGGCGCAGGCGGCGCACGTCATGCCGCCCACCCGGTATATCTCTCTTGTGAGGTTTGCCTCGGTGCTCACTTTGTCACCCCATTATATCCCCCTACCCCCGGGGGGTGATTAAATATACTCTAGCATGATTCCTAACGTCTGTCAATTATTTTGTACGAAAAAACCCGCAGCAAACAGCGGGCTTTAATTCCGGTTGGGTCAGAAAACAGACAGGTAGCGGTCCAGTTCCCACTGGTGGACTTGTGCCTGGTACTCATTCCACTCAATGGTTTTTGCTTCCATAAAGCGATTAAAAATATGCTTACCCAAGGTTTCCCGGATCAGTTTGTTGCGGGACAGCTCCTGCAATGCTTCCCCCAGGTTGGCGGGCAATTTTTCGATGCCCAGTTCCCGCCTTTCCTCCTCTGTCATGTCGTAAACATTCAGGTCAACAGGAGCAGGCGGCTGGATTTTGTTTTTAATCCCGTCCAGGCCGGCGGCCAGGATTACTGCCAGTGCCAGGTAAGGGTTACAGGACGGGTCGGGATTGCGCAGCTCTATCCGTGTGCCCACTCCCCGGCGGGCGGGAATGCGAATCAGGGGGCTGCGATTCTGCTCGCTCCAGGCAATATAAACCGGTGCTTCATAACCGGCAATCAGGCGTTTATAAGAGTTGACCAGAGGGTTGGTGATGGCGCAGAAACCTTTGACGTGCTTTAAAATGCCGCCGATGTAATAGCGGGCAATGTCCGAGAGTTGCGAAGGTGCATCCGGGTCGTAGAAAGCATTTTTGCCGTCTTTAAAAAGAGACTGGTGGGTATGCATGCCGGAGCCGGCGATGCCAAAAATCGGCTTTGGCATAAAGGTGGCGTGCAGGTTATGACGCATGGCAATAATCCGCACTACCAGCTTGAAGGTGGCAATATTGTCCGCCGTAGTAAGGGCGTCGGCATACTTGAAGGCGA
>JAAYLG010000142.1 GCA_012522075.1 Bacillota bacterium
CTAAAGATTAATCATGGTACTGTAGGCTGCTGTTTAATTAAAATTTAGCTTTTATGCGCCCTATGTTATGGGTTAATTAATAACGGCACAGCTGATTTTAGCTTTAATAATCACACAGGCTGCTAGTCAGCAGCAGTAACTGGCGCAATTATTTTTTAGGGCAGATTGGGGAACACCCCAATCATGCAGAGTATGACGATCGCCAGTGCCAGCAGGCAGGCAAAATAATCTTCTTCAATGGAAAATACTGGTTTTTTCATGAACTACCTTCCTTTGCAAAGTAGTGTCCTGCCAAGCAACTTCAGTGAATTATCATCGGTTGGCAGGCAGGACACTATTATTTTATTTAGTCATCAGCCTCTTTTTTTGACCTTTAGTTTGCGCAGATAATAATCCCAATAGTTTTGCATTTGTCTTTGGTCATAGGTTTGTTCAATTTTTCTTTTACACTCGTCCGGTGCTGTATACTGGTAGCTGCCCAGCAATTCGAGGAAAAATTGCGCTTTGGCCGCCTTTTCCAGGCGAATGGCTAACACCGTAGCCTCTTCGATTGAGCGGCCGGCTACTACGATCCCATGATTTTGCAATAGCAACGCGCAATGATTTCCTAATTTTCGGGCAATTGCTATCCCCTGGTCAGGAGTTTGAATTAACTCCGTGGTCTCTGTAAAAAGGGGTATGTCCAAAAAAATGGTACCCTCATTGCTGACGGGTTTAATCGTTAAACCTGTCGCGGAAAAAATAGTCCCAAAGAAAGGATGGGTGTGGATCACGCAGTTTATATCGTCCCGGAGGCGTAGTATTTCGGTATGGATCGGATATTCAATATGGCATTTTTGATGGCCTTCGATGACTTTGCCGTCAAAGTCGATGACAATCACATCGTCAGCGGTTACCTCCCATAATCCTTTACCGCTTGCTTTCATCAATACATAGTCCGACCCGGGGATCCGCGCGCTGACATGACCCAATGTGATATCGTTGTGTCCTTCCATGGAGAGGATATGGCACGATTGGACTAACTTATTGACCAGCTCTTGATTTTCGTTCAACACTTATAATTACCTCCAAGATCCGATTTCGTCGTTTTCAGGCGTGATTCCCGGTTAAGCTGTTTTAGCCAAAGATTTTTTGAGCAAACGGTAAATAGGAGGACCGACGATCATCAACAATGCGATAATTGCCAGGACAATATGAAATGGTTTCGATACTAAAATAAAGATATCGTCACCTGCACGTAGAGACCTCCTCAGGCTTACTTCAAACATGGGCCCCAACAAATAGGCGATTAAAAAAGGTACCAGTGTGATATCGTATTTTTTAAAGAGATAGCCCACAATTCCAAACACAAAGAGAATGATCACATCATATAGCGATCTCTCCTGGCCATATACACCATAAATGATTAATGGCAAGATAATCGGAACCAGAATGCTGATTTTAACCTTGGCTATTTGGGAAAAAGGTTTGAGGGTTAAGAGTGCAACCGGAAATAAAATAAGATTTGCAATTAAAACAGTTATGAAGGTTTGGTTTACGAAATCAGCATTTTCAGTAAATAAGGTTGGACCCGGGGTTAAACCATGGATCATCAGGATACTCATTAAAATGGCTGCGGGAATTCCACCGGGGATGCCCAGCGTAAAGGTAGGCACTAAAGTTGCCGACACTGTTGCATTGTTACTTGCTTCCGGAGCAATTACCCCCCGAATATCGCCTTTGCCGAAAGTATCATTTTTATTGTAAACTCCCTTGGCATCGTAGTAGGCAATTAAATTTGCAGTGGCACCACCGATGCCCGGGCACACACCGATAAATATGCCAATGATAATGGAGCGGAGCATTAAAACCCAGTTTTTTAAGGTTTCCTTGACCCCTTCCCATAAGTTCCCGCGTATTTCCCCGGTTGAAATGGAGGTGCCTATATCTTTTTGCGATAAATTCATGATTTGGGATAAAGCAAATATACCGATAATCAATGGCACCATCGGTATGCCGCCACCAAGAGCAAAGCTGCCAAAATTATAGCGATAGTTAAAGGACATCATATCCATACCGATGGTGCCAACCATCAAGCCCAATAAGGCTGATGCCAATCCTTTAATACGATCTTTACCGATCGCCGTAATTAAAACTGAGAGGGCGATCACAATGATCCAAAAATAAGATGGTGAATCCATGTTGCGCATAAAAAAATTCGCTATGGGACGGCTCACAAACATTAAAAATATGGCGCCAGCAATCCCTCCGATTGACGAAGCGGTAATCGATGCACCCAAGGCCGTTAAAGATTTCCCTTGCGCCGTTAACGGATAACTGTCAAACATGGTCGCCACAGATGTTTCGGCACCAGGTATGTTGACCAAAATAGATGTAATGGATCCGCCATATACCGTGCCCACAAAAACACCCACCAGAAAACCGATGGCAACACTTGTTTCCATCCGGTATGTGAGGGGCAGCAGCAGGGATAAAGCGGTGGCTGCACCCAATCCGGGTAAAACCCCCACTATTATTCCGATTAAAAGCCCTAATACTATCCACATGAAAATCCATAAATTAATGCTTTCCATAAACCCCTACTCCTTCCAAATTCTATCTCAAATTTTAGATGCACCTATTAAAAACCCATTGGCAGTCTCAAACCCAAAAATTTGATGAAGACTAGATAAACGGTGACGATCATACCAACCGGGAGAAAAATTAGTGTAGCAAGCGAAGCCTTCCTATTTTCCAGAATATAAATGGTAAGGGGCAGCACTACAATAAGCGCAATCCAAAAATTGAGCATCAGCGTTAAAGCAATCAGTATAATCCCGGCTAAATAAGTACTGATGAGTCTGATGGATTCCGGAGTAATAACTATTAACGGCTGCCGATCAGTCTTTAACAACTCCAGAAACTTTTTCAGCGGGTCTATGATGAGCCTGATCATCACAATGACAAAAGCCAGATCAATGATAAATGGATAAACCTTGGCATTAACCGATATATCCATAATGATGGTTTCAATAAAATAGTAAAGGCCATAAAGCAACAATACCGTCTTTAATATTAATTCGCCAAAAACTTTTTGCTTGGTCAAAGCACATTCTCCTTCACCTAAAAGATTTAGATTGGTGATGTCGATGTCAATATTAGAAAGAGGGAACAATGGAAGCCGCACATCGGCATTAACCGCATTATTCCCTCTTTTTTTACAGCAGATCAGAAGCTTTTTATTCGCTTCCTAATAAAATGTCTTTATACTCAATGCAGATATCGATGACTTCCAGGTTGCTCCGTTTTACTTCTTCCGGTGGAATATACGTCACAATTTCCTTTAAACTTGCCGCCCACTCTTGAGTCTCAGGCTTGTTGACCACATTCTCCAGGGCTTTCCTTAAGATTTCTACCACTTGCGGATCCATTCCCGGAGGTCCAACGTAGCCCATGGTTTCCACGGGCAGGAACAGGTCATATCCCAACTCACCAATAGTCGGGACATCGGGGTAATAATCAGATCTTTTTTCGGTAAACGTAGCGATCAACCTCAAATTGTCTTTGTGCGATTCAATGATCGTGCCGCTTAGGAAAGCCATGTCCACTTCACCAGAGAGTAAGGCCCCGCCTACTGCGTTCAACCCATCATATGGAATTTTCCTCAGTTCAAACCCTAAAGCATCTGCCAGTTGATGGGCGGCGATTTCACTGATGTGTCCTGAGCCGGAAGTTCCTAAGATGACATGGTCTTTTTCTTTTAAGTCTTCCAGTGCCTCGATATCCGAATCTTTGCTCACAACCAGGATATATGGAATCTCCTTAACGCCGGCAATATAGGTTAGTTGATCTAATCTAATATCTGCACCATGGAGGGCCTGCTGCGGTGGATGCGTCGCCCTGGCAACTAATGTTAGTGTATAACCGTCCGGCTCTGTTTTCTGCATATCGAGCAGCGGGATGATCCCCCCGGAACCTGTTCTATTCTCTGTAATCACAGGAACACCCAGATCCTCGGTGAGGTGCTGTGCAAAATAACGGGCAGTGGTATCAAAACCTCCCCCGGCTCCAAAGGGAACAAGCTGTAGAATTTCCCGGCCCGGTTCCGGAAAGGTTACCGCTGCTTCTCCCGGTTCTGAAGTTTCCCCGCCGGGCTTTTCCTGTTCCGGTTTCTGGCACCCTAAACTCAACAGCAACACCGCAATTACAATCAGCGCTACAGATACTAGCCATAATCTCTTTTTCATCCTTAAATATCTCCCTTTTCAATAGTTCTAGGTAAACAAGTGAAAGGTAAAGAGTCCCGTCAACCGCCTCCTTTTAATCGTCGTTACCTCTATTTCATCAAGCTCTCGACCACCCATGCCGCATCAAAAACCGTTTATATTTTAGGCTTTAACTGGTTTTATCCTAAATAGGGCTTCCTGCGCAAGCCGGAAAGCCTTTAAAATAAGGACTTTTTGCCCTTTTTATGATATAATAAGTGCAAGGAAAACCATAGAAATCCCTCCAAAACCTTGCACTTGAGGTGATGCAA
>JAAYLG010000143.1 GCA_012522075.1 Bacillota bacterium
GTTGCTGGCTTTTTTACACTTTTGCCAAAGATTTTTTGCCCACGGCAATTATGAATTATAAATGAAAATGCAAACCAAGGATCGTCCAAGGTTTGCATTTCATAAGACTTTGTCTACAGTCTGAAGCAGGTTTGAAAAAAGCCTGCTTTTTTTCTTGCCGGTTTTGTCCGGCGATCATTATTTTTCTTTCTCGAGTGCTATATTTAGGGCAAATTCACCAATACCGGTTTTGAGAGGCAGTTTGACTGCTTCCTTGCCTGTGGTAATGGTTGTTCCTGCATCCACCACCCGCGGCGGGTCAAGATCGCAGGAATAGTTATAACCGTTTAAATTGGAAAGAGCATTACCGCTAATAATGTTCGCAACCTCGCTAAGAGCGGAAACAACAAAGCTGTCCATCTTGTCTATTTCCATGCCCGACATAATTTTTACCATTTCCAAAGCCGTTTTTTCTGGAAAAGTAAAAAGGACTGTACCTGACAGGTCGCCGTGGATACCGATAGTCACGTTGGCACCATCTGTGGTTACATACTTCTCCACATTTTCTTCATTCGCCCTTTCCGCCCGCAGGTCAAGCATCAGGGCAAAAACATCCTGCACTGCTTTTAAGAAAGAATCAACATATTGTTCTTTCATTGCACTGCACCTCCTGCCTGGCAAACTTCCCGATACGTTGGTCTTCTCTCGCCACATGGTTAATTAGCCAGGCCATCAATTTGCCGGCAAAACCCTGGATTAAATCCTCATCGAAACCGGTAGCGGCGAATTTTTCCGCATACTGCTCCACTTCCTGTTTAAAATTATCATGTATTTGTTTATGTGCCGCCAGTCCGGGATAGTTGATGCTGGCCTGGTAGGCTTCTTCATCGGCAAAATGCGTTACTACAATTTCCTGCATAAAAGCCAGTGTGGTTTTTACTTTAGCCAGCCTTTCCTCCCAATCGCCCTGTCCGCGGACTGTGGCAATAAAATCAGCCACTCTGCGAAACAATTCCCGGTGCTGCTGATCAATCAAATCCACGCCGATTTTATATTTGTCTTTCCACAACATTCGCCAAGACCTCCTTTTTTTGTCTGTGGAAATGAAATAAATGCTGCCGGACAGGCTAATTCCAATTGTAAAAGTTTGTGGCCTGTGAATTATTAATTTTCTCTTATTTTCATTTAAGCCACCAGCTGCGGTGCAGTTTCGGGCAAGAGGCGCCTTCTTTCTTGGTGTTACCATGCGGCATTTGTGCTCACAACGCCAAAAAAGAGCCTTGCAACAGAGAGAGCCGGTGCAACTACCAAGAAAAAAGCCGGCAAATGCCGGCGCTTGCTTAGTACAATTTTCAGGACGGCTGGTACATGCCATGAGCCTGCATGTACTTAAAGATGCCCTCCCCATGCTGCTGTTCTTCCTTTTGAATATGGTTCAGGGTCTGACGGGCCCGGGAATCGGTAAACTCAAAAATAGCAGTATCATAGGTGCCGGAGACATACTTCTCTGTCATGAGCAAATCGTTGCATAAATCTTCATCAATTTTACTGCCGGCACCGGACTGCATACCTTGCCGCCCGACGGCACCGGCTGCCTGTATCCCCTGTCCCTGTCCTGCACCTTGTCCCGCCTGGTCATTCTGTTGCGGGATTTGCCCCGCAAGCATCTGTTCAAGAGTTTGGTAATGCTGCTGTTCCTGGGCGGCATAAGTGGAATAAAGTTGTTTTAACTCCGGGTCATTCGCTTTTTCCGCCGCTTCAGTGTATTTTCTGATACATACTTCTTCATGTTTTTTTTGGTCTTCCAAAAGCATACGTTCTTTTTGGGTCAACTGCATAATAAAGCACCTCCTGTCAGTTAGTTTCTGCAACAGCAGGCGCTTTTTATTCAGCGGCAGGGCGGGTGCAAGGCGGAAAGACGGCTTAAAATCAATCATTATCATTTTGTGCTTCCTCTGCCAACAGTTTTCGCAGCACTGTCCTGGGGAACAATGGCAGATCTGCAAGCATAATGCCGCTTTCCCAGTCCGCCCGCAGCCGTCCGCTTAACACAGCCTGCAAGATTACGGCTTCCGGAGCAATAACTCTGCGCCAGGCAGGCAGCCCGTCCCCATCGCGAGGGAAAGCCAAGCTGACATAATTATTAAGCGTTTTTATATCCGACTGTTCCCACAGTTTCAGAACCTTTGCCTCCAGCCGCAGACGGGGGAGAATCAGTTTGCCCACATTTTGTACATAATCCTGCGCGTTGCCTGCAGCGATAGACCGCGCCGCCAGGATGCCTGAGATACAGGCTGTATCTATGCCACCGCCATGCAGAGGCGAACTAAAACCGGCTGCATCCCCAATTAAAAGTGTATTGCCGACAACAAAATTTTTGCGCGGCATGATGGGGATGGGACCGCCCGTTTCTTTTAGCACTTTGCAAGAAGACAACCCTTCTCGTTCCAGAAAAATGTCCAGTTCTTTTTTCAGCCGCACTTTTTGCGGCCGTCTGCCAAACCAGCCAATGCCCACATTGGCAATATTCCGTCCTTTGGGAAAGACCCAGCCGTAGCCGCAGGCCCGATAATCCAAAGCGACTTTCAGCCTGCCCACCAACCGGCTAAAATCCCCTTCCAAAGTATATTGTGCCGTTACAGCTTTGCGGACGGGAGGCAGCCCGAAAGCTTTTCCCGCAACGGAGTTGACGCCGCTGGCATCAATGATCCAGTCAAACTGTGTCGCCAACCGCCTTAGGTCGGTCGCCGAAACAGGGTGCTCTTCCCGCAGCTCACAGCCGGCGGCAACCGCTTCCTGTGCCAGTGCCCGCTGCCAGGTCTGCCTGTCAAGCATCCAGAGATGCAGCTTGGAGCAATCCACCCGGAATGTATCCAGCACTGAAAGTATAATCTCTTTGACTGGAAAGCGGACACCTGCGGTAGGCGGCGCCAGCAGCTTCAGGATATCTACAAAGCCTTCGGCGCAGAAGATCTGTTCGCCTACACGTTTTTTTTCAAAAACAGTAACTTGCATTCCCAGCGCCGCCGCTGTTTTTGCCGCGTAAAGACCACCCGGTCCGGCGCCGACAACAGCAACTTTTTGTGCCATTTTTCCTCCAAATTAGCTGATAACTAACCTCTAGCGTCGCTGCAGCGTTACGCTTCCCGCCCCTGCCTTAATTTCCAGATCAACGACAGCTGTTTTTTTCTCCAGATCCTTGCTTTCATATTGGTGTTTGCCCACACTTATTACTTGGCTGTCTTCAGTTTTTACACTCAAAAGAGCACCGGCAGTACGTAGACGTACCCCCACATCATCCGGTATCTGGACGGTAATACTGCCGGCGCCGCTCTCAATGCTGATTTTCCCGCCTGTCCGTCCAAGTATAAGGTCAAGATCGGCGGCACCCGCCTTGATCTCAAGAGATGTTACTGCAAGCCCTGACATGTCGATTTCCGCATCTGTAGCACCTGTTTCCAGGAAGATTTCCACCGGCAGGCCGGCACCGATACCGATTTCCCAGCGGGACGTAGATCTGCCGCGTAAAACGGTTCTGTCACGGTCGGCAATCGTCACCACGGCCGTCTTATTATCCAGCGCCTGCTTGATCTCCGGTCTTTGCGATGATTGGAGCTGCAGGTAGGCCAGCTGCATGCCGGGATAGGAATGAAGGAGGAGATCACCGGCACTGTGCCGCAAGATAAGGCGCAGCTGTTGTGCGCCATACCGGTTTTCAATTTGCGTAACATAGAATTCTCCTGTCTCCTGCTTCACAGGTAAGAAATAGGCAGTTGCGACACCAAATACAAGCACCAAAATTACAAGTGCCAACAGGCATCCGGAAAAACTCCCGCCCTTGCCAAACAAAATTAAAATGCCCCAGATGACAATTAAAACAGGCCAGTAACTTCTCAGTTCCCACAGGGAAGCAAGGGAAAGCAGACCAAGATTGGACAGCAGCCATGCCGTCCCGGCCAAAACAACAAGCAAGCCGATCAAAATCCTGTCTGCCTTCATCCTAGTTCCTCCTGAAGCCGCTAACAACAAGAAAAAGACCAACAATAATAATTACCAGCGGCCAGAAAAAGCGACCGTAAAAGTAAGGCAGAATCTGGCGCAGAAGCAGGAATAAGCCGACGGCTACAATTATTATGCCGATAACGCGGGTATCCGCCCCGTGCTCTCTCCCCGGTGTTACATCAATCACATCACCCTCATACGGTTCTTCCGGGATGATAACCCAAGCTATAATGTAAGCCGCCAAGCCGGTGCCGCCGAGGAAAAAAAATACCAACCAAATAAGGCGGATTAATGTTACATCCACATTCAGATAACGGGCTATCCCCATACAGACGCCGCCTATTATCTTGTCCTGCCGTGCACGGTATAGTTTTTTCAAGACAATCACCTCACTATACAGATTACGCTAAGAAAAAAAAAGTTCCTCTATTATCAAGAAAAGTTTCTTACATAAAAGCACTGCCCCTGGCAACATTAATACTACAGGAGGTGAATGCATGGAAATCAGGTCGTTTCTCATGCGAGCCATGTTGAATGAGCAGGAACAGGTAAGGGATTACCAGCGCTTTGCCCGGACAACGGACAATGAAGAAATCAGCCGGGCTTTCTTTGAATTTGCAGAAACAAGCGGACGCACGGCAGCCAGGATTAAAGATTTACTGGATAAAATTGACGCTCAATAACAGAAGCACCCCGTCGGGGTGCTTTATACTACATTGCGGCATTTTTTACGGGCTATTGTCCGCTCATAGGCAGAAACAAGTTTTATCGCCATATTGGCAGAAGAAAGCTCACCGGCTCTGCGGCGCGCATTGGCGGACATCTCCCTGCGCAAGGCATCATTCTCAAGCAACTGCAGGACACGAGCGGTAAACACTTCCCGCGACAGCGGCGTCAGGAAACCGTCTACACCGTCTGTTACCATTTCCGCCGCACCGAGCGCCTCCACGGCCACGGCAGGCAGCCCGGCCGCTTTCGCTTCTCCCAAGACAAGACCTTGTGTTTCCGTAACAGAAGCAAAGATAAAAAGATCGGCGCCGGCATAGGCATTGATAACATGCTCCCGCGGCAGCGCGCCGGTGAAAATTACTTTGATGCCAATCCCCTTTTTCTCTGCTTCCGCCTGCAGTGCTTCCCTGTCCGGACCGTCTCCCACGATAATAAAAACTGTGTCCGGCCGGACTGTCAGGACATCACGAAAAACATCAAGCAGAAAGCGGATGTTTTTTTCTTTGCCCATCCTGCCCAGATGCAACAGGATTTTATGCTCTTTTGGTATTGCATATTGACGGCGCAGCCACTCACTGTCCGCAGTGGCAAATTCATCAATTACAATGCCTGTGGGGATTACTTCTACTTCCGTCTTAACATTTTGGGATATGATTCCGCGGATGATTTCTGTGGGAGCAATGACAAGATCACAGCGGTTACAAAAATTGCTTGCCAGTTTTAAGACAACTTTTCTGGACAGTTCCTGCGCAAAGGGCAGGTAGTGGACATACTGGTCATACATGGTATGGTAGGTAAACACCAACGGCAGGTTAAAACGTTTGGCACAGCGGGAACCCAAAAGGCCCATGGAGAAAGGAGAATGAACATGTATCACATCAAGATCAAGGCGCCTGACTGTGGCGTTTAAGTGCAGTGAAAACGGCAGGGCAATGGCAAAGTCGGGGTAAGTTGGACTTGGGACAGACGTAAAACGGAATACACCCGCTTCTTTTTCACAGTTGGGATAGTTGGGGGCAAAAATGTAAACCTCATGGCCCAAAGCAGTCAGTTCAGCCGCCGTTGTTTCAAGGGAACGGACCACACCGCTTGTGTACGGCCTGTAACTGTCAGTAAACATACCGATCCTCACATATAGTACCTCCCATAACACCCTGCGGCAGCTTTTCCCTGCCGCAGTGGATAAGCGTGCGGAAAGCTTGCTTACCTGTACGGTTTAAGCAAGCTTCCTCCTGCTATTATTTCCAGATGTTTAAAAATTCTTGCTCGTTTTAATTATAGTTTTCGACAAGGCTGGAAATTCCCCTGCCTGACATTGTGAAAAATACTTGCCGGGCACTAACAAGCAAAGTGCGCAGGCAAAGCCTGTCCACACCCTTCTTAAAGAAAAACGCCGGGTTCCCGGCGTTTCAGACTGTAGACAAAAATGGCCTTTAGGAAGCAAAACCTAAAGGCCAAATTCTTTTTTAAACATAAAATTGCTGCAATATTAGAAAGCACCTCCTGCAGCGGGGAGGTTGTGGGCGGTAA
>JAAYLG010000144.1 GCA_012522075.1 Bacillota bacterium
AATGGGATTGACTCATGTGCATGGCCTCCTTTATGTTGTGGTTTAGTCACCTTTAACATATCAGAGGTTGTGCCATGAGTCTCTATTTTTTTTGTTATATGCGGCAATTAATTTTACAACTTACCTTTTCTTAATTCCCTTCATACCGGTTTTGGCGTGAAACCGTCAAAAACACAAAACCTGCACAGTTTCGGGAGACCCGGAGGCTTATTGTTTGAACATCAGGGTTGGGTATAAATATTAAGTTTGGAGAAAGAAGTTATGTTAGGTATTTTACTGTTCTTTGCAGAATGTCGCCGGCACTGCCTAAGAGCACCAAATCAAAGGAATAGCCGGCACTCCTGTCTTCATTGTTTATGAGAACCTGTTTGCCTTCTGCCAAATAAGGCAGCTGGTTGACAGGAGATACTTCCAAACTGGTGCCGATAACCAGCAGCAAATCCGAGCGTTTGATTTCAGCAATGGCTGAATCCCAGACAACGGGAGGCAGCGGCTCGCCAAAAAAAACAATGTTGGGGCGCAGAGCATACTGCTTGCAGTGTCTGCAGGGTTGTTTGGCCAGCAATTCCTGTTCCGTTGCCGGTTTGCCGCAGCTGTTACAGTAAATCTCTCTCGTGTTGCCATGCAATTCATAAACTTTTTTGTTGCCTGCTTTTGCGTGCAGGCCGGAGATATTTTGTGTTGCAATTGCCTTAATCAGGCCTCTTTGCTCCAAATCCGCCAGAATGTAATGACCCGGGTGCGGCTCTACCTGTTTCATGGTAGAGAAGCGATCCCGGTAAAACTCATGGAACAAGTCATAATTTTGCCGGAAAGTAGTAATATCGGCAACAACCCGCGGGTCATAGTTTCGCCAGAGCCCGTTTTTGCCGCGGAAATCAGGAATATTGCTTTCTGTATCCATACCGGCACCGGTCAGGACAACAGCATGTTTTGCTCCCAACAACATAACCGCTAATTCTTTGCAGCCTTCTTCCAGTCTGTCTCCGGCATAGATTTTGCTCATGAGTTCATTCCTCCCTTGTTTTTCTTAAAAAGGCAGAGCGCGCCTTCTTGTTTCAGTGGCAAAGTCCACCCCTTCAGTGGCGAAGGAAAAGGGAGCACCAAGGCGGATAGGGCACTCCCTTCTCGTGCACGATAAATGTTTAAATTGCCTGCTCTGTCCGACGAATAAAGTCATCCTGATTGGCCTTGTTTAGTGTGACAAAATAGGTGGAAAAACCGGCAATCCGGACAATCAGATCTCTGTATTCATCCGGGTTCTCCTGGGCTTTGCGCAGTGTTTCCGTATTCACGACGTTAAATTGAACCTGCATGCCGCCAAGTTTAAAGTATGTCCAAATTAGTTTTTTCAGTTTTTCCGCTCCCTCATCACCTGCGACCGATGTAGGCGTAAAGCGGATATTAAGCTGATCGCCGTTGGAAAGTTTCCTGTGCGGCAGTTTGGCGGCGCTCCGCAGGTAAGCAGTTGGTCCGTTTCGATCAAAGCCCTGGCGTGGGGAAATGGCATCGGCAATGGGCTCTCCGGCTTTCCTGCCGTCCGGAGTTGCTCCCAGCATGGCACCCAGGTAGACATTGGCAGTCATGGTGAAAGTTCCACCGGAAAACTTGCCTCTTTTCCCTGCCGTGTTTGCCAAGTGATCGGCGAAGAGCTCGAGTACCCATGATGCCAGTGCATCAACTTCTTCGCTGTCGTTGCCGTAATGTGGCACTTCATGGATTATAGCCTGGCGCAGCTGCTCATAACCTTCCCAGTTATTCATCAAGGCGTCATACATCTCACGCAGGGAAACAGTTTTATCGTCAAAGCACAGTTGCTTGATGGCCATTAGACTGTCGGCAACGTTGGCGGTACCGCAGGCAGTCATGCCGATACGGTTGTATTTTGCTCCGCCTTCTGTTACATCAAGACCTTTTTCCAGGCAGCCTTCCATCATGGCTGAAGCTACAATGCAGGGGAAATACTGGGAGTAGACAAGTTCAAACATATTGGCATAAGACATGTTCCAGTCCAGCAAATATTTCACTTGTGCGGCAAAAGTATCCTTAAATTCTTCAAAACTCTCATATTCATAAAGTTTCTTGCAGGGCATGGCCATCTTGCCTGTTCTGGGGTTGAGACCGCCGTTTATCGTCACGACTACCGCTTCGGCCATGTTCCAGATGGATTCCGAACCTGTCATGCCACAGGCGGGCCATTCATTACCTGTTCCGGCCGGTTCCACGCAACCCACAATGCTGTAGTTATAAGCATCTTCACGGGAAAAGCCGATGTCCATCAGTGATTTAATGATAACTTCATCGTTCTGGAACTGGGGTATGCCGCCGCAAAGCTTGCTTGACTCAATCCCCAGCCGCCAGATTTCAGACGGCGTATTTTTGTGGATACGCAATGCCACTGTTGGGTCGGGCAGATGCAGCCGGCCGTAGCTTTGCAGCATGCAGTAAGTAACCGGGGTGGAATCGTCTGAGCCGTCCGGTTTCTGCCCGCCTAGGGTGAGGGCGATGCCGGCCGTGGGTGTGAGGCCGTCATAAATGGCGGAATACAGGCTCCGCCCCTTGGCGTTAAGTTCAATTATGCGGTCATTGTTAACGAAAAAGCCGGGCAGGACAATAATATCGCTTAGGCGCAGAATGAAGGCGTCCGAGTATTCCTGGGCTTCTTCCTGTGTGATGGTTCCCTCCCGCAGCTGCTTCTCCAGGAGATGTCCGGTGTATTTGTCAATGCGGCCAATGGACTGGCCGTGCTGCTGTGCATCGGTGGAAAGCAGGAGCTGGTATAAAATGGCTGCCTGCAACCCTTCCCAATATGTGCGGGCCGGATTCTCCATGATCCAGTCAAGAGAATCCGCCATGCGCAGCAGTTCAGCTTTACGCGCTCCGCTTTCCTTTGCAGCTTTTTCCCGGCAGGCCCGGGCATAACGTTTTGCCAGCAGGATGGCGGCATCACACACACGGATGACGGCATGATAAAAAAGGTGTTTTTTTGCCAAGTTGCCAAATACACGGCCTTTCATTTCTTCCAGCTTGGCCATGGCTTCCCGGCGCACTGCAGCGAAGCCCACATTAATTACTTTATCGAAATTGGCAACGTAATGGCCTTGGGGCAATCCGGCCAGACCGAAATAAATGGGGTCGTTTTTGCCGGTGCGTACAATGCAGCCGTTGCCGAAAGCCTGCCAAAAATCTTCCGTCATAGCCCCTTCCACCATACTGGAAATAGTTTTGTCTTTCCAGTAGTCGTAAGCTTCACGAAAGATTTCCCGCTGCTCGTCGCTCATATAAATAGAGTCTGATGACTGCCAGGCCTTTCTAAATTTCTCGTCATCATCGTCAACAACTTCCGGTATCCAGCGGCAATTCCACTCCACGTAAGGGCTTAAAGACCTCTCATCCGGGCCGGGAGTGCCGACAAAAATATCATCATCAAAAACATTTATTTGCCTGGTTGCACACCAGGTATACAAAGCACCTGCACGTTTCAGGATGGGGAATTCGTTTTCATGTGCTTTATAGTAATCAGTATAGATTTTTGTCCGTTCCGCATTAATTGTCATGTTGCGTCCGCCGGTAAAAACATCGCGCCTGGCACGAATGCGCTTGATCCGGTCTGACAGAGGCGCAAATTGAAACATGTCAATCCCCTTCTTTACGCTCTTTCTTATGTATAATTATACCAGAAGCAGATGTGCTTTTTAAGAGAAAATTTAGAAATCTAACAATATGTACTTTGGTCCCCCTATGGTATAATTAATGGTAACCGGTATTGAGTAAAATAAGTGGCAGTTGCTTCAAAGTAAGCTGGATAAAGAACCGGGGAGGAAAAATGAACAAAGATTTGACGGGGAAAATATACGATATCCAGGGTTTTAGCGTGCAGGACGGGCCCGGCATCCGCACCACGGTTTTTTTAAAGGGTTGCCCCCTGCGCTGTCCCTGGTGTCACAGCCCTGAATCACAGGAATTTTTTACAGAACTAAACTGGCTGCAGATCCGCTGCCTTGGTCTGGAAACATGCGGACACTGCCTCAATGTCTGTCCCCGTGCGGCTATCGGCCGCGGTCCGGTGACAGAAAACGCCCTGGGGGAAGAGATCATTTACCCGGAGGTGGATAAAGGCAAATGTGACAACTGCGGAGCATGTGCAGCCGCCTGCAAGGCTAACGCCCTGTATCTCTGCGGGGAAGATAAAACTGTTGCCGAAGTTATGCACCGCCTATTGCGGGACAAGCCTTTTTTTGATGAATCGGATGGTGGGGTAACCGTCTCCGGCGGAGAGTGCCTCTGCCAGCCGGAGTTTACCCTGGAACTCCTGAAGAGCTGCAGGGCGCATGGCATTTATACGGCTGTGGATACTACCGGTTTTGTCAAATGGGAGATTATTGAGTCTATCCTCCCGTATACCGACCTCTTTCTTTATGACCTGAAATGTATGGACAGCTCCTTGCACAAACAGGTAATCGGTGTCCTCAATGAACTGATTCTGGAAAACGTTAAAAAAATTGCCGCGGCAGGCGGCAGGCTATGGATACGGATTCCCGTTATTCCCCTTTTTAATGATTCGGAAGAACATTTCCGGCGGTATGCCGCCTTTTTATCCGAGATAAAAAGCTCCGTAGATATGGTGCAGCTGCTTCCTTACCATACCATGGGCCTTTCCAAGTATGAAAGACTGCTGAGAAAGGAAAAAATCTTTGTAGCCGAGCCTCCGACCGATGACCTGATGGAAGCACGCCGTAAACTGATTGCCTCATATGGTCTGCCCGTCAGAATTCACTGATACCTGTCTACTGCGGCGTGCAGGACACTGGCCGCCACCGCCGCCGCCGTCCTGCTGCCCGTGCAGCCGTTTTCAATAACCACGACAAAAGCATAGGGGAAGTCTTCCCTGTCAAGAAAGCCGGCAAACCAGGCATGCGGTTCCTTCCCCTCCCCCACTTCGGCAGTCCCGGATTTGGCGCACAGCTCAAGCCCGCTGAAGCGGTGTTCTCCATAAACGGTAAGTGTGTTATTGCGCAGCATTCTTTTCAGTTTTTTTGCAGTTTCTTCTGGAAGCATTCTTTTTTCCGCTTTTGCCAAGGCGGGAAAAATATTCTCCCTGGCAATAATTGCAGGGGAGACACTAAGACCGTCGTTGGCAATTGACCCCATGAAAACCATGAAAGCAAGCGGGTTGGCAGTATTTGTATACTGGCCGATGCCTGCCCAGGCCAACTCCACCGGGGCGGCTTGTTTTACATCCACCCTGCCGGCAGCCGTTTTGATGCCGTTAACAGTAAGCCTGCTGTTAAATCCGGCCAGCTCTGCATAATGCTGCAGCACATCGGCGCCAAGTTCCCCGGCGATCTCGGCAAAAGCAACATTACAGGAATGCGCCAGGGCATCCTTCAGCATCACATCCCCGTGGGGTACCAGGCAGGTGACAGTATCAGCACCGATTAGTATCTTGCCCGAGCAATGATAATATCTTTCTTCTATGCCCGGTATTGTCTCCAGGGCTGCCGCCGCGGTCACTACTTTAAAGATTGAACCCGGCGTATAAGCCGCGGACAACAGGCGATTCAGATAGACACCCTTGTAACGTTCAGGGTCGGCCTGGATATCGGGAGGATTTTGCGGGTCAAAAGACGGGGAACTGGTCATACAAATAATCTCCCCCGTCCTGTAATTATAGATGCCTACCGCTCCCTTCCGGCCGTTCAGTTCCCTATAGGCCAGCGCACTTAATCTGGCATCCAGTGTCAGAGTTAGATCATTGGTGGCAGACAGGCTGTCTTGGTAGCGGTATGCCCCGGTCAACAGGTTCCAGCCGGTGAGGTGTTCCCACATTACCTTTAACATGCCTGACGCCACGTTGCCATCCTGATCACCGGTAACATGCATTATGGCAGTGCGTATGTTCTCTTCAGGGTGATATGTGAGAACTCCGTCTTTTGTTTCAAGCAAAATTTCTCCTCGGCGATCATAAATAGTGCCTGTCTCCTTAAGCCTGCCGTTCTGGTAAAAATGCCGGTTGGACGGATGCTGCGCCCAGGCTGCGGCGCTGTGCAGGTACCGTCCCACAAATACTGTAAAGCCTGCAAGAAAAAGCAGGGCAAGTACAATCAAGACGAGCGTCCGTATAGCTAGCAATTTCATTTTTCTCACCGTTTTTTAATGCCGCAGGTTTAGACTGCGGATCTAATCATGGCCAGCAGTCCCCACGAGGCAACCATGGACGAACCGCCGTTGGAGATGAAAGGTATTGTTACTCCCGTCAAGGGGAGGACATCCACCGAACCGAGTACATTCAAAGCCGTTTGCAATAAAAATATGGTGGCAGCCCCGCATGCCGCAATGGCATAAAAGGCAGAGCGGCTGTTTTTGGTCAACAGGACCGCATAAAAGACAAAAAAGACTATCACCAGCACTACGCACAAGGCGACAAGCATGCCCCATTCCTCACACAAGATGCCGAAAACCAGATCCGTGTCGGCGGCGGCAATATTTTTCAGGTAGCCGTTTCCGCTCCCGACACCGAAGAGGCCGCCGCTTGCTGCTGCAATCATTGTCCTGGTCTGTTGGAAACCGCTGCTGTCGGCATACTGCCAGACTTTCCCCCAGGCGGCAAAACGCATGGCGATATAGGGCATAAATGTAACTACGGCAATCCCGGCAAACGCGGCACCGGCCGTTACCAAAAAAAGTGTCCGCAAATCGCCTGAATACATAAAGGCGATTACCAGGAAAGCGCCAAAGAATACTACCGCCGTGCCAAAATCCCGGATAAGTGCCAAGGTGATAATGCAAGCCCCGGTAAAAGCGATAAAGGCTGTCATATTTCTGGTTGTCAGCAGGCGGTCCAAAGTTGCAGTCCCAGCCAGTACAAATGCGATTTTGACAAACTCCAAGGGCTGGAAAGTTATGAACCCGAGGTTGATCCAGTTCCTTGCCCCGTAGATTCTTTCACCAAAAGCAAGGTTCAGGATCAGCAAAAGCACTCCTCCCACCAGCGCTAAATATTTCAGCCGCCTGGCACGGCCCAGATCAAGACAGAGCCAGGTGATGACAGTATAAGCGGCAATTCCGATCAGGATGGCTGCCAGTTGCTTTTTAAGGTCGGAAGGTGCGGCTGAAGCCACAAGTGCCAAATTAAGGCCGCAAAGAAAGTAAACGAGTATTTCCAGTTCAATACTCTTGCTTTGCAGCTTGCGCATTATAAAGTAATGGAACAATTCAGTGAGGAAAAAAATACCGAACACGGGCAATGCGGCAAGTGTCATGCTGGCACGTGAGGCAAAAAGTTGAACAACGGCAAGCACCTGAAACAAAAACAAAAGCATCAGGGTAACAGTACTGTTTAATGTAAAGTCCTTCTCCTCGTCTGTATCGCCACTGTTCCCTGCTGCGCCAGTTGGCACTAACGCTTCATTTTGCACCGGCGGAACGAGAGCCATGTCTATGCCGGCCAGGGAGATAACATCCCCAAACTGTATTTCCTGCGCCTTATCCACTTTTACATCGTTGACGGTAATTCCTCCCTTGGAACCTAAATCGGCTATCGTCCAGCTCCCGTTCCTGAAAGTGAGGACGGCGTGGCTTCTGGAAATCACGGGAAAATTAACAACTATATCCGCATATTTGCCGCGCCCGATCAGGTTCTCCCAGTTCCTAACCGGTATGGATGTACCGTTGGCCAGCACAAGATATCCCCACACCGTGTCTGTAGAACGTTCCCGGATCAGCGGTACAAGACAGCGTACCAGGATAACCAGAGACAGTAAAGGGAAAAGCCAGCGGGCAACCAGTGTATAAGTATTCGCAGCCTGGGATGCCAGATCAGTTAAAAGGGGATATATACTTCCGGCAGTTTCCTGCAAAACTTGTTGCATGCTTTCCCGAAATGAATTCATTCCTCCTCACCGCGCCTTTACTGGGTAGTTCCCGCCTTCTGTTTTACAGGGATAGTATTCCCCTTAAACGACAGAAATCCTTTAATACTGTCAATAGTTGCTAGCCCGGGCAATTGTTTTTATAAAATTCTGAATTGGCTTGACCGGTGTTCTGGTGTCGGATATACTTTTTTAACAATAACAGGCAGCCGGCAGCCGCCTGCCCGGCTGCAGAAAATAAATAACGAGGTGAAAAAAATGAATGCACAGGAACTGAAGGCTTACCGCACCAAACTGTTTTCCGATGTATACTCCGGTATTATCCCGGAGCGAATTCCCATCTGGGACTGTCTCACTACTGAATACATGATTCAGTATGCAGGCAAGGATTTAATGGCCACCCAGTATAACTACACCGCGGAGATACTGATAGAGATTTACGAAAAAGCCCGGGAAGTCTGCCGCGGAGATATGCCGGCAGGCGGTTTTGCTCATAACGCCGCCGCTCTCATGTTTCAGCAATCCCTGGTTATGCAGATGGGAGCAACGGGCTTTGTACAGCATCCGGAACGCAGTTTTATGCATGAAGACGAATATGATGAATTTATTAAAAATCCACATGAATTTATCCTGGAAAAATGCTACCCGCGGATGTATCCCGGGTATGCCAAAGGTGAAGTTCATCGTTCACTAAACTTTGCCAAGTATATTTTGGCTACCATGGATTCAAACCATGCCTTTGCCGTCGCCGAGACTACCATAGCGGAACGGTACGGTCTTTTTAGGCGCCCTGAAGGTTCGGTATGCATGCAGATGGCTCCCTTTGATTTCATTGCTGATTTTTACCGCGGATTCTCCAAAATTCCGCTTGATATGCGCAGGCGCCCGGAAAAACTGCTGGCTGCTCTGGAAGCGGTTATGCCTTACATGATCTGGCGGGGACGGCCCATGGTAAAAAGCCATTTGGGCTGCAATATGATTATGACTCATATGGCGGCCTTCCTGAACACAAAAGATTTTGAAAAATTTTACTGGCCCACCCTACATAAACTCTGTCATATTGCAGCTGAACAAGGCCAGGCCATGCAAATTTTCCTGGAAGGTGACTGGACACGTTTCCTGGATTATCTCCAGGACTTGCCCCAGGGCACGCAATTATGGATGGAATATGGTGATCCGCAGAAATTTAAAGACAAGCTGGGTAAAAAAATGGTCTTGGGCGGTTTCTATCCCATGACACTGCTGGGCCGGGCCAGCAAGCAAAAATGTATTGACAAAGCAAAAGAGCTGCTTGATATCCTGGCTCCCGGCGGCAACTACATCTTTATCATGGACAAATGGGCACTGAATATTAATGATATCAAGCCGGAAAATTATATTGCCGTGCTGGAATATGTGGCGGAAAACGGCAAATATGACAATGCCGGCGAACCGGTCACCACGGCCAAAAAAGAAGATTCCATCCGGAAGTTTTCGCACCTTTACCCTGAATTTAAATCGAAATATGTGCCGAGCTTCGATGAATTTAAAAAGGAATATCCGCCCGTGGATGAAAGAGTGGAACCGCTGATGCGGGCGGCATATGAAAAATATACCAGGCCGGTCATATCTATTATGTAAAAAAGAACAGCCCGTTCAGGCGGGCTGCTTTTTTGGACGTCATACCGGCTACCGAACGCTGCAGGTCAGATTAGGTCAGGTTAGTGTAAAGATTGACAGGCAGACTTGTCTCACGGTAAGATATTATAGCGCCCTTAAAGCGTTACCTAACATAAATGGAGGTTATCGCCTTGTCGCCGAAACTGAAATCCAGCATAATCATTATCTTTTCCCTGGGGCCGATCGGCTTTTTCCTGATGATGAATTTTATTGGCACCTATTACTCATATTTTCTGACAGATATTCTGAAAATTAGTGCAGCTACAGTTGGTACACTGGTACTCGCATCCAGGGTGATAGACACTTTTACCGTTCCTGTAGCCGGCGGCATGGTGGAAAAAATACATTTCCCCTGGGGCCGCTACAGCGGCTGGCTGTGGCTTGCGCCCCCTATCAGCACTCTTTTTGTAACTCTCATGTTTACCAATCCGAATTTCGGTCATACCGCGACCATTATTTTTTTGGGTGCCATATATATACTGGCACATATGTCCATTAACCTGACGGAAGCTGCCCATTATGCACTAATGCCGGTCATTGCCTATTCGGATGAAGACCGTGTGCTCCTTTCTGCTCGGAGAGCACAGGCCATGTCTGCCGGGAGCTTGATTTTTGGTTTTGTCGCGGTACCAATGATAGCTGCGCTTGGCGGTAATGATGAAGGCCGCGGGCTTTTCCTGACAGTATTGATCTTTTCGCTGCTGCAGCTGGCGGGCTACTGGATGGCGGCAAAAGTTTCCATGCCCTTTGACACTAAGGACACAGGGCTGACAGGCAAGCAAGCCGGCCTGCTGGAGATGGCGGGACAAATTTTTAAGAACAAACCGCTTGCAATCTTAATAGTGGCGGAAGTTTGCCGCTGGTCAGCCAGCCTGATTGTAATGAATTTGTCCGTTTATTATTTTAAATATGTGGCTATAAAACCGGTCTATTTTACAGCTTTCCTTACGTCCAGAAGCGTGGCTACCATGGCGGGAACGGCGGTGGGACAGTACTTTGCCCGCAGGACATCAAAGATAGCTACCTGGAATATAGGCACGGGAATTAATCTTCTCCTTTTAGTGATTGCTTGGTTTTTCTACAGCAATCCTCCGCTGTTTATAGTTCTGCATGCCATAGCCGCCGTCGGCCACAGCATTGTCATGACGCTGTCTGCCGCCTTTTTGGCTGATGTGGCGGAATATACGGAATGGAAAACAAAAGCCAATGCCAGAGGCATCGTTATGTCCTTAGGCTCCCTGCCCGTTAAAATATCAATGGCCCTGGCAGGTGCGGTTGCCGGCTACAGTCTTTCCTTGGTCGGCTATGTTCCCGATACGGAAACCACCCATGAGCTGGCTGCCGCAATGGGGGCATTGTCTACGCTGTTGCCCGCGGTATTTGCCGTTCTGGCCCTTGTTCTTATCCGCTTTTATCCTTTGACGGAACATAAAGTAAGAATTATCCGCAAACGTAAAGAAAGGTCCATGAGAAACCAAACTTAAAATCGAAAAAAAAGCGCCGTGGCTTTAGTTTGGCCGGGCGCTTTTTCTTTGTAGTAAAAATCCTTACAGTATTCAACGCTGCTATATTACCGGTGTGCTTGTGATAACCGGAAAGCCAGTTTTCAGTATCCCCTGTAGCGGTAAACCCGCCGCCTGAGAAAACGCCTGCGGCGACGCTTTTTCCGTATGAAAACCCTCAGACGGCAGAGGGCAACAAAAGTAATTAAAGCGAAAAGGATATTGAGCAAAACACGCGGCCATGAGGCGGAAGCAGCACCTTCTTCTCCATCTTGTACAGGTTTTTCAGCCAAAGTGTAGCGGACTTCCCCGATTCTTTCATACATAAAGGGATTGTCCGGCAGGGTGTAGGCAACAAGCAGCCTGGCCGGCCGGTGTGCCTGCGCTTGCAGGAAAGAAAGCGATATGTTAATATCATCTTTTTCCAGGCTGTTATGCAAAAGGAAGCTGTACGTATCCGGGCCTTCTACGGTGACTTTCTCCGGATCCAGTTCAGGATAACTGTCAAGCAGATCGGCGTCAGGCTTGCTGCTTACAGTTACTTCGCGAAAGGCATTAAAACCGTAATCCAGCAGCTTAATTGCATCGACACATATATCTTCCTGGTCCGGGTTACGCAGTGCGACCACAACAAGTTCTCTGCCGTTTTTTTGGGCGGCGGTTGCCAGTGTGTACTGCGCGTCTTTTGTCCAGCCGTTCTTGCCGGCAATGATGCCCTCATAGGCAAATTTACCGTTTAAAAAAGGATTGGTGTTATTTAAATAGCGTACCTCCGGCTGGCAATTTGTCGGCTGCATTTCATAGCGCCTTTTACTGAAAATCTGTCTGAAATCAGGGTTTTTGATGGCATGCATCATAATGAGGGCAAGATCATAGGCGGAAGAATAATGATTTTCATCGGGCAGCCCGTGTGCATTGACAAAACTGCTTTTCTTTGCACCAAGCGCCGCCGCTTTTTTTGTCATCATTATGCCGAAGCTGTCCAGGTCGCCCGCAAGATACTCTGCAATTCCGTTGGCCGCATCATTGGCGGAAGCAACGGCCATGGCATTAAGTGCCTGTTCCAGTGTGATTTCTTCACCAACGTCCAAAGCAATATGTGATGAATTTGGTTCAATGGATAATACAGCTTCCTCACTCATAATAATTTTGTCTGTCAGTTTTCCCTGTTCAAATGCCAGAAGTGCCGTCAGAATCTTGGTCAGGGATGCAGGATAATGTTTCTGGTGCATATTTTTTTCATAAAGAATTTGCCCTGTCCCGGCGTCAAGCAGAATGTATGCTTCCGATGTGATGACAGGAGGATTGCCCGTCTCTGCTGATATCTTATCGGCAGGGCAAAATATAAATGCAGCGACTGAGAAAAGCACTGTCAGCATGAAGCTGTGGATAATCTGTTTCGTCATATATGCAACCCCGTTCAGCCCGAAGAGGCCTATTTACCTTCTGTAGTATATCAAATTGCAAAAGCCGGCGCCAGATTCATCTTGGCTTTACTTCCGTTGTCTTCTGGCAAATTGTTGCCGGCACAGTATTAGCCCGGGAAGATATTTTTACTCCCCTTGACTGCTCATCGGCGCACTAGCCGACGCTGTAGTTACCAGCATCCTTGGTGTTGCTTTTATTTATCTTCTTTCCGTGAGCGGCAAAGAAAACATTTGGCTCAAAGGTATCGGTTTCGGCATGTTTGCCTGGATTAATTTTGTTGTTTTTGTCCAGGGTGTATTGTTAAAAGGCAAAATACTGCCGCAGCCTCCCGGCATCCTGGTCACTTTTGTCGCGCACTTTTTCTTTGGTCTTTCACTGGCGGCATTTACCTGCATTATTGTCGGCAATGACCTTGTTCTAAAAAAAGAGCGACAGGAGGAACCTGCCGGGAAAACAACATTTAAAGCGCACAGGCGGTTGACAGTAAACCTCAAGAAAACGGTAAAACCCAGGAAACTGCTCTAGCCGTTAGTCCTGCAGTTCAATCATATTGCCATCCGGATCTATGAGGAAAACCCAATAAACATTATCTTCCGGATTGCCGCGGTGCTTGGGGTTAAAAAGAATTCCACCCGTCCGCGGCCAATTCTTTATAAGTGTCAGGAACACTTTTCACCTGCAGGCAAATATGATGAAAACCGGGCTTGTTCCAGACAGGCGGGGCGGCCGGCAGGTTGGAACTGAATTGGAACAGTTCCAGGACGACCCCAGCCAAAATGCGCAACGCTGGTATTGACAGTCAGCAGGCACTAATGTACCCTGAAAGGAGAACTACAGGCATAATCTTTTGGCAAAAGGACTATAAATTCTGTCAGAGAAAGGCGCCGAAGAGGCTATGAATAAAAGAAGCATCCCCGCACTGCTCCTGTTGCCGGCGGGATTGCTTTTGACTACTCTGGCCGGCCGCACACCGGCAGTGGTGGAAAAACTGTATTCCCGCAGTATTTATCCTCTAATTGGCCGGCTCTTAAGCAAAGCTACAGGTTACCTCCCTTTTTCCCTGGCGGAAGTGCTGGTGATTGGGGTTTTATTGACGGCCATTATTTTTCTCCTGTCGGCAGTTCGTTTGCTTGTGAAAGATAAAAACAGGCGGTGGAAACGTCTGGTAAACTTCTTTTTTTCCCTCCTGTATATTACCGGTCTGCTTTATCTGTTTTTCAACCTGCTGTGGGGGCTAAACTACTACAGAGAGCCGCTTTCCACCGCCCTGGGGCTTGAAATCCGGCCGGCATCCGTCGCCGAACTTGAAGATCTCTGTCGGCATTTATTGGAAAAAGCAAACAGTCTACGCCTCCAGGTTGCTGAAAATAGTGACGGTGTTATGTTTCTTGCAGGCGGACGGGATAATGTCTTCACAAGTGCCGCCGACGGTTTTGACAGGGCAGCCGCCCTGTTGCCACAGCTGGGCGGCCATTATGGCAAGGCCAAAAAAGTGCTGTTTTCCGAATTTCTTTCTTACGCCGGAATTACAGGCATATATTTCCCCTTTACCGGTGAAGCCAATATAAACAATACCATCCCCGATTATATGCTGCCTGCCACAGTCTGCCATGAGATGGCCCATCAGCGTGGTTTTGCCCGGGAAGATGAAGCCAACTATTTGGCTTACCTAGCCTGCAAGTTGCATCCCGATCCTGATTATCAATATTCAGGAATACTGCTGGCTGTAATCCATGCCACAAACGCACTGAGGCGTACCGACCCGCAGCGTGCCAAGTCACTTGATTTATTGTATGGGGAAGGTGTATGGCGGGATTTGGCGGACTGGTCGGCTTTTTGGCGGCAGTATGAAGGCCCGGTGGAGAATATTTCCCGTGAAATAAATGACAGCTACTTGAAAGCGAATCGCCAGGCTGACGGGGTTTTAAGTTACAACCGCATGGTCAGCCTGCTGCTTGCCGAATTCAGGCAAAAACAGGAATAATGCCGGGATAGATACCGCTCTATCCGGGGGGAGGAAACCGGATGCGCAAAGCCGTTTTAGTCTACAATCCAGTTGCCGGTACGGGTAAAATGGTGCAGTATCTTGACGAAGCAATGCGCATTTTGCAAAAAAAGCAAATTCTTGCCCTGCCCCTGCGAACACCGCTGCCGGAAAACATGTTGCTTTCCCTGCTTGCGGAGGGAATTGATTATGTGCTGGCGGCAGGCGGCGACGGGACGATTCATCAAGTAGTTAATGCTCTTGCCCGCCATCCCTCCCCCCCGCCGCTTGTTGTGCTGCCTGCGGGCACAAGCAATGATTTGGCCCATAACCTGGGTCTGCCGCCGTTGGAAGCGGTTCTGCCAATGCTGGATTTACTGCAGCCGATGACACTGGATATAGGGTTGGCAGGCAACCGGTATTTTATAAATGCAGCGACAGGAGGGCTGCTGACAGATATTGGCTATAAAGTTGACCAGCGTCTGAAAAACAATCTGGGCCGGATTGCCTATTACCTGCAGGGGCTGGCAGATCTGCCAACCTTCAGAACTTTCCCGGCTGAAATTGTTGTGGATGGAAAAACTGTTTACAGCGGAGAGATTTTCCTGTTTTTAATTGTCAACGGCCGAACAGTCGGGAGTTTTAAAGACCTGGCACCGCATGCCTCACCCACGGACGGCCTGCTTGACCTGTTGGTCTTTAAGCGCTGTTCACTGCCGGATTTTTTTCAACTTGCCTTAAAAGTCCTGGCAGGCAAACACCTGGACGACCCAAACCTGCTTTATCTGCAGGGGTCTACTTTTGTACTTGCCGGGGGCGGAGACATTCCCACCGACCTTGACGGTGAGAAAGGCGCCCCCCTCCCCTGGTACGTGCAAATCTGCCACAAGAAGCTGACAGTTCTTGCGTCCGTCAAGTCTTAATGCAAGCTGCGGCTGCCGGCCGCTTATTTTATGGCCAGCAACTGTTCCGCCACCCGCTCGCTCACCAACCCCCCGTGATAACAGATAATCTTTTCCGGTTTGAGGGCGGCAATTTTTTGCACCGATTTTACTGCCTGCGGCATATCCACTGTAAAGATGGGGGCGGGTCCAAAGAGCTTGCCATTGTCGGCCACAGTTGCATCACCGGCTACCACTGTCTTTGCATTTTTTAGGTAGAGGCACAAGTGTCCGGGTGTATGTCCCGGCGTATGTACCGCAATTATACCGCCGCAATAGGGCAGCTCCTGGCCGTCTGCCAGTGCGATGTCTACAGCAACTTTTTCCCGTTTGCGGTAGTTTTCCAGCTGGGCTTCCAATTGCTCTGCCGGCAGGTCCGCGTGCGCTTTCTTAACTTTTTCCGTCAAATCTTTTGTTCCTTCAATATAGGGAATTTCTTCGGTATGTGCCAAAACCTCGATTTTTCTGCCGGCTAGTTTCAGCAGGCCGGGCAGTCCGCTCAGGTGGTCAAAATCATGGTGGGTGACTATAATTTTATTCAGCCGGTCAAAAGGAACCCCCGCCGCTTCCATGGCGGCAATGATCGCCCTTTCACAGCCGGCCAGGCCTGCATCCACCAGAATTGCGTCCTGCTCGTCATAAAGCAGTGTCAGGTTCATTTTAGCCCCCGGCCCAAACATTTCCGATGGAATCTCCAGCATTTCCACGCCTTGCGCAATTCTCATTTTCCCGCTAAGCCCAACGGCTTAGCCTCACCTCCTTAACAGATTTTCTGCCTGAAAGCATGCCTGTCAGGCTATTTTTATTATAAAAACAATTCCTCCGGTTCGCTGCGGATAGCGGCAGTTTTGCGCAGCATGGCAACAATCCGGTCATAATGGCTCTTTATTTTCCCCAGCGAGCGGCAAAAGGTGTCAAAAGCTTGGGCCAGGATTATGTGGGGACAGGCAAAATTCAGGCGCAGGAAACCTTCCCCTCTTTGCCGTATTTAACGCCGTTTTCCAAAAGGACCCCCGCCAATCAATCACAGCATCAAAATCGTATTTCATGTGTTCCTCCCGTTTTGCTTGCGTCTAGCCGCCGGCCAGATGCAGAAGGAAAATTATTTCATCTCCGTCACGCAAAACAGTATCCCGGCCTGCACTTTTCCCGTTAACAAAGAATTTGGCAGCCGACAAACAAGGACAGATCCCTGTCCGTGTCTTTTATTGTTACTGCTTCCAGCAGATCTGCAATTGTCGCTCCTGCGGGCAGTTCAATGCTCCCCGGCTTTTCGCGCAGGTAAAAGGAAGCAAGGCCAAAAGCTTTAAGTTTTACTTTCACTCTGCCGTACTCCTTTCTCGCCGCCGGCGGGCGGCCGGGAAAAAAGCTGCCGGTCAGCACAGCCGGCAGCTGTCCCTGTTTTAGACACCGTTAACTAGTAGTAAAGGTCTCTAATTACATCATCAAGCCCGCCCAGTCGCTGCAGCGACTCCAGGGACGGTTTGCCGGTTACCATGTCCCATTCGACTTTCAGGAAGAAGTTTTTGGCCAGCTGCTCCGTATCAATTTCCACGCCTGCAAGTGGACCTTCCGCCAGCGGAGGCTTGCCGGCCGCACGGGGGAAAAGGGTAAAATCGGCAGGCTTCAAGTCCTCCCGCAGGTTAAAGGCATGGCGCATATTCAGAATGCGCAGGCCGGTCCTGTAGCTGTCTTCCATGGTAAAAGTCCATCCCGTTACAGCTTCCAGGTACTGTTCCTTGGCATCCGGAATTCCGGACTGGATCATAAAAGTGCAAAGGCCGGCACAATTCTCGCTTCCTGGGCTGCCGTGGCCGCCACATCCATTTTCCCGGTGTTGCTGAAATCATACTTGTCGGGAAAGGCGCCGAACACCTGCGGCAGGCCAATTCCGCCTTTAACGTGCCTGCCGGGTGTGGGGTCATACTGGTAGGTGCGGGCAAGACCCGGTCCCAGCCTGGGATCATGCATGGGCAGTTCAATACCGCTGGCAACTTGCAGGTATTCGCTGCCTTTACCCCATTTTTTGGCTGCATAGGCAGAACCATGAGCAAGAACGGCCCCGCAGCCTTCCTGGTCTGCAATTTTTTGAGTCAGGGCAACAATGGCCTCGCCGTTGCCCCAGGTCAGGTCAATGCCGTCCAGCTCCTCCCTTGTCAGCACACCGTTTTCATAGCATTCCATGGCCCAGGCGATCGTTCCGCCCGTAGATATTGTATCCAGCCCATAGCGGTTGCAGATGTCATTGCATTTTAGCACAACATCTTCTTCAGTATTCAGCAGCAAGGCACAGAACGCGCCGGCTGTTTCATATTCCGGACGCTCCGTCTGCTCAAGAGGCCAGCGTCCGTCGGTAACTTTATATTCTGCACCGCAGCCCAACGGGCAGTTGTAGCAGGCATATTTTTTAATTTATATTTGTCCAGGTTGGCTGAACTGAGCAGTTCGGCCTTTTCCGGACCGATATCACGGATGCCCACTCCGGCCCAGTTCTTCACCGGCGTATCGCCGCTAAGGCAGACGCTCCCGTTCTGCCACCTGTACCCATCTGTCCGAAAGCCTGGGCACCGGGATTCTTTTTCAGGTTTGCAGCAATCTTTTTGTTTATTTCCGTTACTTTCTGCGGGTCGGCTACGGTAATTTCGCCTGTCCCGTAAACAGCGACTGCTTTAAGTTTCTTTGCCCCCATCACTGCACCGCCGCCGCGGCCCGGAGCCCTGTGGCCGTCATTGATGAGGCAGGAAAGAAGGGACATTTTCTCCCCGGCAGGACCAATGGCCACGACACGCAGTCTGGGCTGCTTTAGTTCCTCTTTGAGCAGTCTCCATGTTTCTTTAGTATCTTTGCCCCAGAGATGGGAAGCATCCCTTATTTCCGCCCTGCCATCCTGAATTAGAAGGTAGACGGGTCTTGCCGCAATGCCGGAAACAAAAACGGTGTCATATCCGGCCTTTTTTAGTTCCGGGCCGAAATACCCACCTGAGTTGGCGTCGTTCCAACCACCGGTCACAGGGGATTTGTGCACGAGTGTGTAGCGTGAGCCAAAAAAAGCCTTTGTGCCTGTACAGGGTCCGGTGACAAACCCGAGAACACTTTCCGGTTCCAGCGGGTCAGCACCGGGGGGCATCATATCATACAGGATTCTGGCACCAATACCGTAGCCGCCAAGAAAAAGACGCGCCAATTTTTCGGGCAAAGGCTTTTCCCTCAGGGTGCCATGAGTCAGATCAACAAACAACATTTTCCCGGCATAACCATGCATAAGCGCTCCCCCCTCTGATCGTTAAGAAGATAAAACGGTTGTCAATCAAACTAATTCGACGCAACTTGCCCCTTTCCTTCAAAGCTGCAGTTGGCTGCCACACCCCGGTCTAAACAATAAAAAAACTGAGCACTTGCTCCGCTGATAATTCTTTCTGCAGTTCCTGTTTGCCTTGTTGTACGTTCACAATTCTTTTTCCCTGCGGGCCGTAAAAGCTGTTTAAAAACAAATAAAAAGCCTGTTAAGGCTCTTGTAAAGTTAATTATGGTATTATAATGTATGGTTTTTTCTTACATTTGCATCTGCAATTTGTCCAGTTCCTGCTTCATGTCATTTTTCAAGTGCAGAATTTTTTTGCAATACTTGTAGACAACCAGTCCGGCCGGTGTCGGCTTCACACCCCTGTTGCTTCTTTCCAGAAGCTTTATTTTCAGTTGCTCCTCCAGATCTCGTACTTGCATGCTGACAGCCGGTTGTGTAAGATGTCCCTTGCGGGCGGCCTGGGAGATGCTACCGGTCTGCACAACATTGTAAAATGCCTCAATTTGAGCCATTTTCAAGGAACTCTCCCCCTTTTATTTCTGAAACTATTATTTTTATGTATCTGCATTTCTTATGTCGTATTTTAATGGTGAAAAACGGGGAAACCGGTAAAGCAAGTTACTGGTTTCACATATATCATTCGCTTCAGAGCAGACATTTTCCTGCCTGCTTTCTTTTTTTATTGCATTTTTTCTCCTGTATTTTTCTTCCCGGCCGGAGCAGATTGCTTTCCTCCTTCATATGCTGAGGTAAAAAATACTGGAGGGATTACTTTGCCGCTATCTGATGTGCAATGGGTCCGTGAAAACAGCCGCAAGCTGTCACCGTCATTGCGTAAACGCATTTTGGCCTGTTACCGCCCCATGCGCCATGCACCTCGCTTTATCAATAAACTTTATTTAGGTATCATGTACCGCTGGCATACATTTCCCGTTATTGTCCACCTTGATCCCCAAGCTTTGTCAACATATTCCACCCGGGAAGTGAGAGATGTTGCAGGCTGTAAAATCCGCCGAAATCTTCCCCTGATCGCTGCCTTTTCTACCAGGGCCAACATTTTTCTTTTGCGCGCTCTGGCGGAAAACAAGCATGTTCTCCGGATCTGGTATGATGAAGAAATCCATGCCTTGCTTGATACGGCAACTCCTGCCGTTACGGGTGGGAGCGACTGGGGGCAATTTAATGCTACAGGAAAGGGAGTTACAATTGCCGTCCTGGATACGGGAGTTTACAATCATCCGGACTTGCAGGGAAGGATCATAGCTTTTTGGGATCCTGTCAACAACAAGAAAAAGCCGTATGACGACAACGGCCACGGTACACATGTGGCGGGCTGTGCCGCAGGTAACGGTTTGGCTTCCGGTGGACTTTATACGTCTCCGGCACCTGAAGCCGACATCGTCTGCATTAAAGTGCTGAATAAAACAGGTTCGGGCTTTCTTTCCACAGTAATAGAGGCAATTCAATGGTGCCTGCAAAATAAAGAGCGGTATAGGATCAGGATTATCAACCTTTCGCTGGGCACTGCAGCACTGCTCCCGTATGATGATGACCCGGTGTGCCTGGCGGCGGAAAAAGCGTGGGAAGCAGGCATTCTCGTCTGTGTAGCCGCAGGCAACAGCGGTCCTGAACCCGGCACTATAAATTCACCGGGTATCCATCCTCGTCTTCTGACAGTGGGCGCGGCGGAAAAAAACACAGGTAAAAGCAGCGCACGGGTTGCCGCATTTTCCAGCCGTGGACCCGCCCCCGGAGGAGTTGCCAAACCTGATGTGGTGGCACCCGGTGTCAACATCACCGCCCTGCGTTCCCCGGCTTCTTTCCTGGATAAACACCAGAAAAGTTTCCGCGTTGGCAAACACTATTTTATACTTTCCGGCACTTCAATGGCATCGCCTGTCTGTGCAGGTGTGGCGGCACTGCTTATGCAAAAAAATCCTGCACTCACTCCGCAACAAGTTAAGGAATTGCTGTGCAGTACGGCCGTTCCGCTTTCCGGCTATAAGGAAAATGAGCAAGGCGGGGGCATGGTTAAGGCTTCCCGAGCACTGTATTCTTTGCAGCAAGGTTAAAACCGCCAAGGGCGGTTTCAGACTGTAGACAAAGTCTTATGAAATGCAAACCTTGGACGATCCTTGGTTTGCATTTTCATTTATAATTCATAATTGCCGTGGGCAAAAAATCTTTGGCAAAAGTGTAAAAAAGCCAGCAAC
>JAAYLG010000019.1 GCA_012522075.1 Bacillota bacterium
CCAAAGAAAAACATGGGATGCGCTACACGCAGCTTAGAGGCTTGAGAAAAGTGCAGCACTATCTCACGCTTCTTTTTGCATGCATGAATCTGAAAAAGCTGGCCATGTGGAAGCGGAAACAACGGACATTACCGCCCACACCCTCCCCGCTGCAGGAGGTCCTTTCTAATATTGCAGCAATTTTAGGTTTAAAAAAGAATTTTGACTTTAGGTTTTGCTTCCTAATGGCCATTTTTGTCTACAGTCTGAGGGGCATCTTAGTGCCCCGCTTTTTATTGCAGACACAACATTTCTGCAAATTCAAACTAATTAAAATAACCCCCCATAACTTAAAATGCTCTCCTTGTTTTGACTTGTCTTTTTACGTTACTATTTTTTTGACAGGGTAAACAGCCCGTGAGTTAACCCCTGGAGATTTGGTAAATGTCAGTGATGAAAAAAACGTTTTTTCTAATACTGCTTTGTGCCGTGGCGTTGTTATTGCTGGCTTATAAAACAACAATCCGGCCTGTAGAGATCGGGATTTGTGTTCCCGACAGCGCCAATCCCTTTGTCGGTTGGCTTGCTTCCGCCGTTAAAGAACAGGCGGCACAGGACGGAATTAATGTCCAGGTAGCAGATGCGGGGAATAACCCTGTCAGGCAGCTTGAACAGATAGAGAATTTCATTGCCATGAAAGTAAAGTCACTGGCGATTATGCCCATAGACCCCGGCAATGTGCAGCCGGCCATTGAAAAAGCCCAGCAGCAGGGCATAAAGGTGCTTGTTATCGGTACGGACACCAGCCGCTATGATGTCATGATGTATATGGACCAATATCTGGCAGGTAAAATGGTTGCTGAAATGGGAATTGAGTGGCTGGAAAAGAACATCCTCCCCACCCTTTCCGGCCGGGAGAGTAAAAAGCCGAAAACAATTAATATCAGTGCAACTACAACTGTTGATCTGACCAACCGCTCCCAAGGCATGATTGACAAAATGCAGGAATGGGGCAAGGCGGAAGTAATTGTTGCTCCCGTGGAAGCGCAAGCCACGGCAGCAGCTGTCAAAATTCTGGAAAATATGTGGCAAAAAAACAGCGATGCAGTCTTGTTGCTCTGTTATGATGCCGATGCCGCTCTGGGCGTTAATGAATACTTGCTGTGGCAGTCAGGTATTAACCGTGCCGCTCTGGCCATCTTTGCCGCAGACTGGTCACCGCAGATCCAGGAAGTGCTGAATGCGTCTGTGGACAACAAATCCCTTTTCAGGGGCAGCATCCAGGTTGTGGGACCTGTGATCCAGGGCAGGCAAATTCCTTTTGCAGAAGCTACTTACCGGATCCTGAAAGGGTTTGTGCACGGCAATTATGCCTGGGGCTTCAAAATCTTCAACATGATAGAAAAAAAATGCGGTCTGGTTTTTGCTCCTGAAGAATAGACATTTGTTCTTAGTAAAAGGAGGTGTTGGCTCGGAACTGCCTGCTTTGCTTTTCTGGTGCAGCTTACGGCGCGGGAAAAAGTGCGCATTTATCCAATGCCCGGGACACTTAAAAGACAGGAGGATTTACAATGGCAAAAAAATTTTATCTTTTATTCTTTGTTTTGGTTTTCCTGGCAGCGTCACTTTTAATCGGTTGTGGGCGAAAAGCCGATTCCTATCCGAACAGGAATATAATTGCCGTAGTGGGCTTTAACCCCGGCGGCCCTACCGACGTGATTGCCAGAGGAATTCTGCCCATTTTACAGGAGGAACTAGGCGTGGGTATTGGCATTAACAATATGCCCGGTGCCGCCAGCGCCACGGCTGCATCTCATGTCCTGTCCCAACCGAAGGACGGCTATACTGTCTTTTTCGGCTCTGAGATTATGTCCATCTGGCAAACCATGGGGACAATGGATTTGCATCCGACCAGAGATTTTATTCCGGTAAAAATTGTCAGTGAAGCCATACCTGTGCTGGCTGTTCCACCCAATTCACCTTTTAACAGTGCCCAGGAATTTGTGGAATATGCCAAGTCTCACCCCGGTGAATTAAGAATCGGCACCGCCGGTCCGGGAACAGTGCCCCATATTTCCGGTTTGCTGTTGCAGCAGTATCTGGGGGCAGAATTTACCTTTGTCCCGTATGAAGGTGGCAAGCCGGCCATTACCGCCGTGATGGGGGCCCAGGTTGATGCAACCATTGAAATGGTCCAATCAATGGTGACATCCTATGAAAGCGGTGATTTGAAAATTCTTGCTTCTTTCACCAATGAGCCGATAGAAGGGCTGGAAGAAATTGAACCGTTCGGGAAAATTTATTCCGAAGTGGGCCAATACCTGCCGTACGGTCCTTATTTCGGCTTGTTTGTGGCCAAAGGCACCCCGGATAATGTTGTGGAAACACTGGAGAAAGCCATGGACAAAGCTGTTGCCGACAATCGCTGGATAGAATATTGCGATTCCATGTATCTTGTCCGGGTCGATTACAGCGGGGATGCGGCTGTCAAGTATCTGGAAGACTGGACCTCCAAATCTGCCTGGCTGTTGTATGATGCCGGCGGAGCGAAAAATTCGCCTGCCGATTTCGGTATTAAGCGACCGGAATAGACAGACGGCACTAATATCTCTGCCGGGTGATTGGCAGACAAACGGTTGGGCCTTTATGAGGAAGGCGCCATTATACCCTGTCTCACTAAAGGCCCAACCATTGTTATCTTTTTAAAAAAAGGCCGGTGCACATGCGGCCGCGGGAGAGGTAAATAATGAAACAGAATAAAGACTTGTTATTTATACCCCACATCTTTCTTGCCGTGGTGGTTGTCGCCATGTTTTACAGCCTTGTGACCCTCATGGCGCAAGCAAACCTGGAAATATTTGATATTACTTCTCCGCTTATTTTTGGCTTTCTTGTCGCCGTTTGCCTGCTAGTACTTTTAGTTTTAAGCTTCCTGTCCGATCTCAGGCAAAAGGTAAAAGGTTCGCATGACGGTTCTGCTATTGTGGAGAATGAAGAGTTAAAAAGAATTATACTTTACCTGCTCGGTTTGGTAGTTTACGTTATCTTACTGCCCAAACTTCATTTTATGACTGCCACAATTATTTTTCTGGCTGTAGCAGGTTTTGCACTCCATGACGGCAAGATAATCACTGCACGGCTGTTGCAGGCGGTCCTGGCAGCGGTAATTCTAGTACCCGCCATCTACTATATTTTCTATGGCATCTTTGCCGTAATGCTGCCATGACAGGGGGGAGTTTAAAATGACAATAATAACGGTTTTATATACTATCGTCGGAGCTGCAATAGGACTGGTGATGGGCGCCTTGCCGGGCCTAACCGTTTCCATGACTGCCGTGCTGGTGGTTTCTTTGACATATGGCTGGAGTATGATAGATGCACTGGCATTTATCACTGGTGCCTTTTGCGGCGGGGTTACGGGGGGAGCCATCTCCGCCATAGCTTTAAATATACCCGGAACAAGTGCGGCGGTGGCGACCGTTTTTGACGGGCACCCTTTGAAAAACAGGGGGGAAGCAGACAATGCTTTAGGTACCGCCCTGGTGTCAAGCATGATCGGTGGATTGATAGGCTTGGTGATCATGCTGCTGGTAGGCCCTCTCCTGGGCAGGTTCGCCCTCCGCTTCGGTTCCCAGGAATATTTTCTCATTACCTTGTGGGGTCTGACGCTAGTTGCCGTCCTGAGCAAGGGCAACCCAATAAAAGGTCTCTGTGCCGCTTTCTTCGGCCTGTTTGTCGGCATGATCGGCATGGACCCTGTAACCGGCCTGATGCGCTTTACCTTCGGCACCAAGTTCCTAAGTGGCGGGGTTAACTTTATTGCCGCCATGATCGGCCTCTTCGGCATGAAGGAAGTTTTCAAACAATTAAGCAGCCAAATGAGTTTCAACCTTGCGGGCACCGTTTATAATATTAAAGGTCTGTTGCCCAAGCGTGACATTCTGAAAAAAGTATGGCACACTTACATCTGGGGAGGTCCGCTTGGTACGCTGATCGGTCTCCTGCCCGGGACTGGCGGTGATGTGGCCTGTATTGTGGCCTACGGTGTTGCCAAACAGACGGTGAAAAAGCCCAGCAGGCCTTTTGGCGAAGGCGCCTACGAGGGCGTGGCGGCGCCGGAAGTGGCCAATAACGCCGCCATCGGGGGGGCGCTGACCACCATGCTAACCCTGGGTATTCCCGGTGATTCCGTGACAGCAATTATTTTAGGGTCCTTTTACCTGCACGGCTTGCTTCCCGGCCCCACCTTTATGATGGCGGAAAAGCATTATTTTTACCTGATAGTCGGTTTCCTGATTATCGGAACGATCATGGCCTATATTTTCGGTTTGTTGGGCAGCAATTTGATTTTAAAAGCCATTAACCTGCCCAAATGGTTCCTGGTTCCTTTTATTACACTGCTGTGCGTCGTCGGTTCCTATGCCTTAAGCAATAATCTAAGCGACGTCGTGATGATGCTGGTCTTTGGGGTCATCGGCTATCTCTTCGAAAAGGCGTCTTTCCCCACCGGCCCCGCCGTGCTGGCCATCATCCTGGGGCCGATGGTTGAGCGGAGCTTGCGGCAGGCCTTAATCAATACCGGCGGTGTGATGCCCTTTATCACTTCCTTGTTTACACGGCCCATCAGTCTCGTTGTATTGATCCTGGTCATTCTTTCTTATGTGATGCAGAAACGCGTCATGTCTGCGGCGGATAAAATGAATTCTGCGGCGGA
>JAAYLG010000020.1 GCA_012522075.1 Bacillota bacterium
CATCTTGCATTCTTTTTTTTAAAGCCTAGTGTCCAAGATCTATTGTAGTCCTACAGCCGCTGTGGCTGGGAAAAAGTGACACTTCTTGTGCAGGGCAGGAATCCGTGGTACAATAGTTTTGGCTTCTGCATGGGAACCGCGAGGTTCCTTTGTTGCTTTAGGCAAAAACTGGGGGTTTTAGCATGGGTGGTTTACTGGCCAGACTTTTTGGCGATGCAAATGAACGGGAGATTAAAAAGCTCCGCCCTATAGTAGACAAAATCAACAGCCTGGAGGAAACATGCCGGGCCATGACCGCTGAGGTGTTGCGGGCGAAAACGGCCGAATTTAAGGAACGCCTGCAAACGGCGCTGCAAGAGCCGCGCCGGCGGCTGGCTGCGCTGCAGGCGGACCTGCAGGGCGAGACGGGTGCCGTGGCCCGCCAGGAGCTGCAGGAAGCGGAACGGGAGCTTTTCCGGGCGGAAGAAGAAGCTTTGTGGGAGCTTCTGCCGGAGGCTCTTGCGGTTGTCCGGGAAGCGAGCCGCCGGATTTTGGGCATGCGTCGTTTTGATGTCCAGCTTCTGGGCGGGATTATTTTGCACCAGGGCCGCATCGCGGAGATGAAAACAGGTGAGGGGAAAACGCTGGTGGCAACACTGCCGGCATATCTTAACGCTCTTTTGGGCCGCGGCGTGCATATCGTTACCGTTAATGACTACCTGGCTGCCAGGGACAGGGACTGGATGGGACCTGTTTATGAATTCCTGGGGCTTACTGTCGGGCTTATTGTCCACGGCCTGACGGCGGAGGAACGACGCCGGGCCTACAGGGCCGACATTACCTACGGCACCAACAATGAATTCGGCTTTGATTATTTGCGCGACAATATGGTGCGCTACAAAGAAGACATAGTTCAGCGTCCGCTGCATTACGCCATTATTGACGAGGTGGACTCCATTCTGATAGATGAGGCCAGGACTCCCTTAATTATTTCCGGGCAGATGGCTGACGACAGGGAACGCCACGAAGATTATGTCCGTGTTGACAGCGTGGTGCGCAACCTGAAAGCGGATAAGCACTTTACGGTTGACGAAAAGGCCAAAACAGTTGTCCTGACAGAAGAGGGAGAATATACTGTGGAGTCGCTGCTGGGGGAGGAAGGCCTCTACGGCGAGCAAGATATCACCTATGAAGAGGTTGATTGGGAGAAAGAATTTGACAGCATCGAACTTGAGCGAAAAAACATTCTGCGGAAAAAGATACAAAATGCTTTGCGCGCTCATTTTTTAATGAAAAGGGACAGGGATTATGTGGTTAAAGACGGGCAGATTATTATCGTCGATGAATTTACCGGTCGTCTGATGTATGGGCGCCGTTACAGCGATGGACTGCACCAGGCAATAGAAGCCAAAGAACATGTGCAGGTAGCCCGGGAAAGCATGACGCTTGCTTCCATCACCTTCCAGAATTATTTCCGTATGTACCGGAAATTGGCCGGCATGACCGGGACGGCGGCCACGGAAGAAGCGGAATTCCAGAGCATTTACGGTATGGATGTGGTTGTGGTCCCCACCAATAAACCTATGATTCGCGAGGATTTGCCTGATGTAATTTATAAAACGGTGAGAGGCAAATTCCGGCGGGTGGTGGAAGAAATTGAAGCGCGCCACAAACGGGGACAGCCTATTCTGGTCGGTACCATCTCTATTGAAATTTCCGAAATGCTAAGCCGTCTGCTGCAAAAAAAAGGTATCCGGCACGAAGTGCTGAATGCCAAGTACCATGAACGCGAAGCGAAAATTATTGCCCAAGCCGGACGCTTCGGCGCCGTTACCATTGCCACCAATATGGCCGGGCGCGGTACGGATATTCTCCTGGGCGGCAATCCGGATGTGCTGGCGGAAGAGGCTTTCTGCGCGGAATACGGCTGTGACTTGAATGCGTTCCTTGCCGACCCGGAAAAAGACGTGGCGAGCAAAAGGAAGGCCAGAGAGCGCGCACAGGAACTGAAGGAAAAATACCGGGAAATTACGCAAAAAGAGCGGGAACAGGTGCTGGCAGTAGGAGGCTTGCATATCCTGGGCACGGAAAGGCATGAAGCCCGGCGGATTGACAACCAGTTGCGCGGCCGTGCCGGCCGGCAGGGCGACCCCGGTTCCAGCCAGTTTTTTGTTTCCCTGGAAGACGACTTGATGCGCCTCTTTGGCGGGGAGAGTATTTTCAGTATTATGGAGCGGCTGGGTCTGGACGAAGATACGCCTATCGACCACCCGATGATCAGCAAGGCTTTGGAGTCTGCCCAGAAGAAAGTGGAAAACCGCAACTTTGAAACCCGCAAGCATATTCTGGAGTATGACAATGTGATCAATGAACAACGGGAGGTAATTTACAGGGAGCGCCGCCGGGTCCTGGAAGGGGAAAACCTGCGTAACACCGTTCTGGACTGGGTTGTGGAACTGCTGGACGAGGCGCTGGCACGGTATGCGGATGAGAAAACGTTTGAGGAAGAATGGAATCTGCCCGGTCTGTTGGCTTTTGTGGAAAGCACTTTCCTGCTGCCGCGGCGGCTGAAGGCTGCGGACTTGCAGGGCAAGGACAGGGAGGAAATCCGCGAGCTGCTAGTAAAGGCCGCTCTTGCTGCCTATGAAGAGCGGGAGCGAAAATTTGGCGAAGAAAACATGCGCGAACTGGAGCGGGTCGTTATCCTGCGTACCGTTGATACCAAATGGATGCTGCATATCGACGCCATGGATATGCTGCGCCATGAAATAGGACTGCGGGCATACGGGCAGCGTGACCCGCTGGTGGAATACAAATATGAAGCAAAAAGTATGTTTGACCAGATGATTCATGATATCCGCGAGGATGCCGTGCTCATGCTTTACAGGGTCCGGCTGGTAGGTACGCCGGAGCGCCGGGCTGTGGCGGTCACAAATGATACCGCCCCGGGCGCCCCCGCTCCCCGTCGTCCTGTCAGATCGCAAAAAATTGGTCGTAACGACCCCTGCCCCTGCGGCAGCGGGAAGAAATATAAAAAATGCTGTGGAAAGTAGGTGATTCCATGTCTTTTGACATAAAAACAGTGCACACAGATTTGCGTACACGTCTGACGGAAATGAGTGTTTCTCTTTGACCTGGCCGGGAAAACGGCACGCATAAAGGAACTGGAAGCACGGACGGGCGAGCAGGACTTCTGGTCGGACGCGGAGCAGGCGAAACAAATCATCAAAGAGCTGCACAGCCTGCGGGAGGAAACGGAACCGCTTGTTAAAATACAGGCTGACTTGGATGAGGTGGAAGTTATGCTTGCTTTGGCGGAAGAGGCGGACGATGAGGAATTGTGGCAGGAAGCCGCCTTTGCCGTGCAAAAGCTGCAGCGGACGATGGCGGACCTGGAGTTGGCCGTGCTGTTTCGCGGGCGCTATGACCAGCATAATGCCATTTTGTCCATCCATCCGGGAGCGGGCGGTACCGAGTCTCAGGATTGGGCGTCCATGCTGCTGCGGATGTATACACGGTGGGCGGAAAGGAGAAAGTACGAGGTAGAGATTATGGACCTGCTGCCCGGTGAAGAAGCCGGCATTAAAAGCGTCACCCTCTTAATCAAGGGAAGAAACGCATATGGCTACCTGAAAGCGGAGCGCGGCGTCCACCGCCTGGTAAGGATTTCGCCTTTTGATGCCGCCGGCAGGCGCCATACTTCTTTTGCCTCCCTTGATGTTTTGCCCGAAATCGAGGAAGGCGACCAGGAGATAGAAATCAAGCCCGATGATTTAAAGATAGACACCTTCCGCTCCAGCGGGGCGGGAGGACAGCATGTTAATACCACCGATTCGGCCGTTCGCATCACGCACCTGCCGACGGGAATTGTTGTGACCTGCCAGAATGAAAGGTCGCAGCATGCCAACCGCGATCGGGCCATGAAAATTCTACGTGCCCGTCTTGCCGACCTGTACCAGCGGCAGCAGGAAGAGGAACTGAACAGCCTGCGGGGCGAGCAGAAAGAAATTGCCTGGGGCAGCCAGATCCGGTCTTATGTTTTTCATCCCTACACACTGGTGAAAGACCACCGCACCGGCCTGGAAGTGGGTAATATCAGTGCCGTAATGGACGGGGACCTGGACGGGCTGATTGAGTCTTATCTGCGGCAGACAGCAGGGAAAAATGCGTAGCATGCGGAGGTGCCCCTGTGAGCAGGTTCTGGAAATTGCTTTGTGAGTATGGCGGCATACTGGCCGGCACGGTTATCATGGCCTGTGCTTTTAACATGTTTTTAGTCCCCAATCAGATTGCAGCCGGGGGTATAAGCGGCCTGGGCGTAGTTTTTTATCATCTCCTGCGCATTCCTGTGGGAGTGACAATTTTTTTCCTTAACCTGCCCCTTTTCATTATTGCCGCCAGGTATTATGGTTTTCGCTTCATTGCCAGGGGGCTTTTTGGCACTGTTGCCCTGTCTGTCATTGTGGAACTGCTGCTTTTTTTGCCCGTATTGACGCAGGACCTGCTTTTATCTGCCCTTTATGGCGGTATTTTAATGGGGGTTGGCATTGCCGTCGTCTTTCGCTTTAACGGGTCCACGGGCGGAACGGTTCTGGCAGCGCAAATTCTGAATAAAGCTTTCGGCTTTTCCACGGGGCAAAGCTTGCTGGTTGCCGATTTTTTTGTAGTGGCACTGGCGGGGATCGTTTTCAATCCGGAACTGGCCATGTATGCACTTATTTCCATTTTTGTTACCAGTAGAATTATTGACCTGATCCAGGAGGGTGTGAGCAACAGCAAAGCCGCCCTGATTATTACGGAAAAAACAGGCTCCATTGTTGAGCGTGTGCTGCGGGAAATGGAACGCGGAGCTACCATTTTAAGCGGCAAGGGCGCATTTACGGGCCAGCCGCGGGAGATGGTGCTGACTGTTGTTTCCCAGGCGGAAGTGCCCCGCCTGAAACAGATCGTCCATGAGGAGGACGAAAAAGCTTTTGTTATTCTCGGCAACGCCCATGAAGTTCTGGGCGAAGGCTTCAATCCGGGAGTAAAATAAAAACCGTCCTGCAGATGCAAGACGGTTTTTGTATTACATGAACTTTTTACCTGGCCGGCGTGCCGTGCGCTTTTTTGTCCGCCATAGGCTGGGCTCCCGCAGCAGTTTCCCGCAGCGCAAAGGTGATGACAAAGGCAACCAGGAGCAGGCCGGCGGCAATCAGGTAGGACAGGTTGAAACTGCCGGTGGCATCAAAAACGCCTGCGGCAGTGGTGGGCCCGATAATGCCGCTCAATCCCCAGGCGGTGAAAATTAGCCCGTAGTTGGCGCCGAAGTTTTTTAGGCCGAAGAAATCGGCGGCCAGCGCCGGAAAGACGGAGAAGATGCCTCCGTAATAAAAGCCGGTAACGGCTATGCCTGCGGCCAGCAGCGGGACGGAGGCATAGCGGGGAGAAAGAAGCAGGTTTATGACCTGCAGTAAAAAAATGGCGCGCAGCAAATGAGTACGGCCGATAAGGTCGGAAAGAGTCCCGCCGCCCAGCCGCCCTGCGGCATTGAAGACGGCAAGCAGGATCACCAGCAGGTAGCCGCTGTCCCAGTGCGCCTGCACCCGGGCTATGGTTGTGGCATGGGCAAAAATCATCAGGCCCGCCGCGGCAGAGAGGGCGAGAATCAGCCACAGCTTATAAAAATCAGCCGTTTTTAGCATCTCCAGACTGGTCAGATCGAGAGCGTTGCCCGCCGACTGCTTTCTGTTGTCCGAAGACTTGACAAGGCCAGGGGGCGGGTCGTCAATCAGCCTGGCAAGAAAAACTATGATAAAACAGACAACGACGCCGATACTGATAAACGTCCTGGCAATCCCCACAGTATTGATGAGATAATTGGTAAGCGGTGAATAAATGATGGGTGCAAGGCCGGCGCCGCAGACAACAATACTGGAGATGAGCCCTTTCTTTTCCGGAGGGAACCATTTGAGCGCAGGCGCGGTGACAATGTTTGTAATACCAATGCCGGCACCGGTGAGAATACCGAAAGTAATGATCATCACCCAGGGCGCTTTGACAAAGCCGGATAAAACCATGCCGCTGCCAATGAGGATACCGGAAAGAACAGTGCAGAGCCGGGGCCCTTTTTTATCCTGAATTTTGCCAAAAACAACCATGGAAATGACAAAAGCCACCGTCGAGATAGTGTAAGGCAGGGACGTCTGCATACCGGTCCATTTGTATTGCTGAATGAGGCCGTTGCTGATAACGCTCCAGACATAAAAAAGCCCGGCTGCCAGCGTGATTCCTGTTGCGGAAAATACTACAATCCAACCCTTGCGTGTATAGTTGTTTCCCAATCCTGCTCTCCTCCCGTAAATTTTTTCCCGGCACAATGTTACGTAAATTGCCGGTATTGGCGCTCCGGATAATGCGACCAAGCTGCAGAAATTTGTCAATAATTGCCCGGGAAATAGACCATTGCCGGTTTTTATTCTTGTTATTTTCTAATTGTAGCACTTAACGTCCGCCTCCGCCACTTTTTTTACAAATTGTGTAATAATATTGCGCCTCTACTTGACGCAGGAGGCAAAATCTTTTAGGCTTGAAAGTGAAAGGAGCGGGAGGAAGGATGGCGCGGCAAAAAACTGTATTTTATTGCCTGCAATGCGGTTATGAATCTCCCAAATGGTTGGGCAGATGCCCCGGCTGCGGTGCCTGGAACCAGATGGAGGAAGAATTGCAGCGGCCGGCCGCCTTGCGGAGGAAAGCGACTCTGAAGAGCCATCCCATCCCGCTGGCAGGCGTATCCGCCGCAGACGAGGGGCGGCGCCTGCATACGGACAGCAGGGAACTTGACCGTGTACTGGGAGGCGGCCTCATTCCCGGCTCCCTGGTTTTAATTGGCGGTGACCCCGGTATCGGCAAATCCACGCTTGTGCTGCAGGCCGCCCAAGGCCTGGGGCGGGCCGGCAAGAGCGTTCTTTATATTGCAGGAGAGGAATCCCCGGCACAGTTGTCACTCCGGGCGAAGCGCCTGCAGGTGGACAGCCCGCAGATTATGGTCTTGGCGGAAACGGACATGAATGTGCTGGAAGAGCAGGTCCGCTCCTTAAAACCGGATGTGGTGGTGGTTGATTCGGTGCAGACTGTTTACCGGCCCGAACTTTCCTCCGCCGCCGGGAGTGTGAGCCAGCTGAAAGAAGCAACCGCTACATGGCTGCGGCTGGCCAAGGAAGAAAACATAGCCGTCCTGCTTGTCGGCCATGTGACGAAAGACGGCCAGATTGCGGGGCCGCGCGTCCTGGAGCATATGGTGGACTGTGTGCTTTACTTTGAAGGGGACAGGCAGCATCTTTACCGGATTTTGCGTGCTGTAAAAAACAGGTTCGGTTCCACCCATGAAATCGGTATTTTTACCATGGATGCTGCAGGCCTGAAAGAAGTGGCAAACCCGTCGGAATGGCTGCTTGCACAGCGTCCGCTGGGGGCGGCCGGGTCTGTCGTGACCGCTTCCATGGAAGGGACCAGGCCTCTGCTGGTAGAAATTCAGGCGCTGCTCACACCCAGTCGTTACGGCAACCCGCGCCGGACGGCAACCGGTGTGGACCTGAATCGCCTGGCTTTGATTCTTGCCGTCCTGGAGCGTGATCTTGGTGTCAATGTGCAGGATTTTGACGTTTTTGTCAATGCAGCAGGCGGCGTGCGTCTCATTGAGCCTGCAGTTGACCTGGCTGTTGCCGCCGGCCTGGTCAGTTCGCTGCGCGACCGTCCTGTGGAGACAGACCTGCTTTTTGTAGGTGAGCTGGGACTTGCCGGGGAAGTGCGCGGCATCCCGCACCTGGAGCAGCGCCTGCATGAAGGAGCCAGGTTGGGCTTTAACCGGGCCGTGGTGCCCCGCTTCAGCCAGGCCGGCATCCGGGATACTTTCGGCCTCCGGATTTTTGGTGTTTCCACCCTGTTGGAGGCTATTTCACTTTTCCTTTAAGCATAAAATATTACCCGGGAGGTTGCAGATCCATGTGGCCGGCTTATCCCGGGCGGCGGTGCAGTATACGACCGAGGTGAAATGCTTGTGGCTCTCTTTTTAAATATGCTTTTTATTTTTCTGGCCAGAGTATGCGATGTCACACTGTCTACTGTGCGGATTTTAACGATTATGCGCGGCAAGGCTGCTTTGGCAGCCCTGATCGGTTTCTTTGAGGTATCTGTTTATGTGCTGGCGCTCAGCCGGGTGATAGGCGACTTGGACCGGCCTATCCTTTTGATTACATATGCGTCCGGCTTTGCCGCCGGCAATTATATTGGCAGCCTGGTGGAGGAGCGGCTGGCCCTGGGCTATGCCACAGCCCAGATTATCTCCCTGGAGGCTGCCGATCCGATTGCCGCCGATTTGCGTGAGCAGGGGTTTGGCGTTACCATTTTGGAAGGATACGGGCGGAAAGGAGTACATAAAATCCTGCTTGTCCTGCTGAAACGGCGGGATATTCCTTGCTTGTTGGAGGCTGTACGCGCCTGCGACGTGAATGCCTTTATCAGCGTGATGGATACAAGAAAAATTCTGGGCGGCCATTTTACCAAGATTAAAGCAAAATAACGACAGGAGGACCATATGAACAGGGACAATGCCATCGGCTTGCTGGATTCGGGAGTGGGCGGCCTGACAGTCGTCCGTGAAATTTTTGCCCGGCTGCCGGCCGAGAGAATTGTTTACTTCGGCGATACGGCCAGAATGCCTTACGGACCGCGGCCCCATGCCGAGGTCAGAAGTTTTGCCAAACAGATTATCCGTTTTCTCGTTACTCAAGACGTGAAGCTGGTTATTGTGGCATGCAATTCGGCCACGGCGGCCGGCCTGCCCTACTACCAGGGAGAATATGACCTGCCCATTATCGGTGTGATTGAGCCCGGTGTCCGGGCGGCCATCAGGCATACTAAAGTAAAGCGGATCGGCGTCATCGGTACACAGGGGACAATTGCCAGCAATGCCTATGAACAGTTAATCAAGCATTATGCTCCCGACGTGGAAGTTTTTTCCCAGGCATGCCCCCTTTTTGTCCTGCTGGTGGAGAATGAACTTGTTGATACACCGGAGGCGTTGAGCGTGGCGGAAACATGCCTGCGTCCGCTAAAGGAGGCCGGTGTGGATACATTGATTCTCGGCTGCACCCATTACCCTCTCATGTCTCATGTCATAGCCCGGGTGATGGGACCGGAGGTAAAACTGATTTCTTCTGCAGAAGAGACGGCGCGGGAAGCGCAAAACATTCTGCAAAAACTTGGTTTACAGCAGATAAAAACGGCAGCCGGGCCCCGGCATCGCTTTTTTGTCAGCGGCCCGCCAGCCGGCTTTGTCCGCATTGGCCGCAAGCTGCTGGAGCGGGAGATTGAAGCTTACCAGGTGATTTTGCCGTAAGGGGCGCATATCTGCTCCACCGGCTTCATACATTGCAGTAAAAAAGTCGGAGGGGAGCTTATGCGTAGAGTGCTGCTTTTGATCCTGCTCTTTTTGCTGGCAGCCATGCCGGCCGGCTGTTCCCTGCTGCCCGGTCGGCAGGAAGAGCCGGCCAATGAAATTTCTCCTTTTCCTGAAGGGGACATGCAGTCTGAGGCGCCGGGCCCGAAATTGCGGGAAACCGTTTTTTACCTGCCGGACGCACCCTGGCGGCTTTTAATTCCTGTAAGGATTTATATTCCCTGGGAAGAAGGAATTGCCAAAGCCACACTGCGTTACTGTACTGCCGGCAACCTGCCGGATGCGGCGGCGGCAGCCGGCCTTGCCCCACTGTTGCCCGCAGGAACCCGGGTGCTGGGCATGTCGATTAACGACGGCCTGGCAAAGGTGGATTTCAGCAGGGAGTTTCTTGGTTATCCCACAGAACATGAAGACCTGATTCTTGACGGCATTACTTACACCCTGACGGAATTTCCCACCATTGACCGGGTAAAGATTCTTGTGGAACAATCTGAGCCTGTTTTCCCGGGCGGTGCCAACGCCGCCGAACCGTTCCGGCGTGAATTCGGGCTGAACTTGGAAGTGGACGATGATGTAGACGATTTTTCCGGGACGGGAAGAATTACGCTTTATTTTTTATCTGCTGCCGGGGATAATATTTTTTATGTGCCGGTAACGAGGGTGATTGCCACACCGGGGGATTTGCTCCAGGCGGTGGCGCAAGAGCTTTTGGCAGGCCCCAAGCGGGGCAGCGGCCTCTTTACCGCCATCCCGGCCGGAGTCAGCCTGCAGACAGTAACACTGGAAGGCAGCAAAGCCGTTTTGCACTTGGCAGGAGTGCCGTCCCTGGAAGGCAGGCAGGAGGCGGCCGCCCGCCTGCGGCAGCAGGTGGCTCTTACTTTTACGGAAATTGACGGTATTACCGAAGCAGCCGTTCTTATCAACGGCAAAGTGCCCGATTTCGGGCCCGGTGTTCATTTTCCGGAAAGCTTCGGCCGGCCGAAACAGTGGAACCTGGTGGACTGAAGCTTCCGGTTGCTAACGTGACTGCTTCACGCTATAATAAGGAAAAATTCGTTGTTTTGTTTGGAGGGTTCCCATGAGAATAGACGGCCGGAGAAATGACCAATTGCGGCCTTTAACCATTATCCCGCATTATTTAAAAGCTCCTGCCGGTTCAGTACTGATTGAACTGGGCGATACAAAAGTCATTTGCACCGCAACGGTTGAGGATAAAGTACCGCCATTTTTACGCGGCCTCAACCAGGGATGGGTGACGGCCGAATATGCCATGCTGCCCGGAGCCACGGAGGTGCGTACACAGCGCGAGCGGGGTAAAATATCAGGCCGCAGCACTGAAATTCAGCGCTTAATCGGCCGGTCGCTGCGTTCTGTGGTTGACCTGAAAGCTCTGGGGGAACGTACCGTCTGGATTGACTGTGATGTTATTCAGGCAGACGGCGGCACAAGGACGGCTTCTATCAGCGGGGCTTTTGTCGCCCTTTACCAGGCCTTGTCCAAGCTGATTGCGGCGGGAGAGCTTGCGGAAATGCCCGTTACTGATTACCTGGCGGCTGTCAGCGTGGGTATCGTGGAAGGAGAGCTGCTGCTTGATCTGGCTTACGAAGAAGACAGCAGGGCGGAAGTGGATATGAATATTGTCATGACGGGCAGCGGCCGGTTGGTGGAAGTGCAGGGAACGGCGGAAGGAGCGCCCTTTTCCCGGGAGACTTTGAATCAAATGCTGGACCTGGCGACTTGCGGTATTGACCGGATCCTAACGGCACAAAAATGCATCCTGCTCGGCGATCTGAAATGAAACTTGTCCTTGCCACTTTGAACCCCGGCAAAATTGCCGAACTGAAAACACTGCTTGCCGGCCTGCCCCTTGCACTAGTTCCCCTTGCCGCTTACCCGGAGTATAGCCCGCCTGAGGAGACGGGTCGGACTTTGGAGGAAAATGCCGCCCTCAAAGCGGAGGCTGTAGCCCGTTTTACAGGTTTGTGGGCGCTGGCGGACGATTCTGGTCTGGAGGTGGACGCCCTCGGCGGGCGGCCCGGTGTGTTTTCCGCCCGGTATGCCGGGGAAGATGCGGACGACAAAAAAAATAATGCCAAACTGCTGATTGAGTTGGCCGGGGTTGCCGCCTCAGAACGGACAGCCCGTTTCCGGACTGTGATCGCCCTGGCGCATCCCGGGCAGCCGACCCGTTTTGCCGAAGGGGTGTGTGAAGGCCTTATTGCCCTGGAGCCGCGGGGTGAAAGCGGCTTCGGCTATGACCCGCTTTTTTACTATCCGCCGGCAGGCAAGACGTTTGCCGAGATGCTGCCGGCGGAAAAAAACAAAATCAGCCATCGGGCGAAGGCGCTGCAGGCGGCACGTGAGCTCCTGCAGCAGCTTGCCGGTATGTAGGCTGCTTTTGCCTCTCTGCCGGCCACGCAAAGCGGGAGAAAGGGCGGGAGGCGGCAAATTGCACGGTAAGTTGTAAAATTAATTGCCGCATATAACAAAAAAAATAGAGACTCATGGCACAACCTCTGATATGTTAAAGGTGACTAAACCACAACATAAAGGAGGCCATGCACATGAGTCAATCCCATTGCACCACGACTTCCCGCCGTTTTAAACACATTACTGTGAAAGAACGCTACCAAATTGAAATTCTTCTCAAGGAGAAGAAGCGCCCCAGTGAGATAGCGAGGCTGTTAGGCAAGCACAAACGAACTATC
>JAAYLG010000145.1 GCA_012522075.1 Bacillota bacterium
TCAAGGCAAAGTGGTTCCTGGGTTTAATTGGTTAAGAGGGCTTCAAAACGGGAGTAATACTCTCTAGTTGTTAATCCAAAAGGATGATTAGAGTAAAATGTCCTACAAAAAGTTGACACTACCTTGCAAAAAGGAAAAAAGTGAAGATGGTAGTAAAACATAGTACAATAGAAGATAGGGGTTTACCCTGTCAAAACATATCATCATGGAGGCTAAGATGAAATATTTAATACGCCTTGTCAAGAATGCCAGACCATACTGGTGGCTATTGGTCCTGGCCGGAATCAGCCTGCTTTCAATAACCGCCCTTAACCTGAGCGCACCTTATCTGGTCATGCGCCTGACGAGCATTCTAACAGACCTTCAGCGGGCAAATGCCCTGCTAGAGATTCGCAATATTTCCCTTCTCCTTATTGCCATCTATGTTTTGCGGACTGTTTTTACTTTTCTCCACAGCTACTTAAGCCATGTGGCCGCCTGGCACCTTGTGGCCGACATGCGCGTCCGCGTCTACAACCACCTGCAAAAGCTGACAATGCGCTACTACCATGACAAGCAGACCGGGCAGCTGATGTCCCGGGCCACAAACGACACGGCTACTTTTGAAGTACTGATCGCGCATGCCGTACCCGACTTAATAACCAATATTCTGATTCTGGCCGGTGTCACCGTCATCCTGGTGGTAATCCACCCTCTGCTGGCATTGCTAACCATTATCCCCATTCCCTTTCTGATCTACGGCGGCTTTGTATTTACCCGCAAGATCCTGCCTTATTTCCGCAAGGCGCAAAGCGCAATGGCCGATTTAAATGCCGTCCTGCAGGACAATATTTCGGGCATGAAGGAAATACAAGTTTTTAATCAGCAGGAACGGGAAAAGGAGCGGGTGGCTGTAAGGGCGAAACGTCATATTCTCGCCCTGCTGCACGCTTTGCGGCTCAGTGCCATTTTCCATCCCACGGTGGAAATGCTCACTTCTTTCGGCACAGTAATTGTCGTGGGCCTCGGCGGCTACCTGGCTTTGAACGGCTACCTGCAGGTTTCCGATATTGTCGGCTTTATCCTCTATCTTAATCTTTTCTACCATCCCATCGGTACCCTGGCGCGTGTCACTGAAGATTTGCAGCAGGCTATTGCGGGTGCGGAGCGGGTTTATGAAATCCTGGATACCGAGCCGGATATAGAAGATGCACCCAATGCCATTTCTATTGGGCGGGCTCGCGGTCAAATCATTTTTGAAAATGTTTCTTTCCACTATATCGATGGTACGCCGGTACTTATTGACATCAGTTTTACCACGGAGCCGGGGCAGATGATCGCCCTGGTCGGACCCACGGGTGTGGGAAAAACCACATTGGTCAGTTTAATAGCCCGTTTTTATGATCCTGTAGACGGTGCCATCTATTTGGACGGTTATAACCTGAAAGATCTTACACTGGCTTCCTTGCGGGACCAAATCAGTATGGTCCTGCAGGATGTTTTCCTTTTTCATGGTACTGTGGCGGAGAATATTGCTTATGGCAGCAAAAAAGCTTCCATGGCGGAAATTGAACAGGCGGCCAGGATCGCCATGGCTCATGAGTTTATCACCCGGCTGCCGGAGGGCTATCATACCATTATCGGCGAGCGCGGCGTCAAGCTTTCCGGCGGGCAAAAACAACGCCTGGCCATAGCCAGGGCGGTACTGCGAAATTCGCCTATTCTCATTTAGGACGAGGCCACAGCTTCCGTAGATGTGGAAACGGAAGCTGAAATCCAGCAGGCCATCAACTATTTGGCCGGCGGTCGCACCATCTTTGTCATTGCCCACCGACTCTCCACTGTTAAACGTGCAGACCAGATACTTGTCCTGGCGGACGGCCGAATTGTAGAGCGCGGCACTCATGAGGAACTGTTGCGGGCCGGCGGGCTTTATCATGAGCTGCACAAAATACAATTTCAGACTGTGGAATAAAAAACACCGGCCGGTGGAAAGCCCCTTCGGCCGTCTCTTGTTTAGGCGGCACTACAGCCCCCTGGCTGATTTTCACTTCTTTATTTATACAGTTCCAGGGCGATTTCAGCAGCAAGACGGGCATTGGCTGCAAGCAATGCTTTATTTGCGTCAAGCGTCCTGCCCCCTGTTATTTCCGCCAGACGCTTCAGCATGGCGGGCGTTACGTCCTTGCCCGTCAATTCCTTTTCTGACAATTCTCTGCTGACGGCGTCAACCGCCTCCATCAGTTCTGCATACGGGATTCCGCAGTCAGCGGGGACAGGGTTGCAGACAAGCAGTGCGGCACCAAGCCCCAGTTCATCCCGTATTGACGCCGCCCGTGCAGCCTCCGCCGCCGTTTCCACGCGGGCGGGAAGCGGGTAGGGAGAAGCGGGAGCGTAAAAAGCAGGAAAATGCGACGTCCTGTAGCCTATAAGGGGAATGCCTTGTGTTTCCAGGTATTCCAAAGTCAGCTTTAAATCAAGAATGGCTTTGGCTCCGGCAGTAACAACAGTAAGAGGTGTATGGGCCAGCACATGCAGGTCGCTTGAAATATCAAAAGTGGCGGCGGCTCCTCTGTGAACACCCCCGATTCCCCCTGTGGCAAAAACTTTCAGACCGAAGCGGTATGCCAGATAGGCGGTGGCGGCCACCGTTGTGCCTCCGCTCTGCCCCAAAGCCAGGGCTGCCGGTAGATCCCGGAGCCCAAGTTTGACCGGCTCTTTGCAGGCCAGAGTTTCCATTTCGCTTTCAGACAGCCCCAGTACGGCGGTCCCCTGCAACACGCCGATGGTACATGGAACTGCACCGGCGGCACGTACAGCTTTTTCCATGGCCATGCCTGTTTCCACGTTCAGCGGTGCAGGCAGGCCGTGTGTAATAACTGCAGTTTCCAAGGCGACAAGGGGCTGTTTTTCCCGCAAGGCAGCCATAACTTTCCTGCTGATTCTGACCTTCATTCCCTCACTCCTTTCCGGCCGTCGTCAACTGTTATCCGCAGTTTAAACAAACGGCTGAAAATGATACATGCAGCAAAAAACCCGGTCATCCGGGCTTTAGCACGCAGGAGGAACTGTTAAATGTACCTTACACGGTAAGGGGCATTTCCTCTTCCCTTTCTTCTTCACTCAACACATCTTTGATTACCAAATCAAGCGCTTCCGCCAAATCCAGGTCAAAAGGCTGGGGATAAAATGTGCCGTCTCCCCGCTTGCAAACCCGGACAACGGGGCGCATGGGCATCCCTTTATGGGTTTTAATAACAATACCCAAGTCGTTATTGCTTAAACGCACGGCAGTCCCCACAGGAAAAGCGGCAACCCGGAAAATAAAAGCCCGGATCATCTCCATATCATACAAGTGCGTACTGCCGGTAATAATTTCTATAGCCTCATCGGGTCTCATGGCTTTCCTGTAGGGCCTGTCCGCCGTGAGGGCGTCAAAAACATCTGCAATCATTACCAGTTTGGCATAATGGTGAATATCCTCACCGCAAAGCCGGAGTGGATAGCCTGAGCCGTCGCAGCGTTCATGATGCTGCGCAACTACTTTAATGCTGTCAAGAGAGATGTTCTTCTGGCGGCTGAGAATATCATAGCCGTAAATGGGGTGCTTTTTAATCTCTTCATATTCTTCCGGGGAAAGGTTGCCTTGCTTTTTTAAAATTGCCTGGCTGATATATATTTTACCCACATCATGCAGCAAAGCCCCCACAGCCAGCTCTTCCAGCTGTCTGCGCGGCATTTTCAGCTCGTTGGCTATCATGAGCGCAAGGATGCAGACATTGACAGAGTGGCAAAAAGTATAGTCATCGGCCGTGCGGATGTCATCCAGATTGTAGATAACATCCCTGTTGCGCAGTATTTCCTGGATTAGCTTTTCCACAGTGAAAAAAAAGCGATTGTCAATAAACTGGCCGTTCTGCAGGACGCCTGCTTTCATTTCCTGCAGCGTTTTCTTTACAGTTTTTACTGCCATGGCTCTTGTTTCATCCGAAACTACCTGGTCAACGACTACATCCCAAAGCAAAGGGTCTCCCACATAAACATGTGTGACATTGGTATGCTTCAGGCTTTCCAGGTATGTTTCTTTCAGAACGACACCGGCGTTTAACCACAGCTGACCGTCCGGCCCGTAAATTGGCCGCGCCAGGACCATGCCGGCTTTAACTGCTGACAGTGGCAATCTGCGCATGGGAGTCTCCTGCACTAATAATTTTGCTTGAGCTCAATCCTATTTCTCATTCGACATTTTTTGCATTTTCCCTCTTTTTTTCTCTCCCGGAGCCGTTAACCCGGCACATAAAAGAAAATTGCCTGGTGGAAAATAATTATCGACTGCTACTACCTTCTATGATATAGTTGGAGACATTTCATTATCCAGGAGGGATTATGCGTGGTGAAATGGGAATGCACTGTCTGCGGTTATGTTTATGACCCGGAAAAAGGCGACCCGGAAAGCGGCATCGCACCGGGCACTGCCTTTGAAGACATCCCAGACGACTGGGTTTGCCCCGAATGCGGTGTGACAAAGGATATGTTTGAAAAAATCAGTTAAAGTTAAAGAAGTGGAACAGCCCGCCTGTTCCGCTTCTTTACCTTGCGGACTGCGCAACGGCGGAACAAATCCTCAGGTAACATAGACAGGAAAAAAACCGCCCTTTGTGGAATATAGCATAACGGACTGCTACCCGGTTGCCCGCTAAAGGGTAAACCGGGCGGTTGTTTTGATATTTCAAACTCCGGGAGGGAAAAATGCAAAAAGCACTGACTATAGCCGGGTCTGATTCGGGCGGCGGTGCCGGAATTCAAACAGACCTAAAAACTTTTGCCGCCCTTGGTGTTTACGGGACAAGCGTCATAACCGCCCTAACAGCCCAAAATACGCTGGGCGTGCACGGCATCCATGCAGTCCCTGCCTCTTTTGTGGCAGCCCAGTTGGAAGCAGTGCTCTCAGATATACCTGTTGCCGCGGCCAAAACAGGCATGCTGCAAGATGCGGAGATTATCAGGACAGTGGCGACCGTCCTTTCCGCCCGCAATTTCACCCAACTGGTGGTTGATCCGGTCATGGTTGCGGAAAGCGGTGACAGGTTGCTGCGTGAGGATGCTGTTGACGCGTTGCGTACAGAACTTTTACCGCTGGCGCTCATTGTCACCCCCAACCTGCCTGAAACAAACGTGCTGGTAGGTCACCCGGTGGAAACTGTTGCCGAAATGACGGAAGCAGCCTTTGAAATCCATCGGCTGGGGCCGCAATGCGTGCTGATCAAGGGCGGGCACCTGCAGGGACCGGAAACAATAGATATTTTCTTTGACGGGAAAACGATCCATCGTCTGTCGGCCAAACGGCTTGCCACCAATCATACCCACGGCAGCGGCTGCACTTACGCTGCCGCCATTACCGCCTATCTGGCCAGGGGGATGGAACCGCTGTCTGCCGTGAGAGCGGCAAAACAGTTTATAACAACCGCCATCGCACACGGTATCCCTATAGGCGGCGGTTACGGACCCACCAACCCCATGGCCGAACTCTGGCATGATGCGGAAACCGTGCGCATCCCCAAAGCGCTCACTGCGGCAGCCATGATGATAAGGCAAAGTAATGTACAAAATAAACTGCCTGCAGATAAGCAGATCCTTCTCCTTTACTGCAGGGATGAAGCCGATACCCCGGCGGATGTGGCCGTTCTTACCTTGACGGCAGCAGCCGGTCAGGAAAGACCGCTGCCGGAAGCGGTCCGGTGGGGTGAGAGGACAAAAGCGGTGGAAATATTGCTTGCCACGAGGCGCAAGCACCCGCATTTGCAAGCCATGCTTGCTATCCCTGAACAGCCGGGCCTTGCCGCGGTCGCCGCTGCACGCGGCATATCTGTTGCCACCGACACCGCCCCGCCGGAGAAAGCTTTCGATCTGTTGCTTTGCCCGCAGGACAGGCAATGCTTACTTTTTGCGGTTACACCGCAGGAGGCCGTGCGCAAACTGCTGCAACTGCCGCTTTAGCTGATAACAGCAACCTTAGTTAGTCTGGCATCCCAAAAGCTGTCTGCAAACTGCTGCAGACAGCTTTTTTTAAGCGGTTCCGTTCTGCTTGTCGCCATACGGTACAGGTATAAACTCCACGGAAGGCCGTGTCCGCATCGGTTGCGGGAACTGGTCCATCAAGGCGTAGATTTCCCGCGGCATGTCCCCGCAAGCCGGCAAGCCCATTTTCGCCAGCCTGTCACATGTCAGCGGGTAATCATGTGTCCAGTGACCTTCCGTAAGCAGGGCGGCTATTTCTTCCGCCTGCTCGCTGCCCAGACGATCTTTAAGGATGGAAAACACCGTATTTTTTACCTGCCTCATGGCTTTCTCCGCCACATCGGCCAGGATTAATGTTTCATCGTCCACCTTGTTGGGGTCTTTTTTTGCCACCGCCCGCAGCACCGAGACGGCAGGATATTGTCCTATTTGAGGGTCTACCGGGCCCAGCAACGCATTGGCATCCATAACAATCTCATCGGCAGCCAAAGCTATCAGCGTACCACCGGACATGGCATAATGGGGAACAAAAACTGTTACTTTTGCCGGGTGGTTTTTCAAGGCGTAAGCAATTTGTTCAGCCGCCAGCACCAGTCCTCCCGGGGTGTGGAGGATAATATCAATAGGCATGTCACGGGGTGTCATGCGAATGGCCCGCAGCACTTGCTCCGAATCTTCTATATTTATGTAGCGAGAAAGCGGAATGCCAAGGAAGGAAATGGATTCCTGGCGGTGCACCAGGGTAATGACACGGGAACCTCTTTTTTCTTCCAGGCTGCGCAGTAAACGGATGCGGGTCATTACCAACCGTGCCTGCCGGATGGATGGCATAAACAATGAAAACAATATCAGCAGCCAGATAATACTAGACAAATCAATTCCCACAATTGTTCTCCCCTTTCCAGAATACTTTTCATACAATTATCGCTATTATACCGCCATTCATCATTGTAAACAATTTTCACAGGCCGCACCTTACCGGATTATTACAATTCATAACTGCTGCCCGGGTAAGCAAGTTCCACACGGGGAAAAATTGCACCTGCTTCCTGCAGTGCGTCTTTGGGGTTTCTTTCCGGGTGATGATGTGTCAGAACAAGCCGTTTTACTCCCGCCGCCCGCGCAGTCCCCGCCGCTTGGAAAGCTGCCAAGTGGTTTTTGCCGCCGCTTTCCAGGTCGCTGCGCAAATAATTGGCTTCACAAAGAAAGAGATCGGCTCCGGCTGCAGCTTCCATCAGTTGCGGGCAGTATTCAGTGTCCCCGGAATAGACAAATTTTTGCTTTCCTGACCGGACGGTTATAATATAAGCCGGAACTGCATGAACGGCTTGGGCAAAAGAAAACTCCAGTTCACCCACCCGCAATGTTTCCCCTGCCTGCACAGCTCGCGCCTGCAGGTATTCCTTATAGGAAAGGCGGGCAAATTCTTCCTCCGGCTCGGCCGGGGCAAACACGGGCAGCCCTTCTCCCTGTTGCCGTTGCAGGTAATACTGCATGGCATAACGGAGAATCAAAAGATCGGCAGTATGATCGCTGTGCAGGTGGCTGACAACAACGGCAGCCAGTTCCCACGGCTCCAGATAATAACGCAGGCGTGAAAGCACGCCGTTGCCGCAGTCCAAAAGGACTGCCGTCTTATTCTCCCGGACCAGATAGCCCGAACAACAGCCTCCGGCCGGTGGGTACGGCCCGAAACAACCTAAAACAGTTATCTGCATTTCTTCCCTCCCAATCTCTTTTTTGTATTCAACTCCTGCTGTTAATAAAGAATACTTTTATTTTTGCCATCCCTGGCAAAGTTTAATGTGTAACTTTTTTGCTTTGCTGCAAATACTAAACTGTGAAAAACAGTAAACACCGAGGAGGTGCCACCAGATGGCTTTTGTGCCGGAACCGTGGAAAGAAAGAGATCTCCCCGATGTGGAAATCGCCGAAGAAATGTCCTCCATGGAAGCCCTGAATCCTCCGTATGAGCCGGCAGATCCCAACAAGCATGGCTCCCTTTTCCGCCGGTACTGGGAAATGCTTGTCAGAAACTACAATAGGTGATCTTTGTGCCCAGATTGTGCATTGCCGTTGCGGATGAAATGCTGGCCGCCTCCCTGGGTCTTCCCACAGCCGGCCACCAGTTGACACCGCAGGAAGCATTGCGTTTCCGTGAGCGAAGGTACCGGGACGGGAATTCCGTTTATCCCGCTTGGTACCTTTTCGGCTGCCACGCCAAAGCTGTTGAGGGAATGGTTGAGACTTACCGCCGCCAGGGTGCCGATGTTTTTTTATGTCCGGCCGGACTGCTTTCAGCAACAATTGATGCTGAAATTGTTGATACTCAGCTTTGCAGCCTGCCGGAACCTTTATTTTCTTCCTGGCGGGAGAAAAAAATTACCGTCTTCGGTTACCTGCCCACCGCTTACGCCGCCAAGACCAACTCGGTCAGAGCCTTGCAAAAGTTTGGCGGGGCGCATTTTTTGCCGGTGCAGCAAATTTATACCAAAAACAGTATACCACAACTGCCGGCTATCTACCGTCCTGTCTGGTTAATAAAGTCGGCATACGGCGCAGCCGGCCGCAACAGTGACGGCACCCCTTACACTGTCTGGCGGCAGGAACATCTCCAGGAAGAACTGCCCGCTCTGCTTGCAAGGCTGGCAGACGGTGAAGAGTTAATCTGCACTGAATTTGTTTTTACCTGTGACCCCTATGCCGGTTATGCGGACCATGTAGTCCATAAAATGCACTTCCTGTCCCGGCCGGGAGAAGCGCCCGCTCCCTACGGCAGGTACTGCCAGAGATTTATTTACCGCTGCCGGCATCACTTGCTTGCCGAAAAAAAAGTTGTAACTTTGGGAGAATTTATCGGTCAGCCGGAAATCGTCCCCGGCAGAATAGACAAGGTGGCCGCTTTTGCCGATTTTGTCGACAGCCTTTCCTTCATGACGGGGCGTGTTATGTTTTCCGTTGACTTTATTATCCCGCCGGACGGCATTCCCCGTTTTCTGGAAATCAATAAACTTGCCGCCACTTTTGCCGAAACTTTTGATCCGGCGCTCCCTCCCCTAATTGACTATTATGCCAGCCTGCCCCTTGTGTCCGAAGAGCATAAACAGGCATGAAAAGCAAATACTACTGCCAGGATAAACAAGCGAGGTGTTTTTATGTCCGACTACCGCCAGCTGGTGACAGACTCAATCCGGAAGTGTGAAAGTTCCGCTGCGGATTTACGGGCAGCAGCCAAACAGGTTGCCAACAACACGGCCAAAAATTCCTTTGAACAGGCAGCCAAAGAGCTGGAAGAAACTGTTGCCAAATGTAAAATTGCTTTAAAACAGCTTTACTAAAAAACCCGCGCCAAGCGGGTTTTTACTTACCGCCTTTTTATCATGCCTGCCTTTTAGACTCAAGCAGCAGGGCAATTTTCTCTCCGTTCAAATGTCTGTGCATTTGCACTGTCTTCCTGCCATATTTTTTACGCCGGATATCCTCTTTTTTAGCTGTTTGCACCGGGACAAAATGCTATAATAGCGGTGGGAGGCAAACCGATGAAACTTATCACTGTACCAAATAATGCGATCATTGAATACGGGCGGCTTTGGGACGGTATCTCCCCTGCCGCAGACGGTCCCGGCAGGATTTATATTACAGAAGGGCTGATTACACAAGCTCCGGCCCATGCGAAGGAAATAGAACTTTTAGATTTCAGCCGCTGTTTCCTTATGCCCGCCCTCATTGACGGCCATGTGCATTTTTCTTTTCCGGACGGCACCGTGCCCGCCGGCCGTGCCCGGGAATTTTTGCAGGCAGGTGTTTTTGCCGCCAGGGAAGCCGGAAATAAAAGGGGATTTTTGCCTGCTTGCCCCCCTTTTTTGCTGCTGCAGTCCGGATGTGCCATCTATCAAAAAGGGCATTACGGTTCCGCCATGGGCTGCGGTGCAGCCAGTCTCGGGGAAGCGCTGGCGCTTGTCGACAAACTGGCGGCACAGGGTGCAAGCCAGATAAAAATTGTCGCCTCCGGCATCTTTAGTTATACCAGTTTTGGCCGGGTCGGCCCCGCCACTTTCACGACGGACGAACTAAAGCAGCTTGTCCGCCGGGCAAAAGGACACGGGCTGCCCGTCATGGCCCATGCCAGCGGCGATGAAGCGGTAAGACGCTGCCTGGAAGCAGGCGTGGACAGCATTGAACATGCTTACTTCCTCTCCCGGGAAACACTGCGGGAAATGGCTGCACGCGGGACTTTCTGGCTGCCGACCCTGGCCCCGGTGGACGCACAGCTTTCCGACCCTCGCCTGGCTGGGCATTTGACGCCCAAAATGCATTCCGTTATCAGCCGTTCCTTGGCCCGTCACCTGGAAATGGTGGCGGAAGGCAACGTTCTTGGTGTTCGTCTTGTGGCCGGGACTGATGCGGGTGCACCGGGCGTCGTCCACGGACGGGGGCTATGGCGGGAAATTTTACTCCTGCAGCAGGCTGGGATGCCCGCCCCCGCCGCCCTGCAGGCAGCTACCGCTACAGCCGCCCTTGCCTGCGGCCTGCCGCAGGCGGGAACAATAGCAACCGGTAAAAAACCCTATCTACTGCTTCTTGACGGCAACCCGCTCACCAACCTTGCCGTTCTGGAAAACCCGGTTGCGCTGCTTTTGCCCGCATAGCCGCCATAAGGGCGGGGATAATAGGTAAAAACGGAGTGTTTGCCGTGGACGAGCAGCTGTGCCCTCTTTGCAACGGCCTGGCCCAACTGCGTTTGCACTGCCCCGCCTGCGGCGGCCTGCTGCGCGACAACGGGACACTGCAAGATCAACTCGGTCCCTATGCCCCTTATGAAGAAAATTCCGGCCTGCGCGGACCCGCCGGCTGCATGCATCAAGTTATTTGCCCTTTTTGCCAAGCAGTTTATCACTTTACCCTGCCCGTCTAAAAAACTGCCTCCGAGGCAGTTTTTTCAAGAGATAAAAAATGTTTCCACGGCCTGTCTGTCCGAATAAGGAACATGCTTGTCCCCGATGATTTGGTAATTTTCATGGCCTTTGCCGGCCAAAAGCACAATATCTCCTTTTTCCGCCACGGACAGGACGTAACGGACGGCCTCATTCCGGTCCGGCAGCACCACGGGTTTTGTTTCCATGCCCCGCAAAATGTCACTAATGATAGCGTCCGGAGACTCTGTTGCCGGGTTGTCCGACGTGACAACGACCAGATCGCTGTAGAGCTCCGCTATTCTGCCCATGACGGGCCTTTTGGCCTTGTCCCTGTCGCCGGGGCAGCCAAAGACGGTAATAACCCGGCGGTGCGGCATGGCACTTAATGTTTGCAATACTTTTTCCAAGCCGTCCGGTGTATGGGCAAAATCAATAAAAATGCTGTATTCCTGTTGATAGTTGACAGCCTCCAGGCGGCCGGGTACAGCTTCCACCGCATCAATCCCCAGCGCAATCACATCGGGTTGAAACCCTTCTGCCAGCGCGGTGGCGGCGGCCGCCAGGGCATTATAGGCGTTAAACTCACCCGGCAGGTGCACATGAAGTTCAAAGTCTTTTTTTTGATAGCGAACTGTCAGCAGCGTGGATTTAACGGAGGAGGCGGCAAGATAGCCGCGTACATCCGCCCCCTCCTGCATGCCGTATGTCAAGACTTTTAGGTCCGTCAAGGAGGCAAGTTGCCTTCCGTATGGATCATCCCAGTTAATAACGGCCTGTGGGCGGTCCGCCTTTGCTACAAGTTGAAAGAGGTGCGCTTTTGCCCGGAAATATTCCTCCATTGTCTTGTGAAAATCAAGATGCTCATGGCTTAAATTGGTAAAAACGGCAGTATCAAAAACAACATGTTCCACACGCTGCCAGGCCAGCGAATGGGAGGAAACTTCCATGGCAACTGCGCCGATATTTCTCTCCCGCATAGCTGCAAAAGTGCGGTGCAGGTCAAATGCTTCCGGTGTCGTCAACCCCCCGGAAAGATAATCTTTGTCAATGAGAATGCCCACAGTGCCGATAACGGCACACGGACGGACGGCCGCCCTGTAAATGGACTGCAAAAAGTGAGTGGTTGTTGTTTTGCCGTTTGTACCCGTGACCCCAACTACATGCAGATTTTTACTGGGCGAAGCAAAAAAACGGTCGGAAAAGTAAGACAGGGCATGACGGCTGTCTTTGACCATGATTACCGGCACAGGCAGGTAGAGGGGCTTAGTGGCCACTACGGCTGCAGCTCCTTTTTCTACGGCTTGTCCTGCTAAAAGATGCCCGTCTACACGCAAACCTTCCAGGCAGACAAAAAGGTAGCCCGGTTTGACATAACGTGAATCATGAGTAATGCCAGTGATTGTCACATCAGGATACTGCCCGGTGCTTGTTTTATAACCGGCCAACAAAGCAGAAAGTTTCAAGTTGCCACCTCTTCCCGTCCGCTTACCCGGTTACCACCATATTGTTACGGTGAACGGCTTCCTGGCAATCGCGCTGCAGAACAACAGCCGCTTCCTCCGTCCTCATTCCCCGGATTTTTCGCAGCTCGTCGGCGCTGTAGTTGACTAGCCCACGGGCCAGCTCCCTGCCGTTTTCATCTTCAATGATCACCATGTCCCCCGGCTGAAAATTGCCGTCCACAGACACTATGCCGCTGGGCAAAAGGCTCTTCCCTTCTTCCATTAAAGCTCTGCGTGCCCCGGCATCAACAACCAGCCGCCCCTGTTCCGTCTGCCCATAAGCAATCCAGCGTTTACGGCTGACAAGGCCGTGTTTGCGGGCACAAAACAAAGTCCCGATCTCCTCTCCCGCCAGTATCAGGTGCAGTACATCTTTTTTTGCGGCATTGGAGATCACCATGGGAATCCCGGAATTAACAGCAA
>JAAYLG010000146.1 GCA_012522075.1 Bacillota bacterium
AGCTGCTGACGCCTTACCAGCGTTAACCGGTAGGAGTGTGTTGGCACTCTGTATGAGCGGGTGCCCGTTTGGGCACCAATCAAGGTGGTACCGCAGGCTGGCGCCTGTCCTTGTCCGGGACGGGCGTTTTTTCATGTGGCCGCCTGTTCTTGCGTCCAGGCCGCGGCTGGACGTAAAACTGCAGAGCTGCTAACAGCAAAAAACTTTGCCAGGAGGAAAAAGAGATGAGAAAAACAGGAAAACATTTTGCTCTGCTCTGTGCGTTGTTTTTGCTGACAGCAGTCATAACTCTCACGGGATGCGCCGGTTCTGCGGCCAAAAAGGATAAAGCCACAATCGGTATAATCCAGATTGTGGAACATCCTTCCCTCAATACCATCCGGGAGTCGCTGCTGGCGGAACTGGAAGCAGGCGGTTATAAGGACGGGGAGAATATTACTGTTGATTACCAGAATGCCCAGGGCGACCCCAGTAACCTGAAAGCCATCAGCCAAAAATTTGTAGCGAATAAATACGATGCCATTATCGCCATTGCCACTCCTTCAGCCCAGGCCGTGGTGGGGGAAACAAAAGAAATCCCCGTGATTTTCTCCGCCTGCACCGACCCGGTGGGATCCGGGCTGGTGAAAAGCCTGGAAGCTCCCGGCGGCAATGTGACAGGCACCTCCGATGCTGTCTCGGCGGAGAAGATCATGAGCCTTGCCCTGCAGCTCACCCCGGAGATTAAAACGGTGGGCGCCCTGTATAATGCCGGGGAAACCAACTCCGTTTCCGTGATCAACGACCTGAAAGGATTTGCCGCCGCGAACGGCCTGGCGGTGGTGGAAGCCACTGTGGCCAACACTTCGGAAGTGCAGCAGGCCGTCACCTCTTTGGCCGGCAAGGTGGATGCCATTTTTATCCCCATTGACAATACCGTGGCTTCCGCCATGCCAGTGGTGGCCCAGGCGGCAATCAAGGCCAAGGTCCCCGTCTATGTCGGGGCGGATTCCATGGTGGCCGACGGGGGTCTTGCCACCTACGGCATCAACTATGTCAGTCTCGGAAAAGAAACGGCCAAGATGGTAATACAGGTGCTGGAAGGCAAAAAACCCGGCGACATCCCTGTGCTGACCATTGAAGACGTGGAAATCTATATTAATGAAAAAACAGCGCAGGAGCTTGGCGTGGAAATCCCGGAGGAGATTAAAGCGCAGGCCAAGATGCTGTAAATTTGGTTGCAAGGAGACGATTTTATGAGCGTTGCCGCCCTGCTGGGCGCCCTGGAATTAGGTTTAGTCTATGCCGTCATGGCGCTCGGAGTGTTCATCTCTTTTCGCACTTTAAATACCCCGGATCTGACGGTTGACGGAAGTTTTGTCCTTGGTGCCGCTGTTGCCGCCGTGCTTATCAGCGGGGGCGGCAACCCTTATCTTGCCATTCTGGCGGCTTTTGCCGCCGGCTTTCTTGCCGGCTGTGTCACCGCCCTGCTCAATACAAAGCTTGGTATTCAGCCCTTGCTGGCGGGAATTCTGGTCATGCTGGCCCTTTATTCCGTCAACCTGCGGATCATGGACGGCAAAGCCAATATCCCCTTAATTGACAAGCCTTCCCTTTATCATCTTTTCAGCAGCCTGCTGCCGGAAGGCATTGACTCACTGGCCTGTGCCTTCCTTGTCATAGTGCTCATAGTATTTTTGCTTTATTTATTCCTGCAGACACGCCTGGGTTTTGCTCTGCGTGCCACGGGCGACAATGAAACAATGGTCAGGGCCTCCGGTATTGACAGCAATAAAATGAAGCTTTTGGGCCTGGCTTTGTCCAACGGCTTGGTGGCCGCCGCCGGCAGCATGATTGCCCAGTACCAGTCTTATGCCGATGTGGGGATGGGCCTGGGAATGGTGGTAATCGGCCTGGCTTCAGTGATTATCGGCGAAGTTGTTTTTGGCGCCAGGCCGCTTTGGCGCCGTCTGGCGGCAGTTGTCCTCGGCTCCGTCCTGTACAGGATTGTTATTGCTATTGCCCTGGATTTGGGCATGCCGGCTACAGACTTGAAACTGATTTCCGCCGTGATCGTGACGGTTGCCCTCTCGGCCGGCAGTGTCAGAAAAATGCTTGCCAGGCAGGCACAGCGCCTGCCGGGGAAATAGAAGCGGGTGATGGCCATGATTACAATCGAGCATTTAAGCAAACGGTTTCATGTCGGCACTGCCGACGAGAAGGTGGCGGTGGACGATGTCAGCCTGCACCTGGAGCAGGGAGAATTTGTGACCGTGATCGGCAGCAACGGTGCCGGCAAATCTACGCTGCTGAACTGTATTGCCGGTGTCTATGAGGCCGATACGGGCAGGATCATCCTGGACGGCACGGACATTACCGCCATGCCGGAGTACCGGCGTTCACGCTGGATTGGCCGCGTGTTCCAGGACCCGCACATGGGCACGGCTTACGATATGACTATTGAAGAAAACCTGGCTATCGCCTACAGCAAAAACAAGCCCCTCAACCTCGCCCGCGGCATTCGCCGGGGAGAGAGGGAGTTCTTCCGGGAGAGGCTGGCCGTGCTGGGCTTGGGTCTGGAAGACCGCCTGCAGGACAAGGTGGGGCAGCTCTCCGGTGGCCAGCGCCAGGCCTTGACCTTGCTCATGGCAACCATTGTCCGGCCCAAACTGCTCCTTTTGGATGAACATACCGCTTCCCTGGACCCGGTTACCGCCGACAAAGTCCTGCAGCTGACCACAGAGATGGTTGCCGAAAGCAAGCTTACCACTTTCATGGTTACCCATAACCTGCAGGATGCCCTGACCGCCGGCACCCGGACGATTATGATGGATAAGGGCCGCATTATCCTGGAACTTGCGGGACCGGAGAGGGAAGGGATGTCGGTGGAGGAATTGATTGCCCTGTTTGCCGCGAAAAGCGGCACCCAACTGCGCACAGACCGCATGCTTTTACAGTGAGGCACCGCAGCCGCTTTTGCTGCGGTTTTATTTTTCTCACTTGCGAATTGCCGGCGGCCTGCGTTCAGCGGCAGGCTAGGGAGTTGTACGATAAGCACAAACAGGGTAGGGAGTTGTGCGATAAGCACAAATGCGTGAAAGCAACTTCATGCGGATAGGACCTTTAACGAACGGAGGGGCTGTTGTATACTGAAGCTAAGGCTTGGCCGGGAAAATTTGCCTGAATTTTCATGCGAGACTCAATTTTATGGTAGTTACCGGCATTAGTTTACATAAACATTGGGCGTTAACAAAAGCAGCAGGAATTCCGGGGGGTGAAAGGAGTACAAATTTTTTATTGTCACGGCAAAGGCTAGCTTAAGTGAAAACATGAACAATAAATGGAGAAAAAGGAGGCCGAAAATGGACGCGAAACAATTGGCAAAGGAAAGAGAGCAAATCTACCTGGATCTGTTTACCAATAAAATACCGAAACGCTTTCCGGTAGAGGACGGCCTAAGCTGGAACTATCTGATTGAATATGCCGGCGAAGATTTAATGTTGACGCAGTTTACCTGCACCAAGGAAAAGGCCATCGAGATAGCGGAAAAGGGAATGGAGATACTGCGGGGAGACCGGATGTTTCCGCTTGGAGGGCTCAACCCCATCTCCCTCATGTTCCAAAAGAGCCGGCAAAGCGTCATGAGCTCCAGCGGAATGATACAGCATCCTGAAGTTGAATATATGTATGAAGACGAGTATGACGACTTTATTAAAAACCCGTATGATTTTGTGCTGGAGCGCATAATTCCGCGGTGCAATCCCGCTTATGCCCAGGGCGAGGTCTTGCGTTCCTTCGCTTTTGCCCGCTACCTCTTGTCCGCTTACGAAAAGGCTAAAGAATATGCCGCCTCCCGTGAGTATATAAGGGAAAAATACGGTTTACACGCACCGCCTCCGGGAAGCGGAGCGCACCAGTACGTGCCTTTTGATTTCCTGGCCGACCATTGCCGGGGCTTTTCCAAGATCCACATTGATATCAAACGGCAGCCGGAGAAAGTCTTGGAGGCATTGGAAGCCCTTGTGCCTTTCTGTATGTGGACAGGCGAGAATAAAGTTCAGTCTCCTTTGGGCTCCAACCTGCTGCCTACGCACATGGGCCCCTATCTCAATATGAGAGATTTTGAGAAGTTTTACTGGCCTACCTTCGAGAAAGTTGTCCATCTTACTGCCGCGAGAGGCCAGACCATGCTAATCTTCCTGGAAAACGACTGGACCAGGTTTCTTGATTATCTGCAAGAACTGCCGGCAGGCACCAGGTTGTTTATGGAGTACGGCGATCCCAAGAAATTTAAAGAAAAGCTCGGCAAGAAAATGGTGCTGGCAGGTTTTTATCCCATTACACTGCTGCGGACGGGAACCAAGCAGCAGTGCATTGACAAAGCCAAGGAACTGATTGATATCCTGGCTCCGGGCGGCAATTACTACTTCTGTTTTGACAAGACCGCTTTAAGGCTGAGCGATGTGAACCCGGAAAACTACGTAGCTGTGATGGAGTACGTCCTGGAAAACAGTTACTATGACAATGCCGGCGAGCCGGCTTCTTCAATCAAGCGGGAGGATACAATCAAGAACTATACTTACCCCGAGTTTAAGTCCAAGTATGTGATTGATTTTGACGAATATATCAAAGATTATCCTCCCGTTGATCCAAGGATAGAGCCTTTCATGCGCGAAGGCTACCTCAAGTATTCTGATATGCTGTTCTTGAGAATCCCGCATGCCATGTAGGGCGTGGGGCGGGACGGAATGGGGCCTGTAAGGAACACTTGCATTATACCGGCACTACGGCTGCTGTACCAACGAGAACGGTACGCAGATGGGCAGGCGATTGTCCGCGCCTGCTTTTTTCTTGCATATTTGTCCGGAAACGGTCACAGCCGCCGGTCAGGGTGCCGCAGTATTGTCCGGCGGCTTAATCAGTGTTATGATGACATAAAATCCACTGCTTGGAGGATTGTACTATGGAGCCGGTAAAGCGGGTTAAAGATCTGTTTTTGACGCACAGGGACAGTGAACTGGCTGTCCCCATGGCCAAATACATGAAAGACAAGTTTCCTTTTCTTGGTATAAAAAAGCCTGTGCGGGAAGAGTTGCTGAAACAATTTTACCGGGAGAGCGGGATTTTAAAGGAGCCGTTTCAGGAAGATTTTGTTTTGGCTCTATGGGAGCAGGCGGAGCGGGAGTATCAGTATGCCGCCCTCGATTATATCAAGAGGTCACTGAAAAAAATCGCCAAGCACGACCTGCCGCTCATGGAAAGGCTGATAACAACAAAATCCTGGTGGGACACTGTTGACATGCTGGCGCAGCATCCCGTCGGCACAATTGCCCGCAAGTATCCGGAAGTTGTTCCTGAAACCATAGTTGGCTGGGCGGCAGGAGAACAAATGTGGCTGCGCCGTGCCGCTATTTTGTTTCAGTTAAAATATAAGGAAAAGACTGATGAACAGCTTTTATTCCAAATTATTAAATGGAATGCGAAAAGCAGTGAGTTTTTCATCCAGAAAGCAATCGGCTGGGCACTCAGGGAGTACTCAAAGACAAGCCCGGCGGCAGTCAGGCAATTTATTGTCCAAAATGAACTGCCCCCGCTTAGTGTCCGGGAAGGAAGCAAATATTTAGGCCCTGCTTGATTTTTATTTCCGGCAAGACACAAGAAAGGATTGCGGCGGGAACAGGTCGAAGTATAGCATAGTCAATTTCGTAGAAGGTGGTGTATGGTTATGACAAGTGATGTTAAGTCTTTGCAGCAGGAAAGGATTCAGATATATCATGATTTGATGGACAACAAAATTCCTAAAAGAGTTCCGGTAACAGCTTCTTTGTCGCTGCAGCCGTTGGCGGAATGGGCCGGCATTGATCTGCATGCGGCTCACTGGAAGCCCTCGCTGCTGGCGGAGGCGGCGGACAAGCTCTGCCAGGTATTATACTCGGATACCCTTCCTGCAGGCGGCTCCTTACGATACCCTTCTTTCTACGAGGTGCTGGAATCTCAATCTTTTGTCATGTCCTCCAGCGGTTTTATTCAGCACCCTGAAACGGTGGGGATGGAAGTTGAAGACTACGACTATTTGATTGAAAAACCTTATGACTGCCTGCTTGAGCGTGTCATCCCCCGGCAGTACAAGGCGCTGAACCTGGACGATCCTGTCAGCATGGCGCTTGCGCTGACAAAAAGCTATATGGGCTACTATGGTGATAACCAGGAGCTGGCGCCCATCTTCAGTGAATTGATTGAAAAATACGGCTATTATCCCGGACCGCCTCCCGGTTCTACGGGCTTCACAGCCACTCCTTTCGACTTTTTGGCCGACCAACTGCGGGGATTCCGGAATATCAGCATGGATATCCGCAGAATACCGGAGAAAGTCCTGGAAGCGTGCGAGGCTCTCTATCCCATAGTCCTGAAAAGAGGCATGCCGGCCAACCCTTCAAATTACGGGTTTGTGAGTATGCCGCTGCATATGCCTACTTATATGCGGGAAAAAGATTTTGAAAAGCTTTATTGGCCTACATTTAAGCGCCAGCTGGACGAGTATGCTTCCCATGGTGTGCATGCCAGCATTTTCTGCGAAGACAACTGGATGCGTTATTTGGACTACCTGTATGAACTGCCCACCGACACAATTATCATGTTTGAATATGGCGACCCCAAACTCATCAAGGAGAAACTGGGCAAAAAGCATATTATTGTGGGCATGTTCCCCGTGGTGATGCTGCGGACACACACAAAGGAAGAATGTGTGGATTACTGCAAGCGCATGCTGGATATCCTGGCACCGGGCGGCAAGTACCGCTTTGCCTTGGACAAAAACCCCGTCTCCATTAATGATATCAACTTGGAGAACTATATTGCCGTGACGGAGACAGTCCGTGACTATGGTGTCTACGACAACGCCGGGGAGGTGGCGGGCGAACAGTTTAATAAAGAAGACTACAAAGTAGAACCGTCGAGGCCCTTTGAAAGCAGGTATTTTACAACCTGGGAAAAGTTTAAGGCCAAGCATCCCCATGTTTCCGAGCACGGCAAAGACAAGCTGCAGGAGATTGAAGAAAGGCTGTTCCAATATTTAATGTGGCTTTTGATGTAACAAGCGGACTTCCACCGAACCAACCCGGCCGCAATTATAAGGATTGCGGCTTTTTTCCGTTCCGGGCGGCTGTCTGCGGCGGCATGGCAAAATGATATAATGATATAAAGACAAGTAACCCTTCCTGCCATCTTTCCGTATACTGTATTGTCTCTACCATTCTACTGACAGGGAGGAGTATTAAGTGCACGACAAGCCGAAATCCACCGAAAGCCCCAAATGCCATGACTGCGTTTGTGAATACAATCGCCTGGAAGAAGCCCGTTTCTGGACCCGGATTATGATGGAACACGCCCTCTTTATCAAGCTCGGGCTGCCGGCAAACGAGCCAAAGCTGAGGGCGGAAGCGGAAGATTTCAAGGAAAAATTTGCCAGGCTTCTAGAGAGGCTGGAGCTTGTTGACAAGCTGAAAGGGGATTTGTTAAAAGACCTGATCAGGGCGGTTGAAGCTTTTATTGAATTTAAAGCTTTTCTGCTGAAACTTTTAATTCAATGCAAAGCTGACCCCGGCAGCAATTACCCGCTGTTGCTGGACCATATCAGGAGGGAGGCGGAACGTTTTTTAGGTCTGCTTGTTTCCCCCTTGCCCCAGGATCCTCTGACGCTCTTGCTGCAACAGGAAGCTTTCTGGCTGCGGATTATGAAAGAGCATATTGAATTTGTCATTCACCTTTTGGATCCGTCGGAGAGGGAGCTGATTGAACAGGCCGAGGCATTCAGAATCACCTTTTCCCGCCTGCTTGAAACAGCCAGAGATCTAAAGTCCATGGCTGCCGTCATGCCTAGAAGATTTAATACCGTGATTTGCTTTACCCAGGAAGTTATCAACCATACCATGCAACTGCGTAACTTTAAAGCTGCAGCCTTCGAATTGGCGGAGCTGTGCAAACTTTTGAGCATCGTTTCAACGCCGCTTTTGCTTGACCATATCAGGCGCGAAGCAGATAAATTCCTTGATGAGCTGGGAGTGCTGCTGCCGGAAGTGAAAAACTGCAGCTCCAATTGCTAAAACCGGCCGGAGAGCGGAAAAGCCGGTCCCGGTAAAGGGGCCGGCTC
>JAAYLG010000147.1 GCA_012522075.1 Bacillota bacterium
CATTTTACTCACTGGCTGACTTCCAGGCCCAGCTTAAAGCTTACTACCGCCGTTCAAACAATATCCCGATGCGTCCTCTCGGCTACCTATCTCCCCTAGAGTTCTTAAAACTGTACTGTGTCCAAAATGTTTGACAAACCTACAGTGCCGTTTACAAAGCTGACGGCGCCTAAAGTTGACTTTGTTTAAGAAATATGATAGGGTAAGGCTATGTCAATGCGCAGGCAGCGACATAGTTTTTTTAGATTCAGGAGGAATAAAAAGTTGTACGGTAAAGTCAAATGGTTTAACCAGGAAAAAGGTTACGGGTTCATTGAACGCGAAGACGGTGGCGGCGATGTCTTCGTCCATTACTCCGCTATTCAGCAGGAAGGCTTTAAAACCCTGACCGAAGGAGAAGAAGTAGAATTTGAGATTGTTGAGGGTGCCCGTGGCCCGCAGGCGGCAAATGTTGTGAAAAAATAACCGCTTGCGGTTACAATAAACAGTTTGCCGATGCCGGGACAAAGGACTTTCCTTTGTCCCGTTTCTCTTCTGTAGGGGGCTTTTTGACGCCAAACCGTTATTGTTTGTTAATTATTGCACTGCAGGATTTTTATTTTTGGAGAAGGAAATATATATATATACTAGAAATCCCGATCCGCCTGCGTACAATGACGGTTGTTCCCAATAACGCGTGAAGGAGCTGGTGCGGATGAAACTGAATTTACACGGTAAGAATGTGGAAATTACGGAAGCTTTAAGAAGGTATGCAGAGAAGAAGCTGGGGAAGATTGATAAATATTTTGTTGTAGACACGGAAGCGCAAGTAACAATGTCAGTCCAGCGTGGGATGCACAAAGTTGAAGTCACCGCCGTTATTGACGGTTTAATCCTGCGGGCTGAAGTAGCTACCGACGATATGTACGCATCTCTTGATCAGGTTGTCGATAAGCTGGAGCGTCAGATTGCCAAGTATAAAACAAGAATCAACCGTAAGGCACGTCAGGGAGGTATCCTGAAAGTCAACAATGACCAGCTGCAGCCGGAAGAAGAGGAAGAAGAACTGGCGGTAGTGAAAACGAAACGTTTTCTGATAAAACCAATGCCGGTGGAAGAAGCAATCCTGCAAATGAATTTGCTTGGCCATGATTTTTATGTCTTTGTCAATGCGGAAAATAATGATGAAATTAATGTGGTTTACCGTCGCAAAGACGGGAATTACGGCCTTATTGAGCCGGCAGTTAAATAAGACAATTAAGCAGCTGATTATGAAAAAGCCGGGCAACCGGCTTTTTTTTAACCTGTTTTTCCCCTTGGCGGCTGTCGCCCGGTACTTGCAAACATTTGCCTGCCATGATATACATGGGGCAAGGATATTTTTACAGGAAGTAATGCAAAATGTTGGATGTATTTATTTTTGAAGGCGGCAATGCCAAAAGCCCGGTGGAAGAGATGCTGCTTGCGGCCCGCCATGCCGCGCTCAGGGATAATTTGCAGAAATTAATTGCCTTGCCTGAAATTAAAAGCATCATACTTGTTACCAACCAGCCGGCTCTTGCCGCCCTTGCGGCTTTACCCAAGGTATGTGTGGAAACAAATAATTTGTCCCCCGGGCAGTTTCACTTTGGCCGGCAGCTGCAAGCCCTGGTTAACCGTTACCGGTGCCGGGCGGTGCTTTGCATGGGCGGGGCCGCCGTGCCGCTGATGTCCCGGGTAGAGTGGCGCTTTGCCTGCCGGGAAATACTGGCGGGAGAAGAGAGATACGTGACCAACAATGTGCAGTCTGCCGATTTAATTGCTTTCAACCCGGCAACTGTGATTCAAAAGTATCCACCCCCGCCCACTGATAATGCCCTTGCCCTGCTTTTGCGCTATGATGCCCGTTTTACACCGATTCTACTGCCGGCTACCCTGGGAACCCAATTTGATATTGATACCCCCACCGATCTGCTTTTGTTGGCTGCTTCTCCGTTTGGCGAACCCGAGCTGCGTGCCGCCCTTGACAGTTTCAATCTCAGGACGGACCGGCTGCAGAGGCTGAAAACAGTCCTCTGCGGTCAATATGAGGAAGTGGCACTGATCGGGCGGGTGGGAGCGCCGGCCATCTCCCGGATCAACACGCATTTTAAAGTGCGTTTGCGTGTCTTTTCCGAGGAGCGCGGCATGAAGGCATTGGGACGGCTGGAGCGCAAGGAAGTGGTTTCCCTATTGGGTTACTGGATAGATGAGATTGGCCCGGAAAAATTTTTTGCCTGCCTGGCAAAGACAGTTGCGGCGGCTCTCATTGATACCAGGGTGCTTTTTGCACACCAAAAAAGAGAACTGTCGGATGCAGACCGTTTTTACTCCGATCTGGGCGAACATGGGCTGATTTCCGATCCTTTTGTCAGAAAATTTACCCGTGCGGCCATGGAGTGTGGCATTCCGGTAATTTTAGGCGGTCATTCCCTGGTAACAGGCGGTATTTTTGCCTTGACGGAAGAGTTGGGCCGTCAATTTTGACTGTTTTTCCTTTAAGGGGAAGGAATTTAACAGGCAGGGTCGAACTAAGCAATAAGTATTGAAATTTTTGGCAATATACAAGGCACCACCGGCAGCAGATTCTTTGGAGAGGGGGAGAACTCTTGGCGGAAACTCCCAAGGACATCGATCTGCAAGAATGCGAAAACTTGATCAAGCAGATACGCGACATCATCTCCGTCAATATTGTCATGGGAGAAGACAAGAGAATTGAGGAAATTCACGTTCTTGCAGAAGACAATAGAAACGCCAAGCAATTAGTCCGGGACATTGAGACTCTGTTACGGGTGGAGTATGGCATTGAACTGGACCATAAGAAGATTTCCATTGTCCAGTTGCAAAAAGGACAGAACATATCCGGGGATAAACGGGTAAAGATTAACGCCATTTCCTACTCTTTACAAGGGAATCAGCTTGAGGCTATGGTAGAACTGGCATTTGCCAAGAAAACCTACCAAGGGCGCAGTTCCGGAATTAATTCGAGACGCAATAATCTTCGCTTGTTTGCCGAAGCAACACTTGAAGCCGTCAACAGTTTCCTGGAGGACGGTATCAGCC
>JAAYLG010000021.1 GCA_012522075.1 Bacillota bacterium
CATTATAGCCTGCCCAGGCAAGCAGCGCTGTTCTTAAAATCGTAGAAAATGTGATGCCGCAGTTAACCGTTAAATTAAAAGTTGCCATAGTCAGGCCGTCGGCCCTCTCGCCGGTTTTCCAGGCTTGCCAGTCAGAACAGGCAGCAAACATCGGCATTAAATATGCTTCAATGGTACCGGCAAAAAAACTGGCACAACCGACAAAGGTAATAAAGACACCGACAGACATGCTGCGGCAAAAAGCAGTTAGAATTGCCAGGAAGATGAGATGGACAACACCGGCAGCTACAAAGGATCTTTTAGAATCCTTCCAGATTTTGATCCAATCCGCCTAAAATTCCTGAACCGGACCCGTCTTTTGCGCCACGCCCTGCTCCGGACCCGTCTCCTGCGCCCAAACCTTCCCCGGCACCTGCTCCGAAGCCAAATCCGGCACCGGCCCCGGGGAACAAACTTGCCGTTGTAAGCTTAACAGAAACCGTTTCAGCAGGGGAGACGGCAAGCGTTACGATCCAGGGGAAACCGCATACGCAATATTCCATTACGGTAACATATAAGTCAGGACCCAGCAAAGCAGCCGGTTTGGAAACCAAAACAACCGGCGCTGACGGCAGGGTTACCTGGACCTGGAAAGTGGGCACCAGAACAACGCCGGGAACATACCCCATCAGTATCAGCGGTGGCGGGGAAAGTACCAAGGCCAATTTTACGGTAAAATAGGTTTGGTAAAGATTTTATCAGCGGAGGAATAAAATGAAAGCAGTTATTGATCGCTTTGCAGGTGAATATGCCGTTTTGCTGTTCGGAGAAGATGAAATTAAAGTAGATATGCCAAAAAAGCTGCTTCCTCCCGCTGCCAGGGAAGGAAGCTGGCTAAACGTTACTTTTGAACTGGACGAGGACGGCACAAAAAAGCAGGAGGAAAAGATAAAAAACCTGCTACTGAAGTTGAAAAACAAAAACCAATAGTAGTGACCGGGATAGTATATTACTTGTTGCAGTAACGGGCAGAGTTTAGCCGATAATGAAAACAACGGCACAGGCAACCGGGCCTGTGCCGTTGTTAATGATCAGCTGATATGCAACTCCGCCAACCGGGTGGAAATTGGCAGCTTTTGAAAGAGTAAATTTTATAAACTGAATTCACTGCGGTGTATAATGTCATCCTGGATAGGTTTGGAAAGCTGGACAAAGTAGGCGGAGAACCCGCCGACACGGACAATCAGATCCCTGTATTGTTCCGGATACCTTTTTGCCTCCTTTAGCTCTTCGGTATCCAGAATATTGTACTGTATATGAGAGCCGCCATTACTCAGAAAAGCGTTTGTGTAGGCTATCAGTTTATCAATGCTTTCCTCGCTTTTCAGGATATTTGATGAAAACTTCTGGTTTAAAACAGAAACATAAGATTCTTCATTGAAATTGACATTGCAGGCAGAACGCAAAACAGCAGTAGGTCCATTCTTATCCATGCCACGCATGGGGGAAAGGGAACCGTCATTAAGCGGTTCAAAAGCCTTGCGTCCGTTTGGCAGAGCGCCCACACCAAGGCCGCCGAAATAATGCCATGCCAGTCCTTCACGGGCAACCATAAAACGTCTGAACGGAGAATTGTCGTAAGCGCGTATGATACCTGCGGAGTCCCTGCTGACGCGCTTTGCCATTTCATCGGCTTCAGCAATGTCATTGCCATACTTGGGCTGTGCCAGGCAAAGCTGCCGAACCTCTTCTCCGTGTTCACCCGCAAAATTGCTGTCCAGTGCCTGCAGCAGTTCATCCATGGTCATGATTTTCTTCTCGTAAACTATTTTTTTAATGGCTGTCAGGGAATCTGCAACATCAATGATTGCCCGGTCGGAAATGCCGAACATTGAGTAATCAGGATGGGCAAACAGCAGGTCCTGCCCCAGGTCCATGCTTGCCTCTATTCCCAGGATGGAAAGGAGCGGCAGGCGCAGGTAGTTGGGCTGGGCTTCCCTGGCCACCCCACCGAGCCACAGGACCTTGTGGCAAATGTGCTTGTGCTGCTTTAAAAATGCCTCATACAACTCGTCAAAGCTTCTGAAATTTCTCGGATCCCCGGTTTTTAGTCCGACTTGTTTTCCGTTAACATCTATCCCGTTATGCAAGGTAAGGTGCAGAATTCCGGCGAGATTAATTGCGGCAATTCCTTCCGCCCCGTAATGCTCCGCCCGGGTGGGAAGGCAAGGGTATACGCAGCCAAGCCCGCACCACTCAACCGCCTCCTCGAAGGGGATGCCGTCCCTGACAAAGCTGGAGATGACAACTTCATCGTTTTCAAAAAGTGGTATGCCACCCCTTGTGGCCATGTTGGTGAGAATGGCTTTTTTCATTAGCCAATTTGGTGTTTTTTTGTTCCAGCGCACGGTTACTGTAGGGGATGACAATTTAAGCAGGGAGATAAGGTGCAGGATAAGGTAACTTAATTCATTGGCCGTATCCTCTTTGTCCTTGTTCAGTCCGCCAACCACAATATTGTTAATGCCAAAATTAATCTGGTGAGACTCTTTTTGCGATGAAGATGAAACAAATGTCTGTGTGCCCCAGCGGCCAATCAGGTCTGCAAGCTGAGATGCCAGCTTTTCCAAAGGAACACCGTTTTTGAGGTCGTTAATGAAATAAGAATACAGGTATTGGTCGGCACGGCCCCAGTGGCAGTAGTTTTGAATCGGGTTTTCCAGCAGCTTTGCCAAATTGCAGAATGTCATGGATTGAAGCGCTTCATGGAAGTTTCTTGCCGGATGCTCCGGCACGTACTCGCAGACCTCGGCAATTTTCAATAGCCGTTCCTTCGCGGTACTGTCCGTTTCTTTTTCTGCCATTTTTCTTGCCAGCGCGGCGTACCTGCGGGCATGGTTGATAACAGCTTCCAGGACAATGATGGCAGACTTCCAAAAATATACCTTGTTAATATCAGTTTGCCCGTTGGCAATAAACTGATCAATTTTCTGCCGGCATTCATCAATATAGCCGCGGAGACCGACAGCCAGAATTTTTCTCCAGCTGAGCACAGAAGTAGACTGCGCGGTAATGGCAGAGTCCAAGCTCGGATCCTTAAGTTTTGCATTTTCTAAATCCCTGGCCCAGCTGCCGACAAGCTCATGCCATGCTTTATAGGTCATGTCCGGTGCAGTATGTCCGCGGAAAGTTTTGACGCTTTCCCGGAGAATCTCAAGACCTTCCTGGTCAATTTTGATGCTTGCGTTTAATGTTGCCTCTATTTCTTCGCTGCCTTCCAAAATGCCGGGTATATAGTCTCCGCAAACATCAATGGCCGTCGGGCAGCCAATGACACCCGGCGTCGGGCGTCCGACAATCTCGTCAAAAGGATGGATTTTAATTTCTATGTTGTCGAGAATGCATTGCAGAAGTTTGGCGCGGCGGATCTGGAGATCTTCACCTTCAGTTTCACGCCATGACTTTACAGTCCAGATCTCCCTGTCGGCATAGATTTGCCAGGGCGCCGCTTTCATTGCTTTAAGCCAGGCCTTGTTCAGTTCGCTTAACACCAAGTTCTCTATTTTCCCCAACAAATCAAAATTAACTGTTCCCGGCATTTAGCTCCGTCCCTGCCAACTTATATGGATATTGTACAGTTTATTCCGAGAGACAAAAAAAGATCTTTCACGGCCTCAATCTCGGAAGCTTCCATGACTGCAACGTTTTCAAATTCATATTTCATTTTCAGTGCATCATATTTTGACTGCCCCAAACGATGGTACGGCATCAGCTGAATATTCATGCCTCCCGGGCCAACGCTTTTTAAAAAACTGGCCGTTTCTGCAATGTTTTCCTGGGAATCGTTTACTCCCGGAATCAAAGGCATACGAAACAAGACTTCGGCATTTTGTTCGACAAGAAATCTTGCATTTTCCAGGATTTTATGGTTTGGAAAGCCGGTATATTCCCTGTGTACTTCGCTGTCCATATGCTTCAGGTCGAAAAGGAACTGATCCACTACAGGCAGGATTGTTGCCAACGCTTGTGTTGCAACATGGCCGCACGTCTCAACGCAGGTGCCAATTCCCTCTTCCCTGCATTTTGCAAACAACTCGTACAGGAACCGGGGATGGAGCAAAGGTTCTCCCCCTGACGCAGTAACCCCGCCACCGGATGAATGAAAAAACATTTTGTCGCGGCGAACCTTTTCAAACACTTCCTCTGCAGTCATTTCTTCGCCATAAAGAACCAGTGCATCATAATAGCATGCCTGAACGCAAAGGCCGCAAGCAACACATTTTTCCTGGTTTATGCGGTAGATGCCCTGCCCCGGTACAATCGCATCGTGCGGGCAGGCTTTCAGGCAACGCCCGCATTGCCTGCAGAGTTTTTCCACAAAACCTACTTGTACGGAAGGGACAAGGTTTTCCGGATTGGAGCACCACTTGCAACGAAGCGGGCAGCCTTTAAAAAACACTACGGTACGTATTCCCGGCCCGTCATGAATGGAATACCCCTGGATATTTGTAATAATTGCCTTTTCCATCTGTTACACCTGCCTTTGCCGGGAAGAACACGCCAAGAAAAACCGGTTGTATGATGAAGTCCGCCGATCGCTTGTTCCAGGTTGAATGGTCGTGCTTAATGTTCCCTGGTTTGGATTATTTTGTACAAATTATATGTGGCCTGCTTTTACTAGTCAATGGTTGGGGTTATAAAAAAATATACTTAACCAAAACATGTTGTGTGCCGTTCAAGGTTTGGGGGAACAGCTGCTTGATCCCGTTTGCCAACGTTTTCGGATTTCCCTTGAACAAGTTCTCAGAAACAACATGAAGGGCAAAAAGAATAGTCTTAATAGGGGCTGTTTTCACGAAGCTGCAATAATGGAAATGTTGGTATCTGTCGCCGTGGTTTGAAAATGACCCGGAATAAAAGCGGTAGATTTTTATCAGTGAGGAGAATTTTTGGCGAGGTAGCCAGGAAATCTAAATAGCTGTTTGCTTGACATTGCCGGTGACGAGAGGGAAGCCATGCAAAAGGCTTCCCTCTTTAATATTCACGGAGCAACGGGAATTTGCTCCTGTATTTGTTCCCGCAGAAAGGCGGTCAGTTTGTCGTGCAACTCATCGGAACGGAGAGCGAAAGAGAGAATGGCTTTGATGTAGCCCCATTTGTCCCCGATATCATGTCGTTCTCCCTGCAGGATAAGTGCCTGCATTCCCTGCTTGGCACATAAATCTTTGAGCGCATCTGTCAGTTGGATTTCTCCGCCGCGTCCCGGCTTGGTCTCTGCCAGGATGGGAAAAATCTCAGGATGAATAATGTAGCGCCCCACAATGGCCAGGTTTGTCGGTGCTTCTTCCGGAGCCGGTTTTTCAATCAAATCGTCCAGTTCAAATAAGGCTTCGTCTATCTGTCTGCCGGAGATAATACCGTACTTGGATACTTCTGCCGGCGGAACAGGCTGTACTCCCACCATAGTTTTCCCGTATTGCCGGTACTGCTCCACCATCTGGAGCAGGGCCGGTTTGGTCGGGTTGTCAATAATGTCATCGCCAAGCAGGACGGCAAAAGGTTCGTCGCCCACAAAACAGCGGGCGCAGTAGACGGCGTGGCCAAGCCCGAGCTGCTCTTTCTGGCGGATGAAATGGATATCGGCCATGGTGGCAATCTTCAATACTTCCCGATACTCTTCCAGTTTGCCTTGTTTTTTTAAAAAGTTTTCCAGTTCTACATTGTGATCGAAATGGTCTTCAATGGCCCGTTTGTTCCGCCCGGTAATAATTAAAATATCCTCGATCCCGGAAGCAATTGCTTCCTCCACAATATATTGGATTGACGGCTTATTGATCAGGGGCAGCATTTCTTTCGGCTGGGCTTTGGTGGCAGGCAGAAAACGGGTGCCGAAGCCGGCTGCCGGGATGATAGCTTTGCGTATTGTTCTCACCACTCATACCTCCATCCTATATGATCAGGTTAACATGGTGTTCTTGCCCGTCATCCTGTAAGACAATGCAGGGATAGTTTTCCGGCCCCCCGTCCGCCGGGGCGATTTCCACACCGTCAAACTCCAGTCTGGTTGCTTCTTCGCCCTGCGTATTGGTGACCGTTAAGAGATAGCGGGTTGAGCCAAAGTGGTAAACAGCGGAGAAGCCGGGCCAATCGGAAGGCAGGCAGGGGCGGAGACAGAGCAGGTTCCCGCGGCGGCGCAGCCCGAGAATCCATTCAATGCCCGCCTGGTACATCCACCCCGCCGCTCCGGTATACCAGGTCCAGCCGGCACGGCCCGCATGCGGTGCCGCCGTGTAGACGTCTGCCGCCATGACATACGGCTCGCCGGCATACTGCCTTACTTCGACTGCTGTGTGCGTGTGCGAGATGGGGTTTATAAGCCGGAAAAGCTCAAAAGCTTTGTCTCCGTTCCCCAGGATGCACCAGGCAATAATACTCCAAATGACGCCGTGGGTATATTGCCCGCCGTTTTCGCGGATACCGGGCGGGTAGCCCTGAATATAGCCGGGGCTGGGTGTGGTGCGGTTGAAGGGTGGCGTCAACAAATGGGCAACGCCCATTTCACGATCCACCAGTTCGCGGTCAAAGGACTGCATTGCCTGCAGCGCCTTTTCTCGCGGTGCTGCTCCCGAAAGCACGGACCATGACTGGGCGATGGCGTCTATGCGGCATTCTTCGCTGTGGACGGAGCCCAGCCATTTGCCCGCATCGGTGAAAGCACGCCGGTACCATTGTTCATCCCAGCCATGTTTGTTGAGGGCGGCGGCCAGTTTCTGCCGGGCTTCCCGAAAGCGACCGGCCCGCTTCCTGTCTCCCCGCTTGTCACACAGCTTGGAGAAAGAGGGAAGTATTGTGCAGAGAAACCAGCCAAGCCAGACACTTTCACCGCGGCCGCGGGGTCCGACAAGGCTGAAGCCGTCGTTCCAGTCGCCGGACCCGATTAAAGGCAGCCCGTGTTCCCCGGTACGTGTAAGCGCTCGCTCAATTGCCCGCAGGCAGTGTTCGAATACAGTGCCGCTTGCGGCGGAAAGCTCTGTCGGCTCGTAACGTTCATGGACATCTTCCGCCAGGGGTTCGCTCTGCAGATATGGCACCACTTCATCCAGCACGCTTTCGTCTCCTGTTTGTTCCACATAACGGGCTACCGTATAGGGCAGCCACAGCAAGTCGTCGGAAAAACGGGTGCGGATGCCGCGGGCTGTTTCTTCATGCCACCAGTGCTGTACATCCCCTTCCGTATACTGATGCGCCGCGTGCAGCAGGATTTGTGCCCGTGCCAGGTCCGGCCGGGTGTGCAGCAGCGCCAATACATCCTGCAGCTGGTCGCGGTAGCCGTAAGCTCCTCCGGCCTGGTAAAAACCGGTGCGCGCCCACAGCCGGCAGCAGAGCGTCTGGTAAAGCAGCCAGCCGTTAAGCAGCATATCCATCTCCCGGCAGGGTGTGGACACCTGGATTTGGTTCAGTATACTGTCCCAGAGAGAATGTATGTCTGCCAATTCTTGCTCGCAGTTTCCGGCGTGGCTGTAATACTGCACCAGTTCCGCTGCTGCGTCCGTGGATTCTGCACAGCCCAAAAGGATTATGACTGTCTCTGCTGAATGTGGCGGGAGTGTGAGCCTGGCCTGCACCACGCCGCAGGAATCCGCCAGAGCCCCTGTCCTGCCGGACAGGTGTTCCTGCTGCATGGCGGCGGGGTGCTCCCAGGTGCCGTTGCGGCCGAAAAATTCCTTCCGGTCTGCTGTCCAGGAAAGGGGGGCAGCAGGCGGCGGGCAGATGGCCAGGAAGGCGGTGGCAGTGCGGAAAGTTTCCTGTGCCATGTTGCGCGCCACAAGCATCCTGTCTGCTTCCTGCCATTCCGTTATAATGTAGGGTGCGCTTTGCTGGCGCCGCACGCCCAAAACCCACTCGGCGTAGTAAGTGACCGTCAGCTGCCTTTCGATATCTGATTTGTTCTCTAGCTGCAGGCTGATAATTTTGACTGCATCTTTTGGCGGGACGCAGACTGTCATTGTTGTGGCGATACCGTTTCTTTCGTGGGCAAAGCGGGTATAGCCGAAACCGTGGGTGACGGTATAGTGTGTTTCCCGGGCAAATGTAAGCGGCACGGGAGACCAGAAGGCGCCGCGTGCTTCGTCCCGCAGTAGGCAGAGTTCCCCGGGCGGGTCTAGGACCGGGTCATTGGACCACGGAGTAAGGTTGCATTCCCGGCTGTTGCTCCACCAGGTATAACCTGTGCCGAGCTCGGTGACGAGGCAGCCAAAGCTGTCATTGGCAAGCACATTA
>JAAYLG010000148.1 GCA_012522075.1 Bacillota bacterium
ATTAAGATCTGCCTGCCAGGGGGCAGGCCGTGACAGGCTTCCTTTAATGTATGTTTACAGTCTGTTTCCACCAGGTTCTTCCCCCTACTTGTTTCTGCTTGTCGGTTTATGGCTCCGGCAGGGGTGGCGGGTTTTCGCGTGCGGCCGGCTCGTCCGGCTCCGACGGGGCTTGTGGCTCGTCCGGCTCTACTTGTGGAGGCGGCTTTACACCGCCGGGCACGTCTTCACCGTCCGGCAGTTCCTCTTCGCCCGGTGCATCTTCTCCGTCCGGCGGCTGCGGTGCCCCTTCTATGGCAACTGTCAGGCTGACCTGCGGTGAGAGCGCCCTGTGATTGACGGCTTCCAGGTAATAGGTGCAGGTCTGCCCCGCAAAAACTTCCGTATCCAGCCAAGAGAGCTCTTGCGTCTCGGCCAGGAGCACTTTTTCTCCGCCGTCCGTGCAGCGGTATAGTTTAAAGGCGAGGTTATGGCCGTCACCTTTTTGCCAGGTGAGGCTGACGGCCATGCCGCCATCATGCCCAACAACAAAGGCGGAAAAAGCTTTGGGTGCGGCGGGCACCGTGTCACGCAGCGGCTCCTGTGGCTCGGGCGTGAAATCTATGCCGTAAACATCCCGCAGCACTGCGGAGATTGCCTCGGGCGGCAGTACCATGTAGTAAATGCCGTCTTTGGACTGGCCGCTGCCCGTTAAAGTGTACGTGGAAATTTGCTCCCGCCCCAGGCGGGCGGCAAAGAGAAGCAGGGAAATAACCTGCTGGTTGGTCAGATTGGTATCTATCAGGTCCCGATAAGTGTTGTAGAGGGTGGGGAGATTTTTCACCAGTCCTTCCGCCCGCAGATGATCCAGGGTGGCAAGGAGCAGTTCGGTCTGTCGCCGCATCCTGCCCTCATCCCCGCCTTTTTCCCGGTTGCGGAGGTAATGCAGGTACTGTTCACCGTTGAGAACCGTTTCCCCCTTTTTGAGCTGCAGGACGCCGTCCTTGTCGTACACATCATAGGGCACGTTGAAGCGCACGCCGCCGATGGAATCTACCAGCTCCACCACGGCATCCATATTGACTGTGACATAATACTGGAAAGGGACGCCTCCGAGGAGGTTGCTGATGCTGCACAAAGTATACTCAATGCCCTGCAGGTGCCTGTCCCCGTCCCCGCCGTATTGATGGCCGTAAAAATAGGCATGGTTGATTTTGTCGTAAGTCTGCGTGTCCGCAATGCGTGTATAGCTGTCACGAGGGATGTCAATGATCTGGACTGTCCTCTCGTCAAAGTTGACGGCAAAGATTTTAATGGTGTCCGTCCGGTAAACGCTATAGATGCTGTCCCGCTCCCTATTGCCGTCAAAGCCAAGCAGGACAATGCTGACAATATTGGTGCTAAAATCGCCTTCTTTTTTCTCCCCGCCCGTTTGTGCAGGCGCAGGGTTTGTGCCGTCATCCTGCGGCTGGGGCGGCTCGGTAAACAAATTTTTCGGCGTCAGCACCCGGTAAAAATACCAACAGCCGTAAGCCAGGAAGATAAAAAGCAACAGGAGGAACGCCAGCAGCACCTGCCG
>JAAYLG010000149.1 GCA_012522075.1 Bacillota bacterium
CATGCAGGATGAGGCACTCCTTTCGGTACTGTTTTGTTGTCGTAACTTAACAATAACCGAATTGTCCTCATCTTGCATTCTTTTTTTTAAAGCCTAGTGTCCAAGATCTATTGTAGTCCTACAAACCAACGACGGCGATTGGCATGACATCTCTTGCCAAGGCGGGCCGGTTGTGATATGATGTAGGTTGTACTTCCCTGCTCCCGCCCGTGCGGGGGCCACAGTCCGAAGGGAGGAGGTGAATAGGCCATGACGAAATACGAAGCCATGTTTATTGTTAAACCCGACCTAGAAGAAGATGCTTACGAAGCCGTCAGCACGAAATTTAAAGAGCTGATTGAAACGACTGGCGGCGAGGTTACCAATGTTAATTTAATGGGACGTCGTAAACTGGCCTATGAGGTAAAGAAGTTCCGGGAAGGGTTTTACGTGCTGCTCAATTATACAGCCAAACCCGCTGTAACTGCCGAATTGGAGCGGAACTTTAAAATCTCTGATGAGATTATTCGTTACCTCATTGTCAAAGAGGAAGATTAGCAAGGTGGTGAACGGAATGCTTAACCGTGTCGTGCTGATCGGCCGCCTGACCCAGGACCCGGAGCTGCGCTATACGCCGACCAGCGGTGTGGCAGTTGCCTCTTTTACACTTGCCGTGAACCGCCGTTTCAAGCAACAGGGGCAACAGGAGGCAGATTTTATCCCCATTGTTGTCTGGAGTACACAGGCGGAAAACTGCGCCAAATACCTGGGCAAAGGCAGCCTGGTTGCTGTGGAAGGCCGGCTGCAGATTCGCAAGTATGAAGACCGTGAAGGCCATCGCCGGACGGCGACAGAGGTTGTTGCCGACTGGGTGCAGTTTCTTGATACACGTAATAAGCGTTCCGAGAGCGAGCCGCCGCCTTTTGATGATACCATGATTAGTGACGATGACGTACCCTTTTAACTTTGAGCGCACTTGCCTGCAGGAAAGGCGCGTGATGTAAGGAGGTTTTTCGATGCGCAGAGAGCGCGGCCGCAAAGGCAAACGGAAAGTTTGCAGCTTCTGTGTTGATAAAATCGAGCATATAGATTACAAGGCAACGGGCAAGCTGTCCAAGTATATTACGGAAAGGGGCAAAATCCTGCCCCGCCGTATTTCCGGCAACTGTGCCAAGCACCAGCGCCAGCTGACCATTGCCATCAAACGTGCCCGCAATATTGCCCTGCTGCCGTATACTGCAGAATAAAAAGATCTTGTTTGAGGCGCCCGCCTGCGGGCGCTTCTCTTTTTTTTCCAGGCAGGCAAGTTATTAGCAGGCCTCTTGCGGCCCCGGTCGGCAGGAAATTGAAGGTGCGGTGCAGAAAGAGATCTCACAAACAGCCGATCAGGGAGGGTTGTGTAATGAAAGTTATTTTGCTAAGCGATGTCAAAGCGCTGGGCAAAAAGGGAGATATAAAAGACGTGGCAGAGGGCTATGCCAGAAACTACCTGTTGCCGAAAGGGTTGGCCATGGAAGCCACGGACGGGCGCTTGAAGGAATATCAGCGAAAAAAGCAGCAGGACATGGAAAAGGCCGCCCAAAAGCTGGCTGCTGCAAAGAAGACGGCAGAAAAAATGGCAGGCCTGCAGATTGAAATGCCTGTACGCGTCGGTGAGGGCGGGCGCCTCTTTGGCTCTGTGACCAGCGCGGACCTGGCGGCTGCATTGCAGGAAAAAGGCTTTACGGTGGATAAACGCAAGCTTGAGCTGCCGGAAACAATTAAAAGTACCGGCGTCTATCCGGTGCGGGTGAAACTGCATCCCGAGGTGGAAGTAACCCTGGAGCTAATAGTAACAGCGGCCCCTTAAGGAGTAGAAAATGAAAAAAGCAGCTACATCACGCTTGGCCCAGAAAATAAATTGCTCTGCGGAAAGGGAGCAAATTAAACGCGAAGTCAATACGTTCTATTCTTTTCTGTCCGGACTGCTTGGTGCGGACAGGCTAATACTGAAGGCGGGAAAACTGGAGGCGCTGACACTTTTACGTTCCCGCAGGCCCGAGGAAAAGGTCCTGGGTCTGCAGCGTGTGATTTTTGAAAATCCGGCCCTGACGGAAGTGCCTGCGCTTGCGGAAATACCGGAGTTGTTGCAGCTCTTGTATGATGAACTGGCTGAAAAGATGGCGCGGCGGGCGGTGGAAGACACCATCGAGCAAAAAATTGCCGCCAAAATGAAGGAAAAACAAGAAGAATATGTGCTGGAGATAAAAAGACAACTGCTGAAGGAACAGGGCGGACCGGAAAACCCGCAGACGCTCAAAAAATATGCGGAACTGGAAAAAATGCGTCACAAAGCTTTGAACTGCTTCGCCCTGGATGTTTTGCGCCCCAAGCGGCTGGAAGAGATTGTGGGGCAGGAGGCGGCTGTTACGGCACTCTTGGCCAAGCTGGCTTCCCCTTACCCACAACATATTATTCTCTATGGCCCGCCAGGAGTGGGCAAGACGACGGCTGCCAGACTGGCCTTGGAGGCGGCCCGGGAAATTGCCACCAGCCCCTTTGCCGCCGATGCTCCTTTTGTTGAAGTGGACGGTACCACGCTCCGTTGGGATCCCCGGGAAACAACCAACCCGCTTTTGGGTTCTGTGCATGACCCTATTTACCAGGGAGCCAGGCGAGACCTGAGTGACGGTGGCGTACCCGAGCCGAAACTGGGCTTGGTCACGGAAGCCCATGGCGGAATTCTCTTTATTGATGAAATAGGGGAACTGGATCTGGCGCTGCAAAACAAGCTTTTAAAAGTGCTGGAGGACAAAAGGGTCCGCTTTGAATCGGCATATTATGATCCCGCCGATCCGCAGGTGCCCAAATATATCCACAAGCTTTTTACGGAAGGTGCACCGGCTGATTTTGTCCTCATCGGTGCTACAACACGTTCCCCGGAGGAGATTAATCCGGCATTACGTTCCCGCTGCAGTGCCGTTTATTTTGAGCCGCTCACACCGGCGGAAGTGGAGAAAATTGTGGTTGCCGCCGCCGCCCGGTTGCAAGTTGCTTTGGAAGACAATGCGGCTGCCCTTATTGCCGAGTACACCACGGAAGGAAGACAGGCGGTAAATATACTGGCCGATGCCTACGGCCTGGCGCTTTGCCGCGGGCAAGGCGGGGCGGCGCCTGTTATTACTTGTGCCCTGGTGCGGGAGACACTGCGTGCCGGCCGCTTTGTTCCCAATGCTTGCCGGAAAAAAACGGAGGGCGCTTATGTCGGCAGAGTATATGGCCTTGGTGTACACGGCTTTTTGGGCGGAGTGATTGAAATTGAAGCGGTAGCCTTCCCGGCCGCCCAGCCGGGAAAAGGCCGCATCCGCTTTAATGAAACGGCGGGCAGCATGGCCAGGGATTCTGTCTTTAATGCAGCCGCCGTTATCCGTCGTCTGACCGGGGAGGATTTGCACAATTATGACCTGCACGTGAATGTGATCGGTGGCGGGCAGATAGACGGCCCTTCAGCCGGCTTGGCCGTGGTTGTGGCCCTGCTCAGCGCCATTAAGGGCTGGCCGGTGGCACAAGAGGTGGCGGTAACCGGGGAAATTTCCCTGCAGGGCTATGTTCGCCCGGTGGGCGGCATACCGGAAAAACTGTACGGCGCACGTCTGGCGGGAATGAAAACCGTTTTGGTACCGGCGGAAAACAGGGGCGACGTGCCCGACCTGCCGGATGTACAGGTGGTACCGGTGGAAACGGTAGAGGAAGCCCTGCCGTGGTTTTTCCGGGGGCGGGAAAAAGCACTTTTATCAGGCAATGTCTAAAGAAGCTTTCAGAAGAGGTGTGTCATGGACTTGACAACTGAACGTGTACCTCCGCAAAACATGGAAGCGGAGCAGTCTGTGTTGGGAGCGATGCTGATTGACAGCGATGCCATTATTGCCGCTGCGGAAGCCTTGCGCCCGACCGATTTTTACCGGGAGGGACACCGGAAGATTTTCGCCGCCATGCTTGCCTTATTCGAGCGCGGCGAACCGGTGGATTTAATTACACTGGCGGAAGAATTGAACCAGACAGGCGCGCTGGAGGCAGTGGGTGGGATTACCTACCTGACCACACTGGCCAATATTGTTCCTACAGCCGCCAACGTAGATTTTTATATAAAGATTGTGCAGGAAAAAGCGGTGCTGCGCTCTTTGATTCATGCCGCGACAGGTATTGTTACCCGCTGTTTTGAAGCTAAAGATGATGTGGAGCAGATTGTGGATGATGCAGAAAAAGCTATTTTTGATATCTCCCGGCGTTCCACACCCCAGGGTTTTTCCAGCATGAACGAAATCCTGAAGGGTACGTTTGACAAGATTGACCGGCTATGGGGGAACCGGGGCGGGGTTACCGGCGTGCCCACCGGTTTTATCGACTTTGATGATATTACCTGCGGGCTGCAGAATTCAGACCTGATTATTATTGCCGCCCGTCCCAGCATGGGGAAAACTACACTGGCGCTGAATATGGCCCAGCATATCGCGGTGAATGAAAAGATGCCCGTTGCCATCTTTTCCCTGGAAATGTCCAAGGAGCAGCTGGTGCAGAGGATGCTTTGCGCCCAGGCCAATATTGATGCGCACAGGCTGCGCCGCGGTTATCTTTCGGATGATGACTACCCCAAGCTGACCATGGCGGCGGGTCCCCTGGCCGAGGCACCCATTTTTATAGACGATACGGCAGCCATCTCTGTAATGGAAATGCGGGCCAAGGCACGCAGGCTCAAGGCGGAGCATGGCTTGGCTGTCATTTTTGTTGACTATCTGCAGTTGATGCGCAGCAACGAGCGGACGGAAAACCGCCAGCAGGAAATTTCGGCAATTTCCCGTTCCCTGAAAGCGCTGGCCAAGGAACTGGAAGTGCCCGTTGTTGCCTTGTCCCAGCTGTCACGGGCGGTGGAACAGCGGGATAAGAAAAGGCCTGTGCTGAGCGACCTTTTGGAATCCGGCGGCATTGAAGCCAATGCGGATGTGGTTGCCTTTATTTATCGCGAAGGTTATTACAATCCGAATGTAGACAATAAGTACGAAACGGAAATTATTATTGCCAAGCAGCGCAACGGCCCGGTGGGCACCATTAAACTTTACTTTAAAGAAAACTATAACAAATTCCTGAATATTTCACGCGAGCATATGGATATGCCCGCCTTTTGAGGTAAGTTGTAAAATTAATAGCCGCATATAACAAAAAAAAATAGAGACTCATGGCACAACCTCTGATATGTTAAAGGTGACTAAACCACAACATAAAGGAGGCCATGCACATGAGTCAATCCCATTGTACCACGACTTCCCGGCGTTTTAAACACATTAC
>JAAYLG010000150.1 GCA_012522075.1 Bacillota bacterium
GCAGGCTGTCACAACGCTTCAAGAAGCTACTCGGGATTATCCTGTTATTGTAGTGGATGGCCGTACAGCTTTCCTGACGCCCGAGAGTATTGCCGGCCTGACCATTACGCAGGAGACGGGCGGTAAAGAAAAAGAAGTCAGGCTGGATGAAATTGCGAACATTGAAACCGGTACCGGGCTTGCTTCAATCCGCCGCCATGACCAGCAGCGGACATTGTCCGTTACAGCCGCTCTTGAAACAGGGTATAATATTGGCCTGGTCAGCAGAGAACTGGAAGCGAAACTGGCAGACTATGAAGTGCCGGAAGGCTATACGGTGGAAATCGCAGGCGAGGTGGAGATTATTAATACTTCCCTGCGCGAATTGCTCTTTATGCTGGTCCTGGCAGTACTTTTTGTTTATCTGATTATGGTGGCCCAGTTCCAGTCTCTCTTGTCGCCGCTGATTGTCATGTTTACCATTCCCCTGGCCTTTACGGGCGGCCTGATGGCACTCTATCTGACGGGATATGAAATCAGCCTGGTGGCCATGTTGGGCTTTCTGGTCTTAAGCGGTGTGGTCGTCAATAACGGGATTGTTTTTGTTGATTATACCAACCAGCTGCGGGATGAAGGCCGTTCTCTCACTGAAGCATTGGTTGAGGCAGGCAAAACACGCCTGCGCCCCATCCTGATGACTTCTATTACCACAATTCTCGGCTTGTCCACCTTGTCTTTCGGCGTGGGGATGGGGGCGGAAGTGTTGCAGCCGCTGGCCATAGTTATGATTGGCGGCCTGCTCTATGCCACCCTGCTGACGCTTGTGGTTGTGCCCGCAATGTATGAGCTGCTGCACAAGCAAAAAAATCGGAGAACGTTACAAGAGGAGATTGATTTCTAATGGAAACCGGGTATGCGGAAAAAGAAATCGCCATTTTTAACGGCCTGATAGAGCTGCTTCGCCGGGGGGCCAACCCGTACCAGATAAAGGTGCAGGAGATTGCAGAAGCGGCAGGAATCGGCAAAGGGACTGTTTATGACTATTTCGCCAGCAAGGAGGAAGTTATTTCCAAAGCAATTCTCTACCAGCTCAACCGTGAAATAAAGGCGGCTTTCCAACGTATTGCCGCAAAAAAGACTTTGCGGGAAAAATTTTCCGTTTTGCTTGATGTAATCCTGGAATGCCTTGGCGACAACCGGTCTACTGTCAATTTACTCTTGTCCGGCGGCGGGCTGCATAACTTTTACACATTTTTGAAAGAGCAGCAACAGGAGCTTGACATGATAAAAGAGAATGTCCTGCAAATTATTACTTATTTGCTTGAGCACGGCAGGGCGGAAAAAGTCATTTGCGGGCGGGAAAGTTATTTTTACCAGCTCATGGCTTTGCAGGGGGCCCTGGCCGGTTTCTCCCATTTTGCCGGCCAGCGGGAATTATACCCTGATGTGTCAGTGGAAGAAGCAAAAAATGTGGCTTATAAACTGCTTTTGAAAGCACTTAACTAAAAACTTTTCCAACTAAAACGTTCCGGGGCTGCAAGCGAACCGTTTAAGCATCGTTGCAGCCCCTTTGGCTTGTTATTTTTTACGCTCCAGGATAAAGAAGGTGTGGGGGTAAAGGTTTTTTTCATCCACAACCCCTTCCTGCTGCCAGGTAACCTGCCACTCATTTTTATTATAATCCGGGAAGAATGTATCTCCTGCAAAGTCCGCGTCGATGACAGTAAGGTAGATTTTTTGAGTGTAAGGGAAAAAGAGCCGAAAAATTTCCGCACCGCCGATAATGTAATATTCTTCCCGGGCTGCAGCCAGCGGCAGCAGGTCAGCAAAGTCATGTACAACTGTGACTTGAGGGTGGTCGACTTTAAAACTGCGGTCCCGGGTGAGGACAATATGTTTCCTGCGGGGCAGCACGCGGGGCAGGGAAGTAAAAGTTTTCCTTCCCATAATCATGGTTCTGGTTCCTGACATTGTCACTTGCTTAAAATGGCGGACATCGGCGGGCAGGTGCCAGGGGAGGCGATTGTCTTTCCCCAGCACATTATTTCTGCCGACTGCCGCAACAAAACTGAACATTGTATCCCTCCGTCCCGGAGAATTATTTTTCTATATTATGGCATATCTGCTCTGCCCTGTAAGCATAAAACCGGAATTATAAGAATTTGTTGAGAAATTGCTGCCACAGGATACAACTTTATATTTTGCTTTGCTTTTGGATAAAGAAGAGGGTACAGACTGAACTCTGCCTTGTCTTGCGGCATATAATGTAGCCGGAGGTGTATGTGCGTGCAGTATACGGCAAGGCTTGTGACTTCAGGGCAGGCGGAAAACGTGGTTATCCTGCAAAGCAAACATCCGCCCCCTTTTGCCCCGGGTGAATATATAATTAAGGCAGGTTTGCTGCAAGCCCGTGCGGACGTGGTCTTTCGGAACAGTACCAAAACCCCCAATACCCTTGTTTTCAGCAAACAACTGGCGGAGGCACTGTCCCTGCCCGGGGAGTCGAAGATAAAATTTAAAGTAACAGCCGGTTGTCTGGAAATAGGCCCCTTTATAGGTGTCTTTATCAGTGAACGTAAAGTGGAGCGCCTGCTTTCCGGCGACCGTGACAGTGTGTACTGGCGTTTTCAGCAATGGGCGGACGCATTGCACGGTATTATTTTTTTCTTTGCTTTAAGCGGTGTAAACTGGCAGAGCGGCAGGGTGACGGCTTACCGCTGGAATGAAAAGGGGGAGTGGACAGCGGGGCAGTATCCCTTTCCACTGGCAATCTACGACCGCTGTTTCGGCCAGGACGGCAGGGCGGCGGCGGCCCGGCTGCGTGCCGGTATCAGTGAGGCGGAGTGGCCGGTAACTGTCTACAATGCAGTGATTAAGCTGGGCAAATATGAGGTTTATGAACATTTACGTCAGTTTGCCGCTTTCACGGGGATCCTGCCGCAGTTTGCCTGGTATGACAGGGAACAATTGCTTGCCTGGCTGGAGACGGGCTCACAGATTTACCTGAAGCCGGACCGCCTGTATAAAGGCCAAGGTGTTATGCGGGTGTGCCGCAACAAAAGCGGCTATATACTGGAGATCCGGGGAGACGGGGACAATAAAAAGTTTGTTTTTCCCGATACCGCCTCTTTTCTTGCCAAAGTGGAAGAGCTGATGGTAACAAGCCAGCAGTATTTAATGCAAGACGGTATTAATCTGGCCACCTTTCTTGGCAACCGCTTTGATATTCGCGTCATGCTGCAAAAGATCATACCCGACCGCTGGCAGGTAACGGCTGCCAACGCCAGGATTGCGCCCGTGGACAGTGTGATTACCAGCCCCCGCAGCGGCGGTAAAGTAATACGGATAACGGCGGCACTCCGGCATGCTTTTCCCGGCAGGGAAAAGGAACTGCTGGGGGAAATTACGTCACTGTGTGAAGTACTCGGCAGTGCCATGGAGGAGAAATTCGGCTTTTTGGGTGAACTGGGCGTTGACCTTGGCTTGGATACGGAGGGGAATCTCCGGCTGATTGAGGTGAACGGAAAACCGCTGAAAGTCAGCTTTACACGCATGCGAGACAGAGGCATCAACCTGGGCATCAACCTGGCCCCGGTCCTGCTGGGGACTGCCGTGGCCGGTTTTGCGTCTGCGCCCGAATGGCGGTACCAACTGGGCGGCATGGAAGATATCTTTTTTTTCAGGCTCCTGCCTTACGGGCCCGGCTGGCCTGCTTGCCTCCTCACCTGCAGCGGGGACCTTTTGCAACGGCTGGGCTGCCGTCCCGGCGAAGTAGTCACCCTGCAGATCGGGTCCGAGCAAGTACGGGCGGAAATTGCCGCACACGACGGTCAGGGGAGTGAAGCGGCAACAATTTATCTTTCCTCCCAGCTGTGCAGGAAGTTTTTTTCTTTTTTACGCCAGCCGCTGGCACTTTTAGCCCATCGGAAAGGGCATCTGGTCTTTGCCCCGCTGGTGGGGATGACAGTTTCAGACAGTACGGTGCGCAGGCTGGCAGAAGATTATGAATTAAAGCGTACGGCAGAGCTGGCTGCAGAAAAAGGCGTCCTCTTTTATGTTTTTACTCCGGACGCCATAGACTGGGAGCAAGATAAAGTGGCCGGCTACACTTACAACCTGTGCACCAAGCAATGGGAAGAAAAGCGCCTCCCCGCGCCGCAGGTGCTTTATGATATGGCCACTTACCCTTATAATCCGGAAAAAAGGCGGGTTGCCCGTGAAGCCAACAGGCTTCTAAGGGAGAGCTGGCGGCGGCAAGTTATTAATCACAAGCGCTACTTCGGTAAATGGCAAACTTATCAAGCGCTCGCCTTTTTTTCCGGGCTGCGGCACCACGTGCCTGAAACGGCTGAGCTTACGGCGGAAACGCTGGCCCTTTTTCTTGACAAGTACCCTTTCTGCTACCTGAAGGGCAACTACGGCAGCTACGGGGCGGAAGTGGTGCGGGTGGAAAAGACGAAGGCAGGGTATGGCTGCCGGGCGGGAGGTTGGCAAATAAAGGAATGGAGCTTTGCCGACCTTGCTTCTTTGTATAACTTTGCCTGCAGTTACCTGGGCACAAACACAATTGTCCAGCAGGGAATCAATCTTGCCACCATCAATGGCCGCATCTTTGATTTGCGTATTCTTGTCCAGAAAGACTACAGCGGCAGTTGGCAGGTTCCCGTTATTTCCTTCCGGATTGCCAGACCCGGTGCGGTAATTACCAATGTCATGTCCGGTGCAGATGAAATTCTGGTCGGGCCGCGGGATCCTCTGCCTTATCAAGGTGTGTCCTGGGCAAGCCTGGTGGCGTTTGCCAGGAATGTGTCCTTGGCCCTCGAGGCATGTTTCGGTCTGCACGGTGAAATAGGCCTGGATATAGGTATTGACAATCAGGGGTGGCTTTGGGTGATTGAAGCCAACAGCAAGCCGAACACTTCAGGTTATGAGCAGCTGGCTCCGGAGGAAGTCTGCTCCGCTGTCTACAGTCTGCCCCTGGAATATGCAAAATTTTTGGCGCAAAGGATGTATGCCCTGCAGCCGTATTAGCATAAAAGGAGGGCTGTAAACAAACCTTCAGCAAAGTTTGTTTACAGCCCCTTTTATTTTCCGGTGAAAAGCTGTTAGCACCTATCCTTGGCTATTTTGATTTTCTTACTTGTTCGGATAATATTAATGCAAAGTTACAATTTTTAGACCTTTTTCTTTCAAAAAATCAATAATTTGGGGAAGTGCTTCCAATGTGGCTTTAGTTTCATGCAGGACGTATATCCCACCGGAAGGTTCTGTTTGCTCAAAGTAAGTTAAGATGTCTTTGGGACTTTTTCTGTTCCAGTCCTGGGGATCACGATTCCAAAGCACTAACTTCATTTGTCTTTTTTCCAGTTCCTGAAGCAGAATTTGATTTTTTGTACCATAAGGTGATCGAAATAAAGCTGATGTTGTTTGTGTTAAATTTATAAGCAACTCATTTGTTTGCTCAATTTCGGCAACCAAATTTGAAAGAGACAACTGGGTTAAGTCGCGGTGGCTCCAGGAATGGTTCCCAATGGGCATCCCGGCAGCAACTAAATATGCCACCTTCTCCGGATATGCTTTTATATTTTTGCCCACGAGGAAAAAAGTTGCCGCAACCTGCTTTTCCAGCAAAACATCTACAATAGATTCCGTGTGTAGCGTTGGCCCGTCATCAAATGTCAGTGCAACGCAGCCATCCGCAACGTTTGTTTGTGACATTTTTTCTACCGGAACGGAGAATTGGTTCTGCTGCATTACAGCTTCGTCATTTAATTGTATTTCTTCACTTACTTGTATGTCCTCGGGAGCCTGCTTCTCTTCATAAACTATTGGCATGTTTTGTACCGCGGCATATTCAAAACCATGATTGTTTTTGTATGCACTCCCCAGCCTGATAAATATTAGAAGCAAAAAAACAAAACAGGCAGCACGTTTTACTTTTTGCCAGTGTCTAATATCAATGAGTTTTTGTTTTTTCTGCCTGCTTACTGCCAAGGAAGCGGCAGGTGCCGTTTCCGCTTTTCTCTGCAAATCCAGCTGCTGCATAAATTCCCTGCTCTGCAGCTGTTGCAGTTTTTCTGCAAAGGCTTTTGTACAAACAAAATAAATGGTCTCCCTCTGCTCGCCCGCCAGTTTTATGATTTTTGCCAAATGCTGTTTGCGATAGGGATCCCATAGAGATTGGAGCGATAAACGGAAGAGACTGCCATTACTGAAAGTGATTTTTTCCGACAGCTCCAGGTAGGTTTGTTTATCAAGTGGCACTTCAAAGGGAGCAATTTTGCCATTTATATTTGCATTCCCTGCCAGGAAGAAATTGTTATCGCTACAACGGAGAGAATGGATCTCCAGAACCAGCCCGATATTATTCATTGATACCGCTCTCTGTATTGTCAGTATTCGGTTTCCCGTAAGAAACTGTGATGCGATTGGTAAAATCAGAAACAATATTCACAAGATATGTATTTTCCTGGCGGACGGTTTCATATTGCTCCCTGAGAGATCTGTTTTCAGTTTCCAGTAACATAATTGTTTCTTCCAGCTTTTTTAACTGGACAACATGATCGATACTGTCTTTTTCAATCTGCTGCTGGAGCTTCTTGTTTTTTTCCCGCTCAAATTCAACCATGTTTTTAAGCTCTTCTATTTTTTTTGACATGGTAGTTTGCATATTGCTATAGTCTTCCAACAGTTGATCTATTTTCATGTTTTTTTCAGCAACTTTTCTTTGTAGGGTCTCAATCTCTTTTTCCTTGTCCAGCGAGTATTGCTTATATTCGGCAATCTCTTTTTTTAAGAACTCAATTTGCTCCTGCGCAGACAAATATCGTTCTTTTAGCTCCTGCAAATTTATATCTGTATTGTTCTTGTTGCGAATGATTTGTTCAACAGCTGTAATTAAATCTAAAATTTCTTTTTCTTGATTGGACTGGCGATAAAGCTGTTGCAGATTTGTGTTGAACTCAAAAGTGCCATTTTCATTATTCTCTTGTGCCTCTGCGGGCATTTCTGCAAGAACCTGGTTATTTACACCTGCCTTGTTTTGACTTGCTTGAACTCTTTTTTTCAACACAAGAAATTTTTTTAAGCGTGAAAACATTTTAAACATGAAAACACCGCGCTTTCTTTCTCTTTTCTTGTCATGAGCCCCGGGCATAGAAAAGCAGTTTAATCACTCCATTTGTGGGGCTTCATAAACTGCACAATTAATTGATCAAGCGCTTTGCTTTGTCGAATTGTCTTTTTGTGTTTAATCCCATACCGTTTTACATAATGGCTCTTCCAGGCGCTGATGCAGTTTATTCATACAAATCCCTTCATTGTGCTAATTCTCCCTTATATAGCTATTATTTCTGTTTTCTTTTCTTTCAGCAATAATCTCCGGGAACTATCTTTGCAGCAATAAAAGACGGCAGAATATGTCGTTAGTCTTAATTGAAGGGGGTGTGTACCGGGACTCGTTTATGCAAAAAAAAGCTGTAACGAAAAAAGTTTCGTTACAGCGGAAAATTATTACCGTTTTTTCCCGTGCCTGCAGCCAAAATCAGGATAGCCTTGGCCGTCCCAGGCCTCCACTTTTTCCGTAAAAGCCTGCAGGCGCCTGTCGGCTTCTTGTCTTGTTATTTTGCCTGCCGCCGCTTTTTGCTCCAGCATTTTCCTGTAGCGATCAAGCAGCTTTGCTTTTTTCTCCGGGACACTCAATTTGTTAAACTCCCGGATGTCCCTGATTCTTTCCTCAATCCGGGCAATTCTTGCATCCGCTTCTTCCTGTGTCAGCTTTCCGGCACGCACCTGTTCCTGAATGTGTCTTTTTTTCTTTTCAAGGAAATTAAGCGGGTCTTGCATTTTGCGACAACCGGCCGTCTCCTGCGTTATTACCATCAACGCACTGCCTCTAGGTTTTTGCATGCTTGAGTACTGTCCGGACACCGGCGCGGCAAAAGCGGCCGAGGCGGCAAGTGAAGCTGCCAGAGCCATTGTTGCAAGACCTTTTAATTTCATTGCATCACTCTCCTTTCACTTTTTATTTTTCTCGCTCAGATCGTTTTTAGTATGGAAAAAAGCTGAAGCAGGCAAGACCTGTTTCCGTGACAGCGTCGCCCATAAGTATTTTGATAATTGGCCGCCAACTGCAGGAAATGGTGTAAAAAAGCTGAATAAAGAAAACAAATCAACTTCCATTTTGGTAATGGTAAAGACCAAAAATATGCTCTCAAAAATAGCGGGATATTTAAGAATTATCAGGAAAGGAGTTGAACGTTGTTTGCAAGAGGAGGGGTTTTCGGTAGAAGCTTTTAAGACGTTATTTTTCCAGTCAATCAGGAATGTTGTTGTTCTTCCGGATGAAAGTATTCTGGAAAAAATGCTTGCCGCTTTAATCTGCGGCGGCCATATTCTGCTGCATGATGTCCCCGGTGTCGGTAAAACGCTTCTGGCCCGAACTTTTTCTCGGGCCCTGGGACTGTCTTTCAGTCGCATCCAGTTTACTCCCGATTTGCTGCCGTCAGATGTTACCGGGATTAATTATTTTAACCAAAAAACAAGAGAATTTGAATTTCGTCCCGGTCCGGTTTTTACTAATGTTTTGCTGGCGGATGAAATCAACCGGGCTACGCCGCGAACACAGTCAAGTCTGCTTGAATGTATGCAAGAAGCAACTGTGACGGTTGACGGTGAAACCAGAAAAATTGCTTTTCCCTTCCTGGTTCTGGCCACGGAGAACCCGCTGGAAATGGAAGGGACTTTTCCCCTGCCCGAGGCACAGCTGGACCGCTTTTTTATGTGCCTGAACCTGGGTTATCCCGGGTTCGAGGAGGAAAAAACCATAGTCAGGCGTTTTCTCAATGACGATCCGCTGGCAGACGTAAAACCGGTGGCTACCGTGGCGGACCTGGTTACGCTGAAAAAAATGACGGCTGAAGTCAAGTTCTCGGAACCGGTGCTTAATTATATGCTGGCCATTGTCCGGGAAACCAGGAAAATGGACGGTGTCCGCCTGGGTGTTAGCCCCAGGGGAACCCTCTACTTTGCCCGGGCGGCACAGGCTCTTGCCTTGCTCCGCGGCAGGAATTATGTCATTCCGGATGACTTGCAGGAACTGGCCGTGCCCGTCCTGGCACACCGCCTGTTGCTGGAGATTTCCGCCTCCCTGCAGGACCTTACCCGGGCGGAGCTTATCAAACAGGTTGTCGGCAGTGTAGAGGTACCCCTGGACGTAGAATACGGGATGAAAGCTGATGAGCCCTGAGCTGATTATGAAAGCAGGGCTGATCGTCTCCCTGCTTGGCATTGTCACCGGCAGTTTCCTGATGGGTATTACCGGAGGGGCGCTTTTTTGCATTGGCTTCATTTCCTGGTTTTACGGCAAATACTTGCCCCAGGCCGTGGCAGGAACTGTTGAACTGGCCAGAAAGCGGGCTTTTTACGGGGAAAAAGTTGCCGGTACCCTGCGAATAGTTAATGACCAGCCCTTTCCCCTTCCCTGGCTGGCCTGCAGCCTGGAATGGCCTGCGGAGTTAAAACCGGCGGATGCATTGCAGCTAGCCAAGCTGGAAACCAAACAGCTTTTTCGCACCGTCCATTCCCTGCGTGGTTTTGAACGTTTAAATAAATATTTTTCTCTGCAATGTTTCGAGCGCGGTGAATTTACTCTGGGCCCCATGGAAATAAGAGTGGCTGATCCCTTTGGCTTTATTGAAGGCCGGCGGAAGGTGAATGTAACAACAAAAATTCTTGTTTATCCGCGTATGTTGCCCATAAATGTGCAGCCGCCACTTTTTCACCATCCTTTTGGCGGCGAAGCAAAACCCAGCTGGCTGTATGAAGACCCGGCAAGTTTTCGCGGGGTACGGGATTACCTGCCCTCCGACCCCTTTTCCCGGATCAATTGGAAAGCCACAGCAAAAGCGGGAAAACTGCAAACAAAAATCTATGACGCTGCTTTCGCTGCTGAAATCACTGTTGTCTTCAACACTAGCACGGCAAAATTCATCTGGGAAATGGACCCCAAACTTATGGAGCGGGGGCTTGTAGTCTGTGCTTCCCTGATACGCCGGTGTTACGAGGCCGGCTACCGTTTCGGTTTTTATGCCAACAGCCCGGTCGGTGCGGGAGGTTTTGTCGCCATTCGTGCGGGGACGGGGGAAGCGCAGCTGAAGCGGTGTTTGGAAACCATGTCCCGGCTCTTCCCCTATCAGTTTGGCAAATGTGAGCAGGTATTGGCGCTGGCAGGCAAAAATATGGGTGACAACAGCCGGCTTTACCTGGTGACGGCATATCTAACGCCGGAGATGGTCCGCTCTCTGCAGAACCTGCACCGGCGGGGAAGCAGGGTCGCTGTGATTCTTGTCAGTCAAAAGCAGGCCGAGCCGGCTGCCGGCAAAGAAATTCCTGTCTATACCATCGCGGAGAAGGGAGAATGGGATGAACTGGAACAAATCACACTTGTTCCGTTTGGCGGTTGAGATCCTGGCGTTCTTTTGCCTTCTCGCCCTGTATGCACCCTGGTTTGTTCTGATAGCTGTTTATCTGCAAAGGCCTGCCTTCCTATGGTTATACGGCAGGTTGGCGGGCCTTGCCGTCATTGCCTGGGCGGTGGCTTACAGGCTGCAGCACCGTCTCGGCAGGGCGGCGGAGAGAGAGCGCCGGCGGACAACGCAGATTCTGACGGTTGCCGGCTTGTTTATGGCGGCTTTGTGCATCATGGCGCCTGAAATTCGCGCCGTGTCATCACCTTTTTATCTGGCTATCTACCTGTTTGCCGGGTTTTGGGCCTGGATCTGCGGCAGCGGTAAAGCCGTGGAACTGCATACATCTCACCAGTTGCAAAAACAGCTTTTGTCCGGGACGCTGAGTTATGCGGCTTGTTTTCTCTTGGCTTCTTTCCTGGACATTTCCCCGCAGTTTGACCTGCAGGTGCTGCCTTTTCTCATTTTCTGGCTGCCGGCGGCAATGGTTGTGACAGGCATCCTGCGGGTGTCCGAGCTGCAGGATACTGAAAATACCGCTCATTTGCGCAGCTGGCTGCGTCCTTTGTTTGCCATTAGTGCAGCCTGTCTGCTGGGGGCTATATTTTTCGGTTTTTTGGGACCGCCAGCCCTGCGGGTCATCCTTATCCCGTTAAAGTATCTGTGGCAGGCGGTGCGCTACCTGTTGTTTGTTGTCAGTTACGCTGCGGCTTATGTTCTTTCTTATTTCCTTGCTTGGCTTTCCGGTTTTTTTGTCAACAGGGCTTTTAAGTATGACCTGCCGGAGCTGCCGGAATTTACAGAGCATGAGGTTGCGGAAAACCAAAAAGCTTTCCTCTCCCCGGAGCTCTTGCGGCTTTTACAGTGGGCTGTCCTGATTTTTGCGGTTCTTGTACTGCTGCGAGTGGCATATCATTATCTGCTGCAACGCCGCCGTCTTGCGGCGGATAAAAGGGAAGGGGCGGAAAAGGAGTCATTTTTTTCACAGCAGGCTTTGATGGACTGGGGGCGGCGGCAATTGCAAAACGTGGCGAGCAAGTTCCGGCAAAGGGCGGATGCTCTTGCCCTGCGCAGGCGTGACAGGACAGCCGTGGAAATTTACCACACCCTGCTGGCGCTGGCGGCGCGCCGGGGGATTGTCCGGCCGCCGGCCACCACCGCCCATGCGTTTCAGCCGAACCTGCAGCAAGCCTGCCCGGATTGCTGGCAAGAGGCGGACAATATCTTTCACGCGTTTGTACGTGAGCTTTATGCGGAAGAGAAGACAGAAGCGAAAGAACTTGACATGCTTCGGGAAAACCTGGCCGCCATTAAAAAAAATATGTAGCCTCATTTTTTTCCGCTGCGCCAGAGGCGGATAAGGCCACGTAAAAAATGGCCGTTTAACAAATCAAGCAACCCGTCCATTTGGTCAAAGGTAATAGCGCCTCCGCTCATGGTGACCACACCCCGGAGAGGCAGTTCCCGGGCAATTGCTGCCATCATTCTTTTCTGCACTGCATTGCCGCCCGCCTGCCTGCGCACTTCCTGCATTACCCGCCAGTAGAGCAGCCGCCCGAGCAGATTGCGGCGCAGCATGACAAGCGGTGTGTTGCGATGGTACGGTTTTCCTGTTCCGGCAGGCGGCAGATTGCGGCCCAAGAGGCGGGCGAAATCTTCCCGCGTTACCTGCCAGCCCGGGCCAGGCTGCCGGTAAGTCTCACCGCCCGGCTGCCCGGCAACTTCTGCTGTCCCCTCCACATAGACATGCTTGCCTAAGCGTATGTCCCGGGAAGAGGCGCCAACCAGGATGGCAAATTCCCCGCTTTTCACCAACCACTTGTGCCGTTTCACATCGTAATAAGCAAAAGCACGCTTATCCAGTGTAAAGGTTAATACTTTTTTTTCTTTGGGCAAAAGATACACTTTGGCAAAACTTTTCAGCTCTTTCTCCGGCCGGAAGACACTGCTTTCCAGATCGCGGACATAAAGCTGGACAACTTCCGCTCCGGCCCGTTCACCTGTATTTTCCACGGTAAGGGTTACGGTCAGCTCCTCGTCTTCCGTTATCCTGTCGCAGGAAAGGGCAAGATCGGAATAAACAAAAGTAGTATAAGAGATCCCGTGGCCGAAGGGAAAAAGCGGTTCTGTACCGGCTGTATCATAATAGCGGTAGCCGACATAAAGGCTCTCCCGGTATTCCACCTGTTCCGGTCCCATGGGGAAATAACGGGCGGCCGGATAGTCATCTTCAGCGGCCGGGAATGTTTCCGGAAGCTTACCGGACGGGTTTACATCGCCCAGCAGGATGTCCCAGAGGGCGGAACCTCCCGCCTGGCCGGGCAAATATGCTTCGATGACGGCAGGCACCCGGTCCAGCCACGGCATCAGGACAGGCGCCCCGTTAAAAAGAACAACAACTACCCTGTCCGTCACACGGCAAATGTTATCAATCAGCCGGTCATGGCTTTCAGGCAGCCGCAAATGCGCCCGGTCAAAACCTTCCGATTCATACTCGTTAGTCAGGCCGGCCAGGATTACGGTTATCTCTGCGCCCCTGGCCGTCTCCGCTGCCTCCGTCAAAAGCTTCTCATTGACAGCGGTGCTTTTTGTGTCATAACCGGGAGCATAAGACAATTTGCCGCCCAGCCTGGCCAGGCCGGCCGCCAGGGCGGTATCCAGCCTGGACGGGTTAACCAGGGAACTGCCGGCCCCCTGGTAGCGCAGTTTTTCCGCAAACTGCCCGATTAAAGCAATTTTTGCCCCTGCAGGCAGAGGCAGCAGGCCGCCTTCGTTTTTCAAAAGTACCATGCTTTCAGCGGCAGCCCTGCGGGCTAAATTGTGATGGGCTTCCATGTCACAGCGGAAGCCTTCCCGTTTATGTGCCGCCGCCGTTAAAATCAGGGTGAGAACCCGCTTTACCGCAGTATTCAGCGTTTCTTCCGGCAGGATACCCTTTTGCACCGCTTCCACCAGCAAACTGTCATTAAGGCCGCCGCTGGATGGCATTTCCAGGTCCGTGCCGGCGGCCAGTGCCCGGACGCGGTCGTCCGTAGCCCCCCAGTCGGACATCACAAGCCCGCTAAATCCCCATTCTTCCCGCAGGATGGCGGTCAACAGCTCTTCGTTTTCCGTGGCATAAATACCGTTAACTTTGTTATAAGCGGCCATTACCGTCCAGGGTTGTGCTTCCTTGATTGCCTTTTCAAACCCGGCAAGGTAGATTTCCCGGAGAGCCCGTTCATCCACCACGGCATTGACGGACATGCGGTATTTTTCCTGGTTGTTGACGGCAAAATGTTTTGCCGCCGCACCCACTCCCACAGATTGCACACCGCGGATCAAGGCGGCGGCACATGCCCCCGTCAGGTGAGGGTCTTCGGAAAAATACTCAAAGTTGCGGCCGCACAGCGGAGAGCGTTTAATATTCATGCCCGGTCCCAGAAGTACGCTCACTCCTTCCTGCAGGCATTCTTCCCCCAGGGCGCGCCCCACTGCCGTTAGCAGTTCGCAGTTCCAGGTGGCGGCCAGTCCCACTGCCGTGGGGAAACAGGTGGCGGGTACGCTGTCACCCACACCCGGCCGGTCATCCACTGCAGCCTGCTTGCGCAACCCGTGTGGGCCGTCCGCCACCATAATTTCGGGTATACCGGCTTTCTCCAGTCCTTTCAGGTGCCACAAGCCCTTGCCGGAACAAAAGGCGGCCTTTTCCTCAAGAGTCAATTCCCTGATGATTTCCGCCGCCCGCTTTTCTATTTCCTCCCGCATAAAATCCCCTCCACGCCGGAATAGTTTCTGCCACCATTATAGCTTAAATGGAAATAATGTCAGCAACCGCCTGCCGGGTAAATCACTTAATATAGGGCAGGTAGCGGCAGTAACCTTCCCGCTCCATTTCGGCGAGGGGAATGAAACGCAGAGCGGCACTGTTGATGCAATAACGCTTTCCACCTTTATCACGCGGGCCGTCGGGGAAAACATGGCCCAGGTGGGAGTTGCCGTGGCGGCTGCGCACCTCCGTCCGCCGCATGCCAAAGCTGTTGTCCTCTTTTTCCACAACTGCCTCCGGGGAAACGGGGCGGGTAAAACTGGGCCAGCCGCAGCCGGCATCATATTTGTCGGACGAGAGGAAAAGCGGTTCCCCGGTTACCACATCAACATAAATTCCTTTTTCGAAATGGTTCCAGGAGGCATTGTCAAAGGGCGGGTCCGTGGCATTTTTCTGTGTAACCTCGTACTGCAGCGGGGTCAGCTGCCGCAGTTTTTCTGCGGTCGGCCGGTAGTCCTCCTGCCTGTTTGCGTCCGGCAACAGGGAGAAATCCACATGGCAGTAGCCGCCGGGATTTTTTTCCAGGTATTTCTGGTGGTATTCTTCCGCCGGGTAAAAATGTTGCAGCGGCTGGACTTCCGTCGCCAGCGGCTTTTTATGTTTTGCCTGTTCCGCTGCCATTACTTCCCTGATGACGGGCAGGTCCGCCTCATCCCGGTAATAGATGCCCGTCCTGTATTGTGTCCCGTAATCATTGCCCTGCCGGTTTACACTGGTAGGGTCAATAATGCGAAAGAAGGCCGAAAGAAGTGTCCTGAGGCTGACTTTCCCCGGGTCATAACGCACATGGACCGTTTCCGCATGGCCGCTTTGCGCCAGCTCCTCGTAAGCAGGGTTTTCCGTGCGGCCGTTGGCATAACCGACACGGGTGGCGGCCACGCCGTAAATGCGGGCAAAAAAGGCTTCCACTCCCCAGAAACAGCCGCCGGCCAGCCAGATATCACGCAAGTTTTCTTCCCGGTAAGGGATGCCGGCGTTGGGGTTTGCCGGCAGTTTTCCTGTTTGTGACATGTTTACAAACCTCCCGGATCACAATTATCCATTAAAGCGCCTTAGATAGTTTCTCCTTCCGGGGATGTTTTTCATGCCGGGAAAACAGGTTTTAATAAAAAACAGCAAGCGCTGAGAATTTCCCAGGCTTGCTGTTTTTGCCGTCAAGAATATTTTTTCACTCCGGAACCGGTTCTTTGGTTTTTATTGCCTTCATGTGCATGGATTTTAGCCGAGAATCATTTCCAGGTCTTTTTCCGGTGTGGAGATGGGGCGGATATTATATTTTTCCACCAGGATATTCAAGACATTGGGGGTGAGAAAGGCCGGCAGGCTGGGGCCGAGGAAGATATTTTTGAGCCCCAGGTAGAGCAGTGTCAGCAGAATGGCCACCGCTTTCTGTTCATACCAGGACAGGATCAATGTCAAAGGCAAGTCATTGACTGTGCAGTTGAAAGCTTCGGCCAGGGCAAGGGCAATCCGGATGGCGGAATAGGCGTCGTTGCACTGCCCCACATCCAGCAGGCGGGGGATGCCGCCGATGTCGCCCAGCTTTTTGTCGAAAAAGCGGAACTTGCCGCAGGCAAGGGTAAGAATAACTGTGTCTTTCGGTGCTTTTTCCACAAATTCGGCGTAGTAGTTGCGGCCTGGCCTGGCGCCGTCGCAGCCGCCCACCAGGAAGAAATGTTTAATATCGCCGCGCTTGACGGCTTCTATGACTTGGGGCGCCACACCGATCACGGCGTTGCGGGCAAAGCCGGTCATGACGCTGCCCTTGTCGGCATCTTCCGTAAACCCGGGGAGTTCCAGTGCCCTCTCAATAACAGGGGAGAAGTCATAGTTTTCCACATGGCGGACACCGGGCCAGCCTACGTTACCGGTGGTAAAAATGTTGTCCGCATAGGAGGGACGCGGTTTTTGCAGGCAGTTGGTGGTCATGAGGATGGCACCGGGGAAGTTGGCAAATTCTTTTTGCTGGTTCTGCCAGGCGGTACCAAAATGGCCGTAAAAATGGCTGTATTTTTTTAGTTCAGGATAACCGTGGGCGGGGAGCATTTCACCGTGTGTATAAACGTAGATGCCTTTGCCCTCCGTCTGCCGCAGCAGTTCTTCCAGGTCTTTCAGGTCGTGGCCGGAGACAAGAATTGCTTTGCCTTTTTTGTGGCCAAGAGGCACCTCCGTCGGGACAGGATGGCCGTAGGCGCCCGTGTTGGCCGCATCCAGTAGTTCCATAGCCCGGAAGTTTATTTCACCGCACTTCAGGACCAGCTGCAGCAGGTCGTCAGGGCTTGAGTCTTTTCCGGCCAAAGAAGCCATGGCCTCATGAACAAAAGCATAGACTTTGTCGTCTTCCTGCCCCAGAATCTGGGCATGGTCGGCATAGGCGGACACGCCTTTAACGCCGTAGAGTAAAAGTTGTTGCAGGGAAACAACATCCGGGTCCGTTTCCCTGTCGGCCTCCCAGCTGACTTTTTTCCCCTGTTCCACCAAGCCGGCAAGAGTATCACTTGGTGTGAAATTGGCGGCGGGGTGAGAAAAAGAAACGTCACCCAGCTGTTTTGCCAGGCGTTTGCGCAAGGAGACGGCTTTTTCAATCCTGGCAACAAATTTTTGCGGATCAAAATCCACATTGGTGAGGGTGGAGAAAATTGCTTTGACAGTAAAATGGTTGATTTCCCGGTCTACGTGGCCGCGTTTGCTCGCTTCCACGGCATATAGGGAAAGCCCGATAACGGTATGCAAAAGCAAGTCCTGCAGGGCGGCGGTATCGGGATCTTTGCCGCACACGCCGGCTGTTGTACAGGCTATTCCTTTTGCGGTTTGTTCACACTGGTTACAATACATGCTCATTTTTACAACCTCCTTTGTTCAGTTATCATTTATTTTAAACAATGACCTGCAAGCTGACTGTGATCTGTATCACAAGTTTTTGACGGCGGTTTTCTTTGCCGTTACTTATTCTTGGCAAAAGGCGCCCGGGCAAACCACGGAAAATTAAAAACACCAGGCAAGTCCTGGTGTTTTTGGCTCAGTATGTTTCCTGTAAATATTCCAGGACAAGCTTGGCTTCTTCATCTGTCAGCAAATCCGGGGATTTTGCCCGCATCCGCTCGGTATGTTCCAGCCAATCCTGGTCTTCGCGCTCCCGGGAAACACGATCCAGGCTGTGGCACTGGGCACAGCGTGTTTCCACCAGTTCGGCACCCGTCAGGGTGACTTCATCCTGGGGAGGTTCTTCCTGATTATTCCCCCGGGGTTCATTAGGGGATTGCGTGCAGCCGGTAAAAAGCGCCAAGGAAAGTAGGAAAAGTAAAAGCATTGCTACACATACTACGCGTTTACCTGTCAATCTTGTTTCCACCTCCGGGGTGTTGCTACTTTTACGTTCGTCAGGAGGGGGGAAATTCCTCTTTTTCGCCTTAAAATTGCAAAATTAATTTTTTTGTAAGAAAAAATTTTTTTCGTCAAGGAGGATTTTGGCAAAATATGCAGAATAGGACAAGCGGGATCTGAAAAATACCGGCGTGGAGCCGGTTATAAGAGGAATGGGGTCTCCTATCCGACAAAGGCAAACCTGCCGAAAGGCAGGGACGCAAAGCCATGGGTCTAAGGGCAAGCAGCCTATGATCGCCAGGTTGCCGAAGAGCAGGAGTTTTTATCTTATTAAAAAACTTCAGCTTCGGCTGAAGTTTTTCTTTTCCGGCATTCGGCTGTAGTAGGGCCCCTCCGGATTACGGGGGGCTTA
>JAAYLG010000022.1 GCA_012522075.1 Bacillota bacterium
CATCTTGCATTCTTTTTTTTAAAGCCTAGTGTCCAAGATCTATTGTAGTCCTACAAAGTTGACACTACCCACGTGCCGTGTCCTGCTTGCAGGCCGGCTCGGTTTTAGTTATAATATAATATTGACAAAAATATAGAAAGAGGATCTTTTTTTATGCAGATGTTCCGTGATGAAGTAATCAAACTGCTGGCGGCCGTTGTGCCGGTAGATAAAGATGAGCTAGCCGGAGATTTGGAAAATCCCCCTGCGCCGGAAATGGGGGATATTGCTTTTCCCTGTTTTAAACTGGCAAAAATTTGGCGCAAGGCGCCGGCAGCCATTGCCGCCGAATTGAAGAACAAGCTGCCCGCCAGCAAGCTTTTAAGCCGGATCGAAGCAAAAGGTCCGTATCTCAATTTTTATTGTGACCGTTCTCTTTTGGCCCGCACCACGGTGGAGAGCATTCTTGCGCAGCGGGAGGCTTACGGCCGGCTGGACCTCGGGCAGGGGAAGACTGTTGTCATTGATTTTTCCGCTCCCAATATTGCCAAGCCTTTTGGTGTGGGACACTTGCGTTCAACGGTAATCGGCAATTCCCTTTACCGCCTGTATGAAACTCTGGGTTATAAATGTGTGGGCATCAACCATCTGGGTGACTGGGGAACACAGTTCGGTAAACTGATTGCAGCTTACCTGCGCTGGGGCGTGGCGGAGAAAATGTCGGCCGACCCGTTGCAACACCTTTATGAGCTGTATGTCCGTTTTCACCGGGAGGCGGAGCAGAATCCGGCATTGGATGATGAAGCCCGTGCCTGGTTTAAAAAACTGGAAGACGGTGACCCGGAGGCAACCAGGCTGTGGCAGTATTTTCGTGAGGTCAGCCTGACAGATTTTAAACGAATATATAAAATTTTGGGCGTGGAATTTGATTCATACCAGGGAGAAAGTTTTTATAATGATATGCTGGACGAGACAGTGTCCTTGGTGGAGGAGATGGGGCTGGCCCTAGCTTCCGACGGCGCCCTGGTGGTAGATTTAAGCGCTGAAGGAATGCCGCCCTGTCTTTTACGCAAACAGGACGGGGCAACCCTATATGCCACACGTGATTTGTGCGCTGCCATCTACCGCTATAATACTTATAAATTTGACAAAATGCTTTATGTGGTCGGCGCCGACCAGGCTTTACATTTTAGGCAGTTGTTTGCTGTCCTGAAAAAGATGGGATATCCTTGGGCGGATCGCTGTTTTCACGTTCCTTTCGGGCTTATCCGTTTTCAAGAAGGGAAAATGTCCACCCGCCAGGGAACGCTCGTTTTCCTGGAAGATGTGCTGAACCGCGCCACTGAACTGGCGGCCCGGATTATTCAGGAAAAGAACCCCGGCTTGGCCAATAAAGAAGAAGTGGCTCGCCAGGTTGGCATCGGAGCTGTCATCTTCGGTGATTTAAGCAACGACCGCGTTAAAGACATAGAATTTGACTGGGATAAAGTCCTGGATTTCAGCGGCGAAACGGCTCCTTATGTCCAGTACGCGCATGCCCGGATCTGCAGCATCTTGCGTAAAGCGGACAGCCGGCCCCAGGAGTATGATGCATCGCTCTTGACAGGTGACGAGGAACAGGCCGTGATTAACCTTTTGGCGCGGTTTTCCGACCATATTGTCCGTGCCGCGGAAACATGCAAACCGTCCGTAATTGCCCGCTATGTGCTTGATGTGGCGGCTGCTTTCAACACTTTTTACCATCGTTGCCCGGTGCTGCAGGCTCCCCCCGACATCAGCAAGGCACGCCTGGCTCTTATTGATGCCGTCAGACAGGTGCTTGTCAACGGGCTGTGGCTTCTGGGCATTGCGGCACCGGAAGAAATGTAAAAAAAAGCTCCCTTTTGCAGGAGCATTTTATATCCTAAAAGCGGAAGAGAGGAAAATCAGTCCGAAGAGAAGAAAAAGCAGGGCACTGCCTGTTTTAAGATAGCCGGCAGGCAGGCGGGAAAAAAAGCGGGCTCCCAGGAAACAGGCCGCGCTGTGGTTGATAAACTGGCCGCCCATACAGCCCAAAAAAACAGCCAGCGGGTTGCCGTAAGCAGCTGTGAGGGCGATGGCGGTCAGTTGTGTTTTGTCGCCCAGCTCCGCCAAAAAAACAAGCAGAAATGTCTGCAGGAAGGCGCCGCCTTTTGGCTCTTCGAATTCACTATTTGCAGCTTCTTTTTTCAGCAAAAGAAAAAACGACACCCCGAGAAAGAAGAAACCGCCGGCCAGCATGGTTATTTTCTCCGGTAAAAGTACCGCCAGGTAATCCCCCAAGATGACAGCCACCCCGGTAATGACGGCCAGTGCAGTGAGAGCGCCGGCCAGAACGCGCAGCGGCTTGTAGCGGCAGGAAAGAGTTAAAGTAACAAGTTGTGTTTTATCGCCCAGCTCGGCAAGTAAAGTTGCCAGAAAGGCAACAAAAAAAGCTGTCACCGGCACCACGTCCATTCCTGGTTATCACTTTTTTATTATATCACTGTAAAAGCGGATTTTGCACTCCTGTAGGACTACAATAGATCTTGGACACTAGGCTTTAAAAAAAAGAATGCAAGATGAGGACAATTCGGTTATTGTTAAGTTACGACAACAAAACAGTACCGAAAGGAGTGCCTCATCCTGCATGAA
>JAAYLG010000151.1 GCA_012522075.1 Bacillota bacterium
GGAGGCTCACTGTCAACAGCACCGTGGAATAAATGTTAGTTTAGAAAAGCTTAACAGAAGTGTCCTTATAGGGATCGGTGAAAGTTTTTCCCTACAGTAGGTTGACACAATCAAAAAATACTTTAAGCTTGCTCTGAACAGATCATTGTGATATCATTTTTACGAACATTTGAGAAGAAGGTCGATTAATATGCACGACAAATTATATACTGTAGATGAAATAGCAGAAATACTCCGGACGACTCCTAACACCATCTATCGTTGGCTGCGGGCGGGCAAACTGCCCGGCGTTAAACTGGGCAAAGAATGGCGCATAAAAAAAGAAACCTTGACTGCGCTGTTGGCAGAAAGCAACGCTGATACCAAAGGAAAGCAAGCACTCTGGGAAAAAGTTGATTTTCATCATAATCATGTTTTGGCAATCACCCGTAGCCAAGGCTCGCTCTACGACCTGGAAGCCGACTTTTTTAAAAAGGGTTTGGAAAAGAAGTATAGACTGTTCAAGGGCTGCTGGTGGCAGCACCCTGATGATGTAAGAACAGAATTATCTGCAAGGGGGCTGCCGGTTGCAGAATTGGAAAGCAACAACCGCCTCACAATTGTTAATCTAACGGAGCAATATAGACACTTTGGCGTTCACGGAGCAGTCGGTGCCTGGGCGGAGGAAGCAACCAGAACAGCCGCAATGGGATATAAGACAATGTGGGGTTCCGGTTCCCCTGACGTTTTATCTTGTGGAGGGCAATTTGCAGAGCTCATAGAATTTGAGAGAACTCTGGACCAGGTTCTTAACAAGCTTCCAGTTGTCGGCATCTGCCCTTACCTTTTTCTTGATATGACAGACCATCATTTTGCACAAATAACCGCTCTGATGAATCAGCACAAAAGTATTATTTTTAATAATAACGGCACGGAAAGTTTATTCCGCAACGAACTTATGTAAAAAGCAAAAAACAACAAGTAAACGGCCAATTGCTTATTAAAGTAAAGCAATTGGCCGTTTTCCTCCCAGCTACAACTTTATTTTTCCAGCGACAGCACCAATACCGCTGAGTTAAGCACTACAAGCTCGGAATCAGCCCGGGCGGCAACTTCTTTTTTTATTGTTCTTTAGCCAGGAAACTTATCACTTCCCTGTCTGTTAACTGTGGAAATTCATCATAAAATTGGCCCACAGCGGTAAAAAACTCCGGCTGCAGCGGGCAGACAAGAACGTCTGCTTCACCGGCCAGTTTGGCCACCGTATCCGGCGGTGCCACCGGCACGGCCAAAATAAGTTTCCGTGGCTGCTTTTTCCTTGCAAACCGCAGTGCTGCCGTAATGGTAAAACCGGTCGCTACACCGTCGTCAACCACAATGACTGTTCGACCGCCAATCGCCGCCGGCGGCCTGCCGCCCCGGTAAAGCTGCAGGCGGCGTTTGATTTCCGCCACTTCCCCGGCGGCAAGACGGTCGATATCCTCACGAGACAGCTTGAAGTAGTTTACCAGGTGCCGGTTGAGCAGAACTTCCCCATCCTCGCAAACGGCGCCCACAGCCAGTTCCGGCTGTTGCGGCGTCGTAATTTTGCGCGGAATAATCAGATCCAATTCGGCGTCCAGCGTGCGGGCAATGGGAACAGCCACCGGCACGCCGCCTCGCGGAACTGCCAACACCAAAATGTTTTCCTCTCGGTAAGGCAGCAGTTTTTCCGCCAGAACGGCACCGGCCTGCTGCCGGTTACGATAGCGTGAAAGGGACATCCTTTTCACCCCTTTGCTTTGTTACACCAGGACCGGCAGCCGCTCCCCCAGCGAGATGCCGGCCGGCGACACGTGGCAGCGATAAGCATAAACTTCCACCCCGCAGGAGACAGCCTGCCGCAAAGCTTCGGCAAAGGCGGGATCAGTCCTGTAATTTGGCTGGAACCATTTTACGTCATGCCGCTGAATCACAAAAACAACTGCACACCTGCTGCCAGCCTGCACCAAGTCCGCCAAGTGCTGCAGATGGCGCCGCCCCCGCTCTGTGGGGGCATCGGGGAAAAAACCGCACTCCCGCTCCACCAGGGTCACCGATTTTACTTCCAAGTACACTTTCCGGCCCGTTTGCTCAGTTAGCATGAAATCAAAGCGACCGTTTTTATAGGCAGGCTCACTGCGCACAAACTCCAAATCTTGGAAAGGCTGTAGGATGCGGTTTGCCAGCGCTTTACGGATCAGCTTGTTGGGCACCTGAGCGTCAATGGACACCCAGACTCCTTCGTATTCTACAACCCGCAGGCTGAAAGCGGTTTTTCGCAGGGCGGAACGGCTTGGCTCCAGCCGGACAGACGCCCCGGGCACCAACAGTTCCCCAAGGCGCCCCGAAGTGGGGAGATGTGCCCTTTTTCTTTTCCGTCAACGCATACCAGGGCGACAAAGCGGTTCAGTCTTTCCAGGAAAACTCCCTGCTTTCCGGGAGCAAAAGGTACATGTACAGACATCGGCAACTCCTTTTTCTATACAGCTCGGGCAGCGCCGGTACAGTCCCCGCCGGCGCTGGAAACTGCCACGCTTGCACATGTTAATATTCTTCCCCTGTCTATTTTACCAAATGGGGAACATTCCTGCCGCATTTTTCGCAGTTCCAAAGCACGGCAAAAGATAAAACCCTGCCACAAATTTCCGGGCAGGGTATTTACCAATGCGGCAGGCAGCAATTAAAATAAATTGTCGGCATATTCCAGCTCTTCATCAATCTCCATAATCCTGGTAAGGATTTCTGCTTTTTCACTGCCTGTAGCCTCAATATATTCACGCAACAATTCATCCCTTACATCATGCAGATTGGAAGCGTATGACGTACTCATGTTGCATTTACTTCCCTTTCCTGGATGTTTTCCATATTTTTTCCCATCCTGTACTTTTTTATCCGCTGCACAGCCGCGCCTTGTTGGGGCTTATAGTACAGGATGGAATTCATACATACATGTGTATACATGCAAATTTAACTCCTATCCGTTTCTATATTACCACTGATTTGCTTTTCTGTCCAGACTTTTTAACAAAAAATAAAGGAATGTTCAGCATTTTTTATTATTTTCACATATTCTACCGTCTTGTTTTGATAAAAAACTAAGCTGCCGCCGGTGTAACAGGAATCTGCCGGCTGCAATAGAATATATAATGACAACAAAAAGACATTCTGCATCAGGAGAGGAGCAGCTGAGTGAAAAGTCATAACGCTTTACTGCTCGGTATCGCGGTAGTTGCCGCTTCCGCCGTCGTCGCCCGGTTTACGGCTAACCGGAATCTATTTTTACAGACTTGTCGGTGGATTGTAATTTGGGTTGTGCTTCTGGCCGGCATCCTGGCCGGAGTCTTCGGTTCCGGCCACGGGACGCAGTCCGGGTCTGCAGAGGAGAAAGAATGGCAAAACCGGTACCGGGATGCAAAAATCCTGCTGCTGGCCGGAATCCCCAGCCTGCTGGCTTTAGTGCTCCTTCGCTTCATTCCCTGACTTGCAGGCCGCAACAACTACACAGCAAAGAGATATGGAGGAAGATGATGAAGAAAATTTTTGCGCTTCTTTGTGGCGTCATTATTGTCCTTTTTGCCACCCTTGTTTCCGCAATTACCCGCGACCCTTACCTTTTTTACAGAATCAATGAATGGGCTTTTGCTATCCTCATGCTTATAGTTGTCATTCTCGCAATAAAAGTCATAAGTATTGACCCCATCGTAAGGCGGAAGAAAGAAATACTTTCTCTGTTATCCGACACCTGCAACTGCGACGACGAACAGGAAGGCAGGACGGAAGCGGTTGAGCAACCCCGGCAGCTTGCTCAGGACAAGCCCTCTGTCGATCCCAAAAAGGAGGAGAAAGAAAATATCCAGGCGATCAAGCTGCTGCTCTTAGCCGCCCTGCCTCCTCTGCTGGCGGAACTGATCAGATACTATCTCTTTTAAAAGAATCCAGCACAACAGTTAAAAACCTGCTTTTAGCCCCGGGGACTAAAAGCAGGTTTATTTTTTAGGTAAAGGCTTATTCCTGCCGGGAAACAGGCGGTAAAATTACATTAATTACTGCACAGCGCCCGTTCCGGACAGCAGCCATTCCCTCAAGCAACGCGGATTCTAATTCCGCCGGGTTGGAAACCGCCCTGGCAAATGCACCGCCGGCTGCTTCCGCTATTTTTTCCAGGGGAGCCATGGGCTGCATGGCAGTCCAGAAAGTATCATTTCTTGCGGCATAGCCGTCCGGGTGTTCACGCACCACGGCCAGCTTGGCCGCACCCCAGCCCTGGTTGTTGAAAATAACTGTTAAAAATGGCGTTTTATATTTGGCAGCCACCCAGTAAGTGGCTGTCGGAACAGAGAAAATATATGTCCCGTCACCACAGAGAGCCACCACATTTTGCTTGGGGCAGGCCAGTTTGACGCCAATGGCGGCACCGCCAAACCAGCCGAGGGCACTGCCGCCGCTCATGAAATACGTCCCCGGCTTGTTCCGTGGCAGGTGTTTTTCAATCACTGGATGGTAGGAGGTAGTTTCATCAAGGACAATATCATCATCTCCCAGCACCCGGCGCAAGGTGGACGCCACAAATTCAGGCGTCATCTCCTCCCCGGGCTGTTCGGCTTCCTCCCTGGCCGCCAAGAGCATCTCATGTGCCACTGCCACAGCTGCACGCCGCCTGTTGAGCAGGGCGGGATGCGGCAGCTTGGCTGTGTTCAGTCGGCTGTTTATCTGCCTGAGCGCTGTCAGGGAATCGGCTTTAAAAAAAGCGTCGGCGGGGATATACCACAGCGGAGTGCCTTCTTTCAGCGGATCCACATCCACATAGAAGATTTTTGCCCCTGCATGCGGCCCGGCAAGTGCCGGTATCCAGGGCAGGTCACTGTCAAGCACCAGTATAACATCCGCTGTCTGCAGGTAATGCTGCGGGTCATGCCCCGCATGCAGCGGGTGGTCTGCCGGGAAATTCAGATAAGTTGCCCCAACCTCCACCACCGGGATGGCAAGACGCTCGCTCAAATTTACCAATCCCGCCACACACTCCCGGTTTCTGCCGGAATAAGACGTTATAATGACGGGGTTTTCGGCGGAAAGCAGCGCATCTACAATCTGCTCGGCTCCTTCATCGGGCAGACCCTGCGGGGCTATGGCGGCCCACCTGCCCGGGGCCGCCCCAATATCCCTGCCCTCCTCTTCCAGTGTTTCCCGGGCTGCCATCAAGTAGACCGGCCCTTGCGGGGCACTGTGGGCAATCTGCAGCCCGCGGTAAACAATCTGCTGAATATTCTTGCCGGTTCTAACCTCATAGTACCATTTTGTGTATTCCCGCACAATAGCCGCCTGGTCATGCACATTTTGTAAGAATTGGATAAATGCATTGCGCGTACCTCTCAGCTCCCCCTCCAGGGTAAAAGGGGAAACACCGGCAAAAATTAAAGCGGGAACGCGACAGCGGTAAACATTATGAACGGAACCTCCCAAATTCTGAGTCCCCACATCAACATGAACAAAAACAGCCTGCCCCTTGCCCGTTGCTTGTGCATACCCTTGAGCTGCGCTTAAAGCCACCATCTCATGGGGGCAAATAATAATTTCCGGTTTCGGCCGGCCGTGCTGCTCATATTTGGCCCAGCTTTCAATAATGGGAGGATAATCTGTCCCCAAATTTACAAAGATATAAGAAACACCCGCATTCACCAAGGCGTCGGTGAGCGCATCCGCAGCCGTGTACAGATCATTTTCCCGGTTGTTGCCCATAATTTCTCACTCCTTTTGCAAAAAACAGTCTCGCTTCCAGTATAACATGCCGTCCGTCCCACAGCTACCCGCTCCCTGTGCCGCCGCTTCACCTGTACTCGATAATTCTATTTTTCAGTTCATAACCTTCGATAATCCCTTTATACATGCTCTCATTCTGAAAGCGGATCAGGTATGTTTTCCCCGCAACCGTTTCCACCAAATGAAATCCTTTGCCAAGATATTGTTCATGCATAATTTCGTTACTGTCACGAAAAATTGCTTCCTTATAAAACATTAATCGCTCGGCCGCGACACGACCTTTTTTGTATTGCCGCCAACAGATAAGCGCCGCAAGTACCAAGACTATACAAATAATGACCGTGATTTTCCTGCGCATACGCTCACCCCCTTGCCAAATTTCCCTCCACCATTCTATAATAAGCCAAGATACCCTGTGCCTGCAAGTTACAATTTGCCTGGCGCAGGGAGGAATCGGCAACATCACAGGTGAATATGTAAATATTCTGAAATATCTATAGATATTTAAGGAGGCAAAACAATGCAAAGCACAGGTGCCACAAAAGCAGTACGCTACCACTGGGTAGACATTATGCGTTTTCTCGGGATGTTTGCCGTTTATGTCGGCCACCTGGCGGAAGGTGCGGGAAAAGTGTATGCTTTTGTCTATGCCTACCAGGTACCTATGTTCTTCTTGCTGTCCGGCTTTTTTGCAGCAACCGGTTTTAAAAACTCTTTCTGGGAAAACCTCAAAAAAAGGTTTTTTACCATTCTCGTCCCCTACTTCGGTTTCTGCCTGCTGAATATAGTTGTGTTCATGCTGGATGAAAACGGCAATGCCACATATCTTAAAGAGTTGATCAAACAAAGTCTACTTGGTATCCGCGGGGACATATATGCCTGGGCGCTTTGGTTTTTGCCCTGCTTGTTTGTTACAGCCGTACTTTATGATTTGCTTTACCGGGCAGTAAAGAATTCCCGCCATGCTCCGTATCTCATTCTCCTGGTCGCCATTGTGCTCCACTTTGTCATCGCCTTGGCTCTTCCCGATGTGGAACGTTTTGTGGCACACTGGTTTTTCAGCATAGATTCCGCCCTTTACTATCTCCTTTACTATGCTGCCGGTGCGGTAATCTTTCCCTTGATTATAGATAAAAGTTATGCCGGCTTTTCCCTTCCCGGCAAGGCGGCTATTATTCTGTTGGGCGTGGTAGCTCTATGTGTGGCAGGTTACGTGTATCTACATGAATTAGGCTTCAAAGTGTTGAACCAGGAGTCGCGTACCCTCCTGGACATCTCTGTCTCCATACTGCAGGCACTGCTGGTGATTTATCTCAACTATCTTTTGGCGCATGTGCTGTCCGGAAGCGAAATGCTGCGCACAATGGGCCAAAACTCACTCATCTATTGCGGTACGGAACATATTTTAAAAAAGATGGTCTTTGCCGTCTTCGCCATGTTACGCATCTACCTTTATATCATCGGACCCTTTGTCGCCTGTATTTTTACCTTAATTATCATGGTACTGTCCCACTATACCCTCATACCATTTATTAAAAAATACCTGGCACCGCTTACCGGTGCCTACGGCCGGCCGGCACGGGCACAGGCGGCAAGTGCGCAGCAAGCAGCGGCAAGCGTTTAAGATGCTGGGATAATGGCTCCCTGAACACAAAACCCGCAGGGGGGCTCCACTAAAAAGCAACTGCCGGTGCAGTAACCGGCAGTTTTTCTTTTACCGGAGCAATATAAAGCCTTAGCACAGGCTTTCCCCGTTAACTTCTCCCCCGTTAAAGCAATCCCGGCGGTCGTCCTTTCTTGCCCAGCCTATTAACAGGTAGGCAAGCGGTGTGCCGCCTATCGCCTCCAATATTACTTTAACAAAATACTGACCCAGCATGATCCGCAAAAGGATATTTGTCGGCACCGTACCTGCAAAAGCGATACCGATAAAAACAACCGTGTCAATAAACTGGCCGACAATGGAAGAACCTATGGTCCTGACAAATAACAGTCTTGGGCCGGTTAAGCTTTTTATCTTCTCCAGAAAAATGCTGTTAGTCAACTCGCCGCCCAGGTAGGCAATAAAACTGCCCAGTACAATACGGGGAACGGGAGCAAAAATAGCTATATATGCCTCCTGGTTTTCCCACGTGGGGGCGGCAGGCAAAAGCTGCCCGATGTAGATGACAAGCGTTAAAAAGGCATTGGCGGCAAAACCGGTCCAGATTACTTTTTTTGCATACTTAAAACCCCAAACTTCCGTTAAGATATCTCCATGCATAAAACAAAACGGATAGACAATGACTGCGGCCGGTAAAACAAGGGGTCCGAGCGCAAAGAGCTTCGTCGCCAAGATATTGCTTGCCAGCAAGGTTACGATAAAGCCAATGGCAATCGCTTCCCGCCTGCTCATTTTACCATCCCCCCAACACTTTGGCCGGCTCGATACAGCGGGCCGCCGGCACTCCGCTTTATATTTCGGTAACTCTTGCCAGTTTGAACTCATCCTGAATTTCTTTTGCTTCTTCCGGTGACAAATAAGAGACAATAACTATAACAAGACAGGACAATAAAAACGCCGGCAGCAGTTCATAAATGTCAAATACACCGCCCAGAGGTCTAACAAGCAGCTTCCAGACAAACACCATGCCGCCGCCTGCAATCATGCCGGCAATGGCAGCCGCCCTGGTAACCCTTTTCCAAAACAGTGAAAAGAGGATAATGGGTCCGAAAGTGGCGCCAAAACCGGCCCAGGCAAAGGAGACCACCATGAAAATAACACTGTTTTCATCCAAAGCAATCATTGCCGCCACCACGGCAACTATAAGCAGCGTAATCCTGGAAGCAACCAACACCTGCCTGTCTGTCGCATCTTTTTTCAATATACCCTTGTAAATGTTTTTGGAAAGGGCCGAAGCTGCTATCAACAAATAGGAATCCGACGAACTGATGGTTGCGGCAAGTATACCGGCCATGACAATGCCGGCAAGAAACGGCACAAAAAAGTCGGTTGACATGATGATAAAAATTCTCTCCGCATCGCTTTGCGTCAGCAGTTTGGCCGGATAGAGCACGCGGCCGATAATGCCAATGGCAACGGCGGCTGTCAGGGAAATAATAACCCAGATTGTTGCTATTCTTCTGGATAGAGTAATTTCACTGGATTTTCTAATGGCCATGAACTTCAGTAAAATATGCGGCATGCCAAAATACCCTAGACCCCATGACATGGTGGAGATAATCGTCAATAATCCATAGCGGGCGGCTTCACCGAACAAAGCCTGGCCGCCGGCGCTTACTTGCTGCACACCGTCAACAACTTGAGGCTGTGCGATACCAAAGAACTCAAAAAATCCCGGAATTGATTTGGCGTTGGCTATAACCGCCCCCAGGCCCCCGGCGTGGGCTACTCCCAAAATAAACACCAATGCCAGGGCAAAAACCATAACCAGAGCCTGCATGAAGTCCGAGGCGCTTTCCGCCAAAAAGCCGCCGACAAAGGTGTAAAGGACAACAAATATGGCACCGGCAAGCATCATGTAAGCATACTTGACGTCAAATAAAGTACTGAATAATTTCCCCACAGTCACAAAGCAACTGGCCGCATAAACACTGAAAAAGACAAGAATAAAGAGGGCTGCAATAGTCAAAATAACTTTTTTCTGTTCTTTGAATCTGTTGCTGAGAAAATCCGGAATAGTTATGGCATCGCCGGCTATATGCGAATAAACACGCAATCTTTTTGCCACAAACAGCCAGTTTAAGTATGTACCGATCCCCAGGCCGATTGCCGTCCAGGCCGCATCACTCAAGCCATACCAGTAGGCGACGCCCGGCAATCCCATGAGCAGCCAGCCGCTCATGTCGGAAGCTTCCGCGGCCATGGCGGTAACCCACGGCCCCAGCGATCTGCCGCCGATCAGAAAATGACTGCTGCTTTTGCTGGCATGTTTTGCATAATACACCCCGATAACTATGACCATAGCAACATACAATACCATGGCAAGAAAAGTTTGCATATTTGCCTCCACTACCCTTCCTCCCCGTTATATTTTTTCTCCAAGAACTGCTGAAGCAACTTTGCAGCAACCTTGGAATTATACCTTTTACTATTTTAACGAAAACTGGTAACAAAGTACATACCAAATTTTTTTCCGCCCCTGTCCGCCGGCACACGGAAAAGCCACAGGACAAAACCTGTGGCTTCTGCTTTCTTCTGGCTCCGGCAAGATGACTTGAACCACCAACCACCCAGAAGCTGGATTAGCAAATAGATTGGCAGATTAGCATAATAAAACAACCTCCGACCCAAAAGGCCGGAGGCTTCTTTATATTATTCACGACAATTATGGTTATTTCTGCACATGCACATAAAGAGAAGCAAAATAATGATCAGGAACAAATCATCGTCTCTGTTGTTACCGCCACCAAACAAACCGGACATGGCTACACCTCCCCCCTTGTTACTATGTAGACCGCTCCTGCACTCAGATCCGGGGGCGGCCACATATCAGTAAAGGAGGTATTACATCTTAAGCAGTAATACAGTATATGCCGGATGATATATTGTGTGCAAAATATTATGTGCAATAAAAAAGCCGCCCCGACCTAAGAGAGGCAGCCACATAATCAGGGTAGCTCTTTACAACATGTTGAAGGTGGTGTAATCTTTTTCAGCCCTCAATACCTTTCATCAGGGCGTTTTACCCAAAATTCAGCAGAGCGCTGCAGATAAAATTAAGGAAGCGCTTTACCTATAACAAAGATTGGATTAGCAAAAGATTAGCAATTACATGCTGAGATGAGAAATAAGGGCTCGTAGCAAAAACACCACGAGCCCTTTAAATATGGTGATTTTCAGCTGGAGCCGGCAAGAGGACTTGAACCCCCAACCCGCTGATTACGATTCAGCTGCTCTACCCATTGAGCTATGCCGGCACGCATCTAGAATTATAGAAGAATTCTTGACGAAAATCAAGTGTCAATTGCTGCCGGATTGTGTCAACCTACTGTAGGGAAAAACTTTCACCGATCCCTATAAGGACACTTCTGTTAAGCTTTTCTAAACTAACATTTATTCCACGGTGCTGTTGACAGTGAGCCTCCGCCGACATGGATGA
>JAAYLG010000152.1 GCA_012522075.1 Bacillota bacterium
ATCCCCATGTCTGGCTCAGCGTCTCCAATTACATGATTTATGTAAAAAATATCACCGCCGGGCTGATGGCGGCCGATCCTGCCAATGCCAAGCTGTATGAAAAAAACCTGGCACAATATACCGGCAGGCTGAAAGCGCTGCAAAGCAAAATGCATGAGCAGCTCCAGGGCACAAAGGAACGCCGCATCATCACATTTCACGAAGCTTTTCCCTATTTTGCCAGGGAATTTGGCCTGGAAATAGCCGCCGTTATTACACAGGGGACGGGAAGGGAGTTCTCACCGGAAGATATAGTTCGCATCATTGATATAGTACTCAAGACGGGCTGCAAAGCCTTGTTTGCCGAACCGCAGTATTCGTCCGCCGTAGCGGAAGCAATTGCCCGGGAAACAGGGTCCAAGGTTTACACCTTGGACCCGATTGTGACCGGTGAATACCGGAAAGATGCATATGAGGCGGCCATGGAAAAGAATCTGGCTACGCTTTTGGAGGCTTTACAATGAACAAGCATCATACCTCCGGCACCTGCCGCACCACCATCAGCAATTTGGGAGTCACCCTGGGGAAAAACGTTATTTTGTATGAGATTGATTTTACTTTAAACTGCGGTGAACTGACTGCGCTCATCGGACGCAACGGCGCCGGAAAAACTACACTGCTGAAAGCGTTGCTTGGTGAATATCCCCATACCGGCACCGTTACTTTTCATACACCCGAAGGAAAGCAACGCAAATTGCGTATCGGCTATGTGCCGCAACAAATTAATACGGAGCATAATTCACCGGTCACCGTCTATGATTTGTTTGCCGCTTTTCTTTCCGCCCGGCCGGTGTTTTTTGGCAAAAAAAAATACCTGGCCCGCACCATTGCCGCCCAGCTGGCTCTCTTTGGCGTGGAGGAGCATCTAGACAGCCGCCTCTGCGACCTGTCCGGCGGAGAACTGCAGCGTGTCATGCTGGCACTGGCCGTCTTTCCCGTTCCCGAACTTTTAATTCTGGACGAACCTGCCTCAGGCATTGACAGAAACGGACTGGTTATCCTTTTTCAGCAGTTGGCGCAACTGAAAAAAGACAGGGATATCACCATTCTGCTTGTTTCGCACGACCTGCCCCTTGTCCGGGAGCATGCAGACCAGGTTATCCTGCTGGATAAGACAATTATCGCCAAAGGCACGCCGGATGAGGTACTCAACAGTCAAGCTTTCCGGGATACTTTTACTTATTTTGCGCAAAGCGAGGTCCACTAATGGAGTATTTATATTCTGTGCTGGAAACCTTGCTGCCCTTTTCCTGGGTTAAATTTGATTTTATGAAAAACGCCTTCCTGGCCGTCCTGCTGCTGACACCGCTTTTCAGCATTATCGGCACCATGGTGGTGGAAAATAAACTGGCCTTTTTCTCCGATGCACTGGGGCATTCCGCCCTGACAGGCATTGCCGTCGGCATGCTGCTGGGTATTGCCGAGACAACACTTGCCACCGTTCTTTTTGCCATTGTCTTTGCCTGGCTGCTAAATATGATCAGGCGCACACGTGCCGTCGCCGGCGATACTGTAATCAGTGTTTTCTCCTCCACCGCCGTCGCCCTAGGCCTGGTGCTGCTTTCTTCCCAGGGAAATTTTACAAAATATTCAACCTACCTCATCGGTGACATCCTCACCATCCGGCCACAGGAAGTGGGGATGCTTTTAGCCGTTTTTATAATCGTCATCCCGCTTTACCTGGCCGGTTACAACAGACTGTTGGCCATGACAGTCAACATGTCCCTGGCCCGGACACGGCAGATCCCGGTTCGTTTTCTGGAAAGCATTTTTATTATTATGATCGCCGTTGCCGTAACCGTCTCCATCAAATGGGTCGGCATTTTACTTGTTAATTCCCTGTTGATCTTACCGGGGGCGGCCGCCCGCAACTTGGCACGGAATATGAAAGAGTATCACCTGTGGGCCCTTTGCTTTGCTCTCGCGTCGGGTTTCAGCGGCCTGATTCTATCTTATTACTACAGTTTTGCCACGGGTCCGGCCATCGTGCTGGTAAACGCAGCCTTTTTCTTCCTGACCCACCTTGTGAAAAACAAAATCCGGCGTTAATTGCCGCCCCGGGCGGTACGCCGGAAGATGGCGGGAGCATCCTCGCCGGGACGCCCATTTATTTTTGCTTACGGTCCGCCGAATCAAGAATAATGGTCACAGGGCCGTCATTAACCAGGCTGACTGCCATATAGGCGCCAAAACGACCTGTGGCCACAGGGATTTTCAATGCCCTGAGACGCTCACAGAACTGTTCATACAATTGTTCCGCCAGTCTCGGCTCCGCGGCTCCTGTAAAGCCGGGACGGCGGCCGCGTCTTGTATCCGCATACAAAGTAAACTGGGAGACCACCAACGCGCCGCCCCCGATATCCAGCAGGGACAGGTTCATTTTGCCTGCTGCATCAGGGAAGATGCGCAGATGGGCGCATTTTTCCGCAAGGTACTGCAAATCTTCTTCCGTATCGTCTGCATGAACTCCCAGCAAGATCAAAAGTCCCTGCCCGATACTGCCCGTTTCTTCTTTGCCTACTGTCACCCGTGCTGAAGTTACGCGCTGCAATACGGCACGCATAGAACCACTCCTCTAGCAAAAACCGCCCGGCCGCACTCCGGGCGGCAATTTTTTAACTGTGCAGGCGATGCACCAAATAGACATCCCGCACCCTGTTAATGCGGTTAATAACATTCTCCAGATGGTTTACGTCCATTACCGTAACAGTCATGTAAATCGTAGCCGTCCCGTCCCTGTTGCTGCGTGCATTAAGCGCAGTAATATTGACTTTTGCTTCCGCCACCGCATTGACCACGTCCGATAGAATCCGATTCCTGTCCATAGCCGAAACTTCAATTTCCACAGGGTATGATCCTTCCGTACTTTCTTCCCAGGTTGCTTCCAGCAGGCGCGCCTGATCAACCTGCTTCAGGTTCGGGCAGTCGCTGCGGTGCACGGAAACACCGCGCCCTCTGGTTACAAGCCCTACAATGCTGTCCCCGGGAACAGGCGTGCAGCATTTGGCAAAACGCAACAGCATATTGTCAATACCGGCAATGCGGACTCCCCTGCCCGCTTTGCTTTCAGTTTTGGGCGGTTTAAATTCGCGGACTGTTTCCTCCTGCTCCGGCCGGCCGTATTTTTTACGGTATTCTTCCTTCAGGCGGGCGACTGCCTGCTGCGGCGTAATGGCGCCGAGTCCCACCGCCACGTAGACATCTTCCTCATTATGCAAATTGAACTTTTTCCCCATCTCCGTTATCAGGGATGTTTTCAGGTAAGACGAGGGATCCAGTTCCTGCCGGCGCAGCTCTTTCTCCAGCAGTTCCTTGCCTTTGGCCAGGTTTTCCTCACGCCGCTCTTTTTTAAACCATGCCCTGATTTTCGCCCTGGCCCCGGAACTTTTCACCATATTCAACCAGTCACGGCTGGGCGACCCTTGTTTTGAAGTTAAAATTTCTACAATATCGCCTGTTTTCAGTTCATAGTCCAGCGGAACCAGGCGGCCGTTAACGCGGGCGCCGATACAGCGGTGGCCGATATCGGTATGGATTTTATAAGCAAAATCCAGGGGAATAGACCCGGCCGGCAGATCGATCACATCCCCTTTGGGCGTGAAAACAAAAACTTCATCGGCAAACAGGTCCAACTTAACATTTTCCATGAATTCGGAAGCATCCCGGGAATCCTGTTGCAGTTCCATAATCTGCCGCAACCAGGAAAGCTTTCTCTCGAATTCCGCATCCTGTTTGCTGTCTTTTTTTTCTTTGTAGCGCCAGTGGGCTGCAATCCCGTATTCCGCCGTTCGGTGCATGTCCCAGGTGCGGATTTGCACTTCCAACAGCTCATTTTTGCCCACCATGACCACGGTATGCAGTGACTGGTACATATTGGGCTTGGGCATTGCTATATAGTCCTTAAAACGGCCGGGAATAGGTTTCCATAATGTATGGACAACTCCCAGGGCACCGTAACAATCTTTCAGCGAATCGACAATAATGCGGATGGCCGTCAGGTCATAAATCTCATGGAATTCTTTGTTCTGTTCCTTCATTTTTTGCCAGATGCTGTAAAGATGTTTAGGCCGGCCGGAGATATTGGCTTTAATATTTACTTCCTCCAGTTTAGGCTGCAGCATGGCAATGGCCTGGTTGATAAAGGCTTCCCGTTCACGCCTTTTTTTCGCCAGCTTATCCACCAGGGCATAGTAATGGTCGCGCTCCAGGAAACGGAAAGCCAAATCTTCCAGTTCCCATTTAATTTTATAAATCCCCAGGCGGTGCGCCAGCGGAGCATATATCTCCAGTGTTTCCCGGGAAATAGCCTGCTGCTTGATGGATGTCAGGTATTTCAAGGTGCGCATATTATGCGTCCTGTCCGCCAGCTTGATTAACAGCACCCGGATGTCCTTGGCCATGGCCAGAAACATTTTGCGCAGGTTTTCCGCCTGGCGCTCCTCCTTTGATTTAAATTCCAGCTTGGACAGTTTGGTCACGCCGTCAACAAGCATGGCAATATCCGGACCGAATTCCTCTTCAATCTGCTCCAGGGTGGCATCCGTATCCTCCACCACATCATGCAGCAGCCCGCCAATAATGGTATCCAGGTCCAGTTCCAGTTCGGCCAGGATCTGGGCAACTCCCAGCGGATGAGTAATATAAAGTTCACCGGAAAAACGTTTCTGCCCCTGGTGGGCATTGACGGCAAAGCGGTATGCCCGCTCCAACAGGGCTAGATCGGGTTTAACCGGATAATACTTTTTAATTTGCTCTTTGAGTGCTAGTAAAGTCATCCGCAAATTTCTCCTCCAGCTCCGGACTCAGACTCTCCGGCTGCACCAGATAGCGGGACAGTTCTTCTACTGTGGCCCGCCACCAAAAATTTTGGTATGTACGGAAACGTGCCAGTACCTCCGCCAGGCGTCGGTAGGTTTGGGACAGCTGCAACAGTTGCTGCTGCGTCGGCGGCCAGTTTTTTTCTTCCGATCCGCAAGCCAGTTCTTTAAGCACCGTCTGCGACTGTTCTAGCAGGTAAGATGTCACCGGGAAAGCCACCAGACGTTTGATTTGGGCCGGGACAGGCTTTTTCCCCTGCGGGGGAAGATAGTCGGCCAGCTGCAGCAGCGTTTCTCTCCGGGGGAAAGTGGCGGCAAAAATTTTTTCATTCAGGGCAAGCTCCTCATGTCCAAAGCAAAGATAAACACGGGGCAAGCCGCTGAAGCGGATAGCGGCAAGCAGCATTTCAAAAGCTTCCCTGTCATACGGGATATGATACAGCACCAGTGCGTCGCATGCCGCCTCCTCCACATCCCTGCCCAGCTGCGAAACCTGCGCCCGGCCGGGGAGGGCGACGGACAAGGCTTCTTTTACTGCCTTCGTATTGACCCAGACAAGCACGCGCTGGCGCCGTGCCAGATCTGCCAGAAATTGCTCCTTCTGTCTCAGCCCCCGTCTGTCATAGACGATTGCTTTCTGCCCGGGCTCCAGCCGGCGCAGATCCTTGATTACCAGCGACAACTCTTCCCGGTCCTGCCAGACATTCAGGCACGGCGACACAACCGCCTCAACCCGCTCTCCTGCAAGCAGCTCCTGCCCACCCCCGCCAAAAAAAATGGCAGTTTGACTGCCGCCGCCCTGGCAGAGGAAAAGGCGCAGATGTTCGCCGCCGGCACCCACGCGGCGCGTACCGCTCACCTCTATCTCTTTCAACAGATAAAGCGGTTCCGGATTACCGTGCCCAAATGGTTCCAAAGCCGCCAGTTCGGCAGCCAGTGACGCATCCATTTCCGCCAGGCTTGCTTCCGCCACTACCGGCAGCAGCATCTCTTCCGGTTTACGGGCGGCCACGGCCCGGCAGAAAGCGGCACGAAAAGCTTCCAGCTTGTCTGCAGACAGAGTAAACCCGGCCGCTTCCGGGTGGCCGCCGTAATGTTCCAGCAGGTCGGCGCATTCATGCAAAGCGGCAATTACATCATAACCGGGAGCCGTCCTGATGGAGCCGCGCCCCTCTTTGCCGTCAAGAGCAATCAATGCCACCGGACGGCCGTAGTCGGCTGCCAGCCTGCCCGCCACAATACCGATCACTCCCGGGTTCCAGCCTTCCCGCCACAGCACCAGGGCGGGCGCGTCTTCTTCCGCAGCCGCCAGAAGCTGTGTTTCCGCCAGGATACTTTTTTCAATCTGCTGGCGCCGCCTGTTTAACTCATCCAATTTTGCGGCTAAGGCTTTTGCTTCCGCCCCCTCCGCCAGCAGCATCTCCACCGCCGGCCCGGCCTCACCCAGGCGACCGGCGGCATTAAGCCGCGGTGCCAAAATAAAAGCAACCTGCCTGGCAGTAAGCCGCTGCTCCGGCAGGCCGGCCAGGCGGATGAGCTCCTGCAGGCCGGGGCGGACTGAGCGGGCAAGGTATTCCAGGCCATGCTTTACTAAAATTCTGTTTTCTCCCAGCAGCGGGACTACATCGGCAATGGTCCCCAGCGCCACCAGGTCAAGATAATTATATAACTTCTCGACAGGCAAGCCAAGACGGGCAAAAAGGACCCGCAGCATGGTAAAAGCCACACCGACGCCGGCCAGCTGTTTGTCCGGGTAACGGCAGTGTTCCTGTTTCGGGTTCAACACGGCCAGTGCCGGGCGCTCCCCCGGGAAACAGGTATGATGGTCGGTTATAATCAGGTCCAGACCCAAAGCCTGTGCCTGCTGTATTTCCGCAAAGGAATTGATACCGCAATCCACCGTCACGGCCAGTCTGCCGCCCCGGGCGGCAAACTGCCGCAGGCTTTCCGCCTGCAGGCCGTATCCTTCCGTGAAACGGCTTGGGATATAGTATTCCACTGCCAAGCCCAGTTCTTCCAGCACGAGGACCAGCAGAGCCGTGGCGGTAATGCCGTCCACATCATAATCGCCGCAAATCAGGACCTGCTCCTGCTCCGCTACCGCCCGTGCCAGCCGCGCCGCCGCAGCTTCCGCCCCGGCCAGCCAAAAGGGGTTTCCCAGACTGGACAGGTCGGAAGCAAGAAAAGCTTCCGCCTCCCCGGGCGTACGGATTCCCCGCCGGTAAAGGGCGGCCGCCGTCAGGCGGTGGAGTCCCAGTTCTGTTGCCAGTATATCGATGATCTTTTCATCTGCCGGTGGTACATACCAGTGCCAGTTATTAACAGCCATAAAAAAACTCCTATCAAAAACTTCCCCCGCAGGTAAAGATTCGTCATAACAGTGTCAAATCCTGCAGTAAAAGAATGACCCGGCCGCTGGAGGCAGCCGGGCCAAACGCCATTTTAGGTCGTTTTCATTTTCCTGCCGCTGCGCAGCCGCAGCCACAAGGGAGCCGCAAGAAAAACGGAAGAATAAAAACCGGCAACAACGCCAATCAAAAGAGCTACAACGAAGGGGCGGAGGGTGACACCGCCAAAGACAAGCAGCGTAATCAATACCAGCAGTGTAGTCAGCGAGGTGTTTATAGAGCGCATCAGCGTCTGCCCGGTACTGTCATTCACTACTGCCGCCGCCTCCTCTTTGCGTGCACGTTTTAGATTTTCCCGGATGCGGTCATAAATGACAATGGTAGCATTAATGGAGTAACCCACAATGGTAAGCACGGCGGCAATAAAAGTGCTATTGACTTCGAGGCGGAGGAAAGAAAAGAAGGAAATCATGATCAGCACGTCATGCAGCAAGGCGATGATGGCTGCAACGGCAAAGCGGTATTCAAAGCGGACAGTAATATAAATTAACATGCAGACACCGGCAATGAGCAAAGCAATAAGCGCCTGCCGTTGCAGCTCGCCGCCCACCACGGCGCCCACATTTTCCACCCGCAAAAGCGCCTCATCCGCAAGGCCGAAGCGTTCCTTAAAAGCGGCAAACAGCTTGTCCTGCTCGCTGTCGGAAAGCTCCGGCGTCCGCAGCAGCAGTTCATATGTTTCTCCCTCTGCCGAGCCTGCCGCCTCCAGTTTCTGCAGCTGAGCCCCGGACAGGCCCAGGGGCTCCAGTGTATCACGCACTTCCTCAAGGGTGAAAGGCCGGCCAAGGTCAAGCTGGAAAATAGTCCCGCCGGTAAAATCTATCCCGTAATTCAGGGACCGGGCAGAAAGGGAAACAATCCCGGCAACAATGAGTATCAACGGCACCAGGGCGGCATATTTAAATACCTTGGCAAAGTCGGTACGGGCAGTTTTACCGGGCAACGGCGGCGTCGCCTTCAGGAGGCCCGTGCCGGCCAGCATGCGCAGCAAATACCGTGTCAGGATTATTGCGGTAAACATGCTTGCCAGAATACCCTCGCTGAGCGTTACGGCAAAACCGCGCACCGGTCCCGTGGCAAATTTAAAAAGCACGGCGGCTGCGATCAGCGTGGTCACATTGGAATCGAAAATGGCCCGAAAAGCCTCCCTGAAGCCGGCTTCAATGGCCGTGCGCTGAGTGCGCCCGCTCCGCAGTTCTTCCTTGATTCTTTCAAAAATAACCACATTGGCGTCCACCGCCATGCCTATGGATAAAATCAGACCGGCAATTCCCGGCAGGGTGAGCGTGACGTTAAGAGCGGTCAAAATTCCCAGCACAATGGCTGCGTAAACGATCAGGGCAATGTCGGCCACCAGGCCGAATACCCGGTAGTAGGCCGGCATGAACAGGAGCACCAGGATCAGGCCGGCTGCCCCTGCATAAAGACTGCGGTTCAGCGAGTCACGGCCCAGCTGCGGCCCCACCCCGCGTATTTCCAGCTCTTCCAGCTGTACCGGCAGCGCGCCGGAGCGCAGCTGCAGCGCCAGCGTGGCCGCTTTCTCGATGGTGCCCACATTGGTGATCAGGGCCTCGCCATTGCTGATAACGGCATTAACTACAGGGGCTGAGATTTCTTCTTCATCCAGGTATATGGCTATGGGCTGGCCCAAAAACTTTTCCGTGGCCTCGGCAAATTTTTTCGTGCCCGCCGCATTAAACTTGAGGGCTACGGCAGGCCGGCCATACTCGTCATAGGAGGCGCGTGCATCGTCCAGTTCGTCGCCTTCCACAATCGTTACGCCGTCAGGACCGACAAACTTTAACAGTGCAGTCCTGCCGATGACTTCACGGGCCGCCCGCTGGTCGTCAATTCCCGGAAGTTCAACCCGGATCCGGTCGTTTCCTTCCCGCTGGATTACCGGCTCCGCGACACCCAAAGCGTCTATGCGGTTGCGAATTACCGTGATGGCACGGTCAAGCTTGTCCGTACTGTCCGTCCCCTCCTCGGTTTCCACGGCACGGTAGAGGACATACACGCCTCCGCGCAAGTCCAATCCCAGCTTCATATGCTTGGCAGCCTGCCAGATGGCAACTGCACTGCCGCCTATGAGCAAAACAAAAACCAAAATCAGCACAAGGAGCCGTTTCCTGTTCATCCGGGTTACCTCCTCCAAAAGCGCGCTTCTGCAACACAGATATCAAACATAAAAAAGGGCACTCAGCCGTGCACCGGCGAGACTGCCCTCAGTCCCACAGTAATTATAAACGCCCGGCTGTTGCTTGTCAATTTGTCGCACGTCCCGCTGTTTTCCATACTTAAGATCATGTATCGGCAGTCGCAGTTCGCCCGGCGCACAAAACACATGCCGGGTCGGTTTTTACGCCGGCCGAAACTGAGCCGCCGGCTTATATTCACAGCCGGTTTTTACCGGCAGGTTAGAAGGTTCTCCGCTGCATCTTTCAGGTAGCGTTCGAGCACGGGAAGGATATCTTCCTCTTTCAGGTGGTCGCAGATGCGGACCTGCCCCACCGCCGCCGGCAATATAAACACAAGCTTCTCGCCCGTCCTTTTTTTATCCTGCCGCATGGCGGCCAGCACCTCCTGCGCCGCAAGTCCGGGCGGCGCCGCTTTCAAACCGATACGGGCAAAAAGCGAAAGCATCCTCGCCCCGTCTTCCCGACCAAGCAGCCCCTGCTCCAGCGCCAGGTGCACAGCCAGCACCATGCCGGACAACACAGCTTCGCCGTGCAGGTAATAGCTGTAGGCCGTGGCCGCTTCCAGCGCATGGCCGATGGTATGGCCGAAATTCAAAATGGTCCGCAGCCCTTCCTCCCGCTCATCTTCCGCCACCACCCTGGCCTTCAGGCAGCAGCACTCGGCAATGACGCCGGCCAGGACAGTACTCTCCAGGCTGCAGAAAGCTTCCCATTTCTCTTCCAGCAGGCGGAAAAGCGGCTCGCTCATGATGGCGCCATACTTTACCACTTCCGCCGCCCCGGAGAGAAATTCCCGCGCCGGCAGCGTCCGTAGCACACCAGTGGCAATCCAGACCAGCCGTGGCTGGTAAAATGCACCGATCAAGTTTTTCCCCAGGCGGTGATTGATCGCCACCTTGCCGCCCACGCTGCTGTCCACCTGGCTTAAAAGAGTTGTGGGCAGCTGGACAAAGGGCACTCCGCGCAAGTAGGTAGCGGCAACAAAGCCGGCCAAATCTCCCACCACGCCGCCTCCCAGGGCAAAAACTGCGCTGCTGCGGTCAAGATTGGCGCTGATGGCCGACGTATACAGCGCATCCGCCTGCACCAAAGTTTTGCTCTTCTCACCGGCGGGAATCACGACCGGAGTAACATGGAAGCCTGCCTGTTCCAGCAGGGAAAGTACCGTAGTGCCATAGAGGGGGTAAACATTTTCATCACTGACCAAAAGAGCTTTGCCTGCCGGCAGGATGCTCCTGACAAGGTCGGGGAAAGGCTCAAAATCATGGCCGATCCTGATCTCGTAGGAACGTTTCCCAAGCGGTACAGTAATTGTTTCCATATCCGGCCTCCTATCGCGTAGACAGGTATTTCCTGTAGGTTTCGTAATTGGCCAGCATTTCCGGCAGGGAATCTCCTCCCAGTTTTTCCTTAAGGGCAACCGCCAGCTCCCATGCCACCGCCGCCTCGCCCACCACCGCAGCCGCCGGTACGGCGCATGTATCCGAACGTTCCACAGCGGCGGAATACGGGGTGTGGTCCTGCATATTGACGCTGGCCAGCGGTTTGGATAAAGTGGGAATCGCTTTCATGGCCGCACGGCAGACAATGGGTTCGCCGTTGCTGATGCCCCCTTCCAGGCCGCCCGCATTGTTCGTTTTGCGGAAATAACCCCGCTCCGGCTGCCAGAAGATTTCATCATGCACAAGAGAGCCGGGGCGGGCCGCCGCGGTAAAACCGGCGCCGATTTCCACTCCTTTAACGGCCTGGATGCTCATCAAGGCAGCCGCCAGCCGCCCGTCCAGCTTGCGGTCCCACTGCACGTGACTGCCAAGCCCCACGGGCACCCCCAGGGCCACCACTACAAAAATGCCGCCCAGGGAATCGCCCGCGCTTTTGGCCGCCTCGATGGCGGCAAGCATCTTTGCTTCCGCCTGCGCATCATGGCAGCGCACGGGCGACTTTTCAATCTGCCCGGCAAGCGCCTTCAGGGCGGCAGGTTCAAGGGGCGGTGCCGCCACCTCCCCGACAGCCTCCACATAGGAGTAAACCTCTATACAAAATGCAGCAAGCAGCGCCTTGGCCACCGCGCCGACAGCCACCCGGGCGGCCGTCTCCCTGGCGCTGGCCCGCTCCAGAACGCACCGGAGATCGGTAAAACCGTATTTAAGCGCCCCGGCCAAATCGGCATGTCCCGGCCGGGGCTGCGTAATTATTGCCGCTCTTTCCGGCTTCCGGCCAAAGGGAGCCATGATTTCCTGCCAGTTGGCATAATCTATGTTGCGAATCAAAAGTGTCAGCGGCGTGCCCAAGGTACGCCCGAAACGCACGCCTGACAGTACTTCCGCCCTGTCCTGTTCAATCTGCATCCGCCCGCCGCGGCCGTACCCCCGCTGCCTGCGGGCCAGTTCATAGTTAATGGCCTCTTCCGTCAGCGGCAGCTGGGCGGGCAGGCCCTCAATCACTGCCGTCAGGGCGGGGCCATGGGACTCCCCCGCCGTCAGAAAACGCATTTTAAGCCTCTCCCTTCCGGTCTTCCCGTCCGTAACGCTTCCGCCACCACAATACCGCGAGGCCGACTGCAATTAAAATAACGCTGACTACCTGGCCGGCCCGCAGGCTCCCCCAAAACAAAGTATCAGCCCGTACTCCCTCAATAAAAAAGCGGCCGAGGGAATAACCGATCAAGTAGCGGGCAAAAATACCGCCCGATGCTGTTTCTTTTTTTGTCACGTAGATTAAATAAGCAAAAACCAGGAGGTTCCAGAGCGATTCATACAGGAAGATGGGGTGGCGGTAAGCGCCGTCAATAAACATGGCCCACGGCAGGTCGGTGGGGATGCCGTAAGCTTCCTGGTTAAAAAAATTCCCCCAGCGGCCGATGGCTTGGCCGATAATAAGCGCCGGCGCGCAAAGGTCGGCCAGTCGCCAGAAACTGATTTTTTTCACCTTTGTGAAAATCAGGCAGGCCAGGATGCCGCCGATAATCCCGCCATGAATGGCAAGGCCTCCCTGCCGCAAGTTAAAAATATCTCGCCAGTTGCCGGCAAAGAGGTGCCAATTGGCCACCACAAATGCCAGGCGGGTGCAAACTACGGCTGTGGGAACGGCAAAGAGTGCGAAACTAAACAACTCATCTTCACTGATACCGTAATATTTTGTTCGCTTTATGCCAACCCAAACCCCCGCCAGCATGCCCAGGCTGATCATAATACCATACCAGTAAATATCAATGCCAAAGAGACGAAAAGCAACGGGGTCTATTTGCATCGTTTTACCTCCCACTTAATGCCTTCCAGGTTAAGCAGCCTCTCTTTCCACGGCAGGCCATAGCCAAAGCCTCCCAGGGTGCCGTCACTGCAGAGCACTCTGTGGCACGGTATCACCAGGGGGGTGCGATTGCGCACCATGGCCTGCCCTACCGCCCGGGCGGCGCGGGGGGACCCTGCTTGTGCCGCCAGCTCTCCGTAGCTTGTCCGGTGGCCGTAGGGGATTTTCGCCGCCTCCCGCAAAATTTTTAGGATAAAAGGCGGATAGCCGCTTTCATCCAGCGGGCAGGAGAATTGAACCGCTTCCCCGCGGAAATAGGCAGCCAGGTCCAAAGCCAGTTTCTGCAGCCAGGGCGGGTCCTCCACACCGGCCACCTTGCCCCCAGCGGGCCGCGCACCCGGCAGCTCCAGCGCGTACAGACCGTGCTCCGTATAAGCCAACTGCACGTCGCCTGCACATGTCTTTACCACCCTCGTGGTCGGGCGGGTACTGTCAAACTTGCTCATCAGTGACTCTCACCCTATCATCCGCTAGTTTTCCCGTTGCCGTTATTTCTCTGCATCACGTCGATGAAAAAGTAAAAAGCACGGTCAGGCAGAAACTTCCCAAACCGGCTATGTTTGCCTGTTCCTCATGAAGAAGGGCTATAAGTCCCAACCTGACCTTTAAATGTAATACATGTAGCCTTCACCTGTTAGTTTGCGTTGTTCTTCCACGATTTCTTCCAGTGTGATGCCGTCTAAAATTTCATTGACGGCGTCACGCACACGGCGCCAGATAGTACGCATCACACAATCATTAGACCGCTCACAGACGGCATCGCCGTTTTCTTCAATTACACAGTCCGTGGGAGCAACAGGTCCTTCCAGAACACGGATAATGTCGCCTATGGTGATTTCCGACGCCGGGCGGGCGAGGCGATACCCACCCTGGGCGCCGCGCACGCTGTGAATAAGGCCGGCTTTTTTGAGGCTGGAGAATAGGTGTTCCAAGTATTTTTCCGAGATATGTTCGCGCTGGGCAACGCTTTTTAAGGTTATGGCATTCTCTCCTCCGTACAACGCCAGGTCAAACATCGCCCTTATACCGTAACGGCCTTTCGTTGACAGCTTCATGTAAATAACCCCTACCTTTTAAATTTTAATCTTCCTTTTTTATTGAGAACTAATTAAACTGCCGCGGGTAGAGCCGTGACATGCGGGTTACAGTGGGAACAGGGGACGCATAATACGCCTTCGGCTGCAGAAAGTGGCAATTTCCCGAAAGCCAAGCCTGGCAAGAAGCAGGACGGCACGCCGCAATCCGCTGCCCACCTCTTTTGGACTGTGGGCGTCCGATCCCAGTGTGACAGGGATGCCAAGCTCAAGGCATTTTCTTAAAAGCATTACTCCCGGATAAGCCTCCTTGACGGCTGCACGCCAACCCGCCGTGTTTACTTCTACACATAAATCGGCCTTCTTGATTTCCCGACAGGTTGCCTCCACAACGGACGACCAGTCATGACGCGGAAAGTGGGCAAATTTTTTAACCACATCCAAGTGTCCCACAATGTCAAAAAGCCCGCTGGCAGCCATATCCCGGATCAGCGCAAAATAGTGTTCGTAAAGCTCATCAATATCAAGTTTCGCATAACGCTTAACTTCTTTGGGATGGGTAAAATCCCAGCCGTCCAGGAAATGCACGGAACCGATACAATAATCAAAGTCATGGCGCGCCAGGGCGGCGGCCGTTTCCTTTTCCCTGCCCGGCAGATAGTCCACTTCCGCCCCAAGGCGGACCGGAATAGAAAGACGGGACTGCAGCCTTCTTACTTCAGCTACATACTTGTCCAATTCCTCAGGCGGCATGTTGACACGGTGCTGCGGTGTAAAACCCAAAAGCTCCAGGGGGAAATGGTCGGCAAAACCTATTTCCGCAATACCTTGCTTTTCCGCTGCTGCCGCATATTCTGCCATGGTGCCTGTGGCATGGCCGCAGCGGGATGTATGGAGATGATAATCAACGATCATGGCCGTTCTTCCCTGCTTTGGCGGCCCCGCCCATGACGTCGTGCCAATTCCGCAACCACTTCCGCCAGTGTAATCCCTTTTTCCGCCAAAAGAACAAGCAGGTGGAACAATAAATCACCGCTTTCATAAATTAATTCGCCACGGTCCCGGTTCTTGGCGGCAATTATTACTTCACCCGCCTCTTCGCCGATTTTTTTCAGGATCCGGTCCAAGCCGCCCGTAAAAAGTTTAGCTGTATATGAACCGGTGGGCCGGTTTATTTTTTGTTCGGCAATAATATTTTCCAGCACAAAAAGAAAGTTTTCCTGCGGCACTTCCCCGATTTCCGCAAGGGTATGGAAAAAACAGCTGACCGTCCCCGTATGGCAGGCGCCGCCTGTCTGCTCCACCTCCAAAAGTAACGCATCACCGTCGCAGTCGTAGGTAATGCGCTTCACCTCCTGCATATGGCCGGAGGTGGCCCCTTTATGCCATAACTCCTGCCTGCTGCGGGAATAAAACCATGTCTGCCCGGTGGCAAGTGTTTTTTGCAGCGACTCCTCGTTCATATAGGCAAGCATTAAAACCTGCCTGCTGTGTACATCCTGGACAATGGCAGGAATTAAACCGTCCCGGTCAAATCTCAGCCCGGTCACGGCGCACCGCCACCCCCCGTTCCGCCAGATATGCTTTTACTTCAGCCACGGTAAATTCGCCGTAATGGAAAACAGAAGCCGCCAGGGCCGCATCCGCCCCGCCAGCGGTCAGAACATCATAAAAATGCGAAATCTTGCCCGCTCCGCCCGAGGCGATTACCGGAATGCCCACGCACTCCGCCACGGCCTTTGTCAGCGACAAGTCATAGCCGTCTTTTTTCCCGTCACAGTCTATGCTGGTAAGGAGAATTTCACCGGCGCCAAGGCGTTCCCCTGCCGCAGCCCAGTCAACGGCGGCTTTCCCAGTAGGTCTCTTGCCGCCGTGGGTATAAACCTCCCAGGTTCCCATATTGTCATTCCATTTGGCATCTATGGCCAGGACCATGCATTGCGGACCGAAACGCATGGCGCCTTCCCTAATTAGTTCCGGCCTAAGGATGGCAGCAGTATTCAGCGATACTTTGTCCGCCCCGGCCGCCAGCAGCAGGCGGATCTGCTCCGCATCATTGATGCCGCCGCCCACAATAAAGGGGATGGAAACCTGCTCCGCCGTCCGCCGGACAACATCAAGCATGGTTCTTCTTCCTTCGTCGGAAGCTGTTATATCCAAAAATACCAGTTCATCCGCATCGGCCTGATCGTAGTAGAGTGCCAGTTCCACCGGGTCTCCCGCATCCCGGAGGTTGACAAACTGTGTCCCTTTCACCACGCGCCCCGCTTTGACGTCCAGGCAAGGTATAATTCTTTTTATCCTTGTTGTCATTCTCACATTTCCTCCGTCAAGGCCAACGCCTCCGGCAGGCTGATTTTACCGGTATAAAACGCTTGGCCGATAATTACGCCTTTAACCCCCAACCGCCTAAGCGGCAGCAATTGCCTGATGTCTTCCAGGGAAGAAATGCCGCCGGAAGCAATAACCTCCACCGGTACGGATGTCGCCATCTCCCGCAAAGCCTTCAGGTTGGGGCCGGTCAGCGTCCCGTCCCGTAAAATATCGGTATAAACTATTTCCGTAATGCCCAGATCCGCCAACCGCCGGGCCAACTCCATAGCCGTTAGATCCGCTTCTTCCACCCAGCCGCGGATGGCTACCATTCCGTCTCTGGCATCAATTCCTGCCATAATCCGGCCGGAGTAGCGTGTACACAGGTCCGACACCAGCTGCGGGTCAGTGACTGCCGCCGTCCCCAGTATAACCCGGGACACTCCGCAGTCCAGCAATGCTTCAGCCGCCTGCCGTGTACGGATGCCCCCGCCCACCTGGACCGGGATTTTGACGGCTTGCACAATCCCGGCAATCAGTCCGCCATTTTGCATTTGCCCGGCAAAAGCGCCGTCCAGGTCCACCACATGCAGGCGTTTTGCCCCGGCCGCGGCAAACTCGCACGCAACGGTCACCGGATCGTCGGCATAGACAGTTTCCCTTTCTTTTTCACCACGGACCAGGCGTACACAGCGCCCGCCCCGTATATCAATAGCGGGAATAATCACCATGGCAAAAGCCTCCCTTAGTATATTCCACAGCTGGGATATTAATCCTGCGAATCCGCTAGGTTTTACTACAATAATCCTTTTGTGGAGGGGATCCCCTTCACCCTGGGGTCAATGGCCGTTGCTGCGTCCAGCGCCCGCCCCAGCCCCTTAAACAAGGCCTCTATAATATGGTGGGTATTGCACCCCGCGAGCAACCGTACATGCAGCGTACAGCCCGCCTTATTGACAAAAGCGCGTAAAAACTCCTCCACCAGTTCCGTTTCAAAAGTACCCAGGCGCGCGGCCGGCAGCAACAGGTCATAAGCCAGGTAAGGCCGGCCTGAAAAATCCACAGCCACCATGACCAAGGCATCATCCATGGGCAGAAGGGCTGAGCCAAAGCGTCCAATGCCCGCCTTGTCGCCCAGCGCCTTGCTGAATGCCTCCCCCAGCACCAGGCCGATATCTTCCACCAGGTGGTGGGCGTCCACAGGGAGGTCTCCTTCCGCCGCCAGGCTGATGTCAAAAAAACCATGCTGGCAAAAAAGCGTTAGCATATGCTCCAAAAAAGGCACCCCACAGGAGAGCCTGGCCTGTCCCTCCCCGTCCACTGCCAGGTGCAGCTCCACGCTTGTTTCCGCCGTCTTGCGGCTGACACTAGCTGTTCTGCCGCTCAAGTTCCTCCCTCCTTATGGCCACCGCCCGGCCGTGGGCTGTCAGCCCTTCCGCCGCGGCCAGCGCCTCGATTTTTGCCGCCTGCCGCAAGAGGACGGCCGGCGGGTAATACAGCACGCTGCTGCGCTTGACAAAATCATCTACCGACAGGACGGAAGCATGGCGCCCTGCTCCCGACGTGGGCAGGACATGGTTGGGCCCCGCCCAGTAGTCTCCCACCGGTTCCGGCGTGTACGCTCCGAGAAAAACGGCGCCCGCATGCCGGATGCCGGCAAGCAAAGCCCAGGGGTCCGCCACCTGCAGCTCCAGGTGTTCCGGAGCCAACAGGTTGGCCACTTCCACTGCCTCGTTCAGGGACTCCACTTTTACCACCGCCCCGTTGTCCGCAAGGGACTGTTTGGCCACCGCACTGCGTGCAAGATCTGCGCACTGCCTTTCCAGCTCGGCCGGAAGCGCTGCCAAGAGTGTGGCGGAAGTGATAACACAGTAAGCCGCCGCCAGTGGATCATGTTCCGCCTGGGAAAGCAGGTCGCAGGCCACAAAATCCGCCCTGGCCGTTTCGTCCGCCACCACCAGGATTTCACTGGGGCCGGCAAGCATGTCAATCCCCACCTGCCCCGCCACTTCTCGCTTGGCCAGGGTCACAAACAGATTTCCCGGGCCCACGATTTTGTCCACCGCAGGAATGCTTTCCGTCCCGTACGCCAGGGCGGCGATTGCCTGGGCGCCGCCGCACTTGTAAACAGCATCCGCCCCGGCAATTTTTGCCGCCAGCAGCGTGTAGGGATTTACCGACCCGTCGCGCTGCGGCGGGGTTGCCAGCACCACTCTTTTCACACCGGCCACACGGGCCGGGATGACAGTCATCAGCACGGACGACGGGTAGGCGGCCGAGCCGCCCGGCACATAGGCGCCGACCGCCTCCAGGGGGATGATGCGCTGACCCCGGAGGCTGCCGTCTTCCCCGTATTCCAGCCAGGAATTGCGCAGCTGCCGGGCATGAAACGAGCGGATGTTTTCCGCCGCCTCCTTTAGGGCATCCGCCACCTCCTGCTCCACCAGGCTTTCCGCCGCCGCATATTCAGCTTCCGTCACGGCAAGCGACGTTAGTGCAACCCCGTCATACCGCTCCGTATAAGCAAACACGGCCGCATCCCCCCGCTCACGCACCGCTTTCAGTATTTCCCGCACGGATGCCAGCGCCTCGGGGTGATCGGCCAAAGTGCGGCGCTTGTACTGTGCGAGAAAGCTTTTCTTATTAGTATAGACCCTGATCATGGCTTAACCACCTTTCGCTCCAGCACGGCCTGGAGCCGTTCCGCAAGTTCCATGACCCGCTTTCCTTTCACCTGGTAGCTGCCGGGATTGGCCACCAGGCGCGTTGTAATGTGGGCAATGACTTCCGTTTCCACCAGGTTGTTCTCCGCCAATGTTTTGCCGGTGGAAACCAGGTCTACAATCACATCGGCCAGCTGCAGGAGAGGCGCCAGTTCCACGGAACCGTGCAGTTTAATTACTTCAAACTGCTTGCCCTGCCCCTGGAAATAGCGTTCTGCAATGCGCGGGTACTTTGTGGCCACGTAGCCGCCGGTAAAACCTTTGCTCCCGGCCCGGCAGGCTACGGACAGGCGGCACGCCCCCAGGCGCAAATCCAAAAGCTCATATAATTCCTTTTCCGCTTCAAGCAACACATCCTTGCCCACCACTCCCAGGTCCGCCGCCCCGTATTCCACATAAGTGGGAATGTCTGTCGGCTTGGCCAGGACAAAGCGCAGTTTTTCCTCTTCCAAGGTAAAAATAAGTTTGCGCGATTCTTCCCGGATCCGGCCGGTATGAATACCGGCTGCGGCAAACAGCTCCAGTGCAGGTTCCAGGATACGCCCCTTGGCCAAGGCGACGGTCAGCCAATCATTTGACAGCAGCATCTTTTCCGCCCCCTTTATTGTCCAGGGTCGTTTCCGAACATTTGCCCCCGTGGCAATACAGCAGGCGTAAAGCTCCGCAGGCCCGGGCCTGCCGGGCCGCCTCTTCCGCCGTACTTTCTTGCACTGATACCACCACATTCTCCCCATTTTTGCGCAACTGTCGTGCCGCCGCCAGGGCGGCCGCCCGGCTGCCTGCACCATAGGCCAAATACAGCAGGGTTTTCCGTTCCGGCAACAGCTTCCGCCGCTCAAGCACCGTCAGCAAATGGTCTACACTGACGGCAAACCCCACTGCAGGCAGATCAAGACCGAAATTCACCAGCAGCTGGTCATAGCGGCCGCCGCCGCAGAGGGGGTAGCCAAGCCCGACGGTATACCCCTCAAAGACCATACCGGTGTAATAATTCAACATCCGCACCATACCCAAATCCAGCGTCACAAAGCGGCTGACGCCGTAATCGGCCAGCACCGCCCAAATGCCCTCCAAAGTTGCCAGCGGTGTCTTGTCCGCGCCGGGCGGCAACAGTTTCCGTGCCTCCTCCAGCACTTCAGCGCCGCCGCGCAGGCCCGGCACCGCCAGGACGGCTTCGACGGCATCCTTGGCCAGCGGCAGTGACTGCACCAGTTCCCGCAGGGATACAAAATCCTTTTTACTGAAAAAATGCTTTATTTTTTCTCCATCCTCCGGCGCGAAGCCGTAAGCCGCAAGCAGGTTGTCAAGAAAGCCTACATTGCCCAGGCAGAGGGTAAAATCCAAAAGGCCTGCAGCCTGCAGCACCTCTGCCGCCAGGGCAACAATTTCCGCATCGCTTTCGGCATTACCGGTTCCCAGCAATTCCACCCCGGCCTGTGTCAGCTCCCGCTGTTTGCCCTGCAGGCCGCCGGCATAGCGAAAAATGCTGCCGCCGTAACAGAGGCGTAAAGGTTTTGCCTCCTTGGCAAGGTGCGTGGCCGCCACACGGGCCAGCGGCAATGTAAAATCGGGCCGCAAAACCAGTGTCCGGCCCCGCTCGTCGGGGAAGCGGTAAAGATTTTCCTCCAGGTCTGTTTTCATTTCAGTGTCAAAATTGACACTATACTCAAAAGCCGGTGTGGACACCTCCCGGTATCCCCAGCGGCTGAAAATTTCCTGCATCAGTTCCTCCAGCTTCCTTTTCTGCCCGGCAAGGTCGGGCAGAAGGTCCCGGACGCCTTCCGGCGTCAGTAAACGTTTTAAAATTTCATTCATGCCGCCACCTTCTTTAATACGTTAAAGTGATAACGCATTAAAGTATAACACTCCCTCATCTCACTGTCAATCCCAAATTTCACGTTTCCGCCATTTTCATTGCAGCGGCTGTCGCAAAACATCTTCGTAAAAAGCTTCATACTGCGGCACAATGATTTCACTGTCAAAATACTCTTCTGCGCGCCTGCGCGCCGCTTCCCCCATTTGCCGCAGCTTTTCCTCCGACGACAGCAGCTCAATGGCATAACGAGCCATGCTTTCCACATCGCCTACCGGGGCAAGATAACCCGTTTCCCCGTGCACCACCACTTCCGGGATACCTCCTGTCCGGGCGGCAATGACAGGGACATTGCAGGCCATGGCCTCCAGGGCGCCAAGTCCGAAACTTTCCTTTTCCGACGGCAGTAAAAAGAGATCGGCCGCCGAGAGGATGGGTACCACATTGTCCTGGGTGCCCATAAATACAATATCTTCCGTCAACTGCAGCTTGTCGGCCAGCTCCTGTGCTTCCCGGCGCTGCAGCCCGTCTCCCACAAGCAGCAGTTTGGCCCGCATCCGGCTGCGCACCCGGGCAAAAATTTTAATCACGTCCGGAATGCGCTTGACAGGCCGGAAATTGGAAACATGAGCCAACACGCGGCACTTGCCGGCAGGACATCCCACTTCTTCCCGCGTTCCCGGCATCCGGAAAACGCGGCGCGTATTGACAAAATTATAGATAGTCGTAATCTGCCTGTTGACGGCAAAAATTTTATATGTATCATTGCGCAAGCTCTTGGAGACGGCAGTAACGCCGTCGCTTTTTTCAATACAAAAACGGGTGATGCGTTGAAAAGAAGGGTCATTGCCCACCAGCGTAATATCCGTGCCATGCAGTGTTGTTACCACCCGCGGCTTTTTTGCGCCCAGGATTTCCCGCGCTACCAGAGCACAGAAAGAGTGGGGAATGGCATAATGGGCATGAAGGATCTCCAGACCCTCCCTTTCCGCCAGCTCCGCAATAGTGTTGATGAGCGCCAGGGTATAGGGGGGGTACTTAAAAACGGGATAAGCCAGCATCTCCACTTCATGGTAGAAAACATTCTGCTGAAAGCGATCCAGGCGGAAGGGCTGCTGATAGGAAATAAAATGGACAACATGGCCGCGTTTGGCCAATTCCATGCCCAGTTCCGTGGCCACCACACCGCTGCCGCCATGTGAAGGATAACAAATGATGCCTATCTTCATCTTTACACCCGCCGCCTTTCCTCGCTCATTCTTTTCGGCCCCTGCAGGCTCAGCAGGTCGTCAATGGCAAGCTGCCGGTCTGTAAAAATTGCTTCACCGTACGCAACCTGGATCAGCGACCCGCAAAACATGTCACGCGCCCGGACAGCATACAAAAAGGCCGGATCATTAACATAGGTCTCTACGTTGCCGCGCGCCTCAAACTGGCTTTTGTGTGCTGCAATGGCACGCATCTTCTCTTCATAATACGGGGAGATGTCAACTACCAAGTCCGGCTTCCTGTAACTGCCAAGCAGATATTGCAGCACTACGGGCGGGCGGAAACTTTCCCCGCTGGCCGGGTATTTCCGCAAACCTGCCTTGTGGGCTGCAGCCAAAACCAATTGCTCCGCCCGCTGATGATCAGGGTGTCCGTCCCGGCTCAGCGGCCCCAGGACAATCAGCGGCCGGTAACGGCGGATAATCTCTATAACAGGGACAAGCATTGTTTCAGTTACTTCCAGGCGGGCATCGGGCAATCCCAGACAGTCACGTACGGCCGCACCCATAATTTCCGCCGCCGCCAGCGACTCCCGGCGCCGGGTCTCGGGTGTGCCGTTTGTCCCCGCCTCGCCGGCCGTCAAGTCCACAATGCCGATTTTATAGCCCAAGCGGGCATGCTTAATCAGTGTCCCCCCGATGCCGATCTCCACGTCGTCTGGATGGGGGCCAAAAGCGAGAATATCAAGCTGCATTGCTGCCATCCTTTCTAGCTTTTTTTATTCCGGATAATAGAAATAATGGATGCCCTCCACCGGAAATTCTTCCGCCAGCTTTTGCCACCATTGCGGGCCGTATCTGGCCAGATAGGTGCAGATATTCAGCACACGCTCCTGTGGCCGGGAAAAGGGTATGACGGCTTCCGCCAGCAGAGATAAGTGGCGCAGCATTACCTCATTTTTCCGCTTCAGTTCAGCTTCCGCCCTCTCCTGCAGATATGCTATCTGCTTGTAAAGCAACTGCAAATTTTTGTCCGTCAGTTCCTCCAGCTGAGGGTTCAGGCAGCTTAAATCCTCCCTGATTTCCTTGTATTCGTCTGCCAGGCGCCGCCTCAGCCGCGCAAAGATTGCCTGCGGATCCACCCCGCCTGTCCGGCGCAGCATTTGCTCCCTGTAGGCGGCAAGGTCCTGCTCCTGCAGCAGCGCATCTTCCGGCACATGATAACGCTTAATGTAGCGCACCAGGCGCGGCTCAAGCACAGTCAGCCCCGGTCGCGGCACGATCACCGGCGGCACCAGTCCCAGCACGGGATAAAGGGCCAGAGCCTGGGCATAATAGGCAATTTCGCCGGGTCCCAGCACCACGGCCGCAGTGGGGAAAAGATAATCCTGCACCAGGGGGCGCAAAAGCACGTTGGCACTTACTTTTTCCGGCTCCGCCAGTGCCAGGGCGAACAGTTCCTCTTCCCGGAAAACATGCCTCCCGTCACGTGTCCGAAAGCAGCCGTTCCTGTAAAAGAGGGCGGAGCGTTTCTCCCGGATTATCATCAGCGGTGTAGCGCCCTTTTCCCGCTCAACCTGCAACTAGTAGCCGCAAGCTTTTAGCTCCGCCTCCCGTCGCAGCAGCGCCTCTTCCAGCGCCGCCCGTTTCCTCACTGCTTCCGCCAGCAGCGGAGCCGCCAGGTGCCGTCCCGCCTCCAGCAGCGGATCAAACAGCACCAGCCCCTTCGGGCCGGCAAGTTTCAGCAGCAGGCGTGCAAACCAGTCCGCCGGAGTGGCGGATGGATGCAAGCTTTCTTCCAGCCAGGCAAGCAGGCCGGGCACAAATTCAGTCTGCGGCAGCACTTCCCGTAGCCGCTCCAGCACCGCCCGCCCTGCTTCCGCCGTGAGTTTCAGCCTGCCCACCGGCTCGCCTTTGTGGACAAGCGGCAGCTCCACTTTCTGCGGCCTTTTGTCCCGTCCCAGGACATAACAATGATTTGCCTCGGAAAAGTCATGATCTTCCGAAGCTACCCAGAAGACGGGCACCACCGGTCGCTCCAGTTCTTTTTCCAGCTTGGCCGCCAGTTTGACCGCAGCCAGTGCTTTGTAAACAGTATAAAGCGGCCCGGTAAGCAAGCCTGCCTGCTGCCCGCAGAGCACCGCCACCGCCCGCGGGTCCAGAAGCTTTTTTATCTGTTTTTCTGTTTCTTCTGTACATCCGGCTGCACGGTTATAAGCAAGCAATAGTTCCGCCAGTTTTGTGCGATCCCGGCCGTAAGCCGCGGTTACCGCTTCGCTTTTGGCTGCAAAAACTCCCTCCTCCCGGAAATGCCCTGCGAGAAATTTTACCGCCTGCGGCTCGCCATGCAGATAATCGTGGCAAAATCCTTCTTCCCTGGCTAGAGTGTATTCTTTCAGCATGCTTTTCTCCCTGTAGCCTAATTCTCTGTTTTTCTTTCCTCTTTATTCCACAAAATTTGCCCCAATCCTTTTCCCTCAGGCCAAAGCGCTAAAAACGCTATGTTTTATATCTTTCCCCCGCTGGCTGAAACAATAAAACCACAGTCAAATGCTGTGGCTCTAATTCCTACTCTTGGAGCCGGGCAAGCGTGGCGGCAAAGTCGGGAAAAGATACGTTCACACATTCCGCATTGTCAATACAGACAGGTGCGTTTGCCCGCAGTCCCGCCACTGCCAGCGCCATGGCCATGCGGTGATCATGCCGGCTGTCGGCACAACCCCCCGCCAACCGCTGGCCGCCTTCAATAATAAAACCGTCCTCCGTAGTGGCAACAACACCGCCGATTTTTGCCAGCTCCTCTGCCACGGCTGCAATCCTGTCCGTTTCTTTCACCCGCAGTTCCCGCGCATCCCGCACCACCGTCCGCCCCGCGGCAAAGAGCGCCGCCACGGCCAGCACGGGCAGTTCATCGATCAACCTGGGAATAAGCGGTCCGCCGATCTCCACGCCCCGTAGCTTTCCCGGACGAACCAGAAGGTCGGCCACCGGCTCCTCCCCGAAGCTGCGGGAATGCAATACATCCACCCGAGCCCCCATCCGCCGGAGTACATCGAGAATGCCGGTACGGGTTGGGTTTACCCCCACATTGCGCACCAGAACTTCGGAGCCGGGAACAATGGCGGCGGCCACCAGGAAAAAGGCGGCTGAAGAGATGTCACCCGGGACGGTAATTGCCCGCCCCTTCAACCTTGGCCTGCCTACAAGCCTGACGGTAGTGCCGCCAACACCAAGCTCCGCCCCGAAAGCGGCAAGCATTCTTTCGGTATGGTCCCGGCTTTGCTCCGGTTCAGTAACAACCGTTTCTCCCTCTGCAAAAAGGCCGGCCAGCAGAATGGCCGATTTCAGCTGGGCGCTGGCAACCGGAGTTTTATATTTTACCGCCGACAGGGACCCGCCTTGTACCGCCAGCGGCAGCAGGTTTCCTCCCTGCCGCCCAAAGAAGCGGGCGCCCATCTCCTGCAGCGGTTTGGGCACTCTTCCCTTGGGGCGCCTGCGCAAGGATGCATCCCCTGTCAGGAGGGAAAAAAACGGCTGTCCTGCAAGCACCCCCAAAAGCAGCCTGGCCGTTGTCCCCGAGTTGCCGCAGTCAAGCACATTGTCCGGCTCCTTAAGGCCATAAAGTCCCGCGCCTTTTACCTGCAGCTCGCCGCCGTCCACTGCAATTTCCACTCCCAGCTGCTGCAGGCAGCGGACTGTTGCCAGGCAGTCTGCTCCGGGTAAAAAACCGGTAATAACGGTCTCCCCTTCCGCCAGCGCCCCCAGGATGGCGGCGCGGTGGGAAATAGACTTGTCGCCGGGCACGGTAATCTCCCCCCGCAGGGCGCCTTTTGCCTCCACAACCAATTCCATCCTTACCCCTCCTGCACTTCCACACGGTAATTGGCAGCCGCCAGTACCTCCGCCGCCCGGCGGCATTCAGCCATTCCCTTCCCTCCGACAGGTACTTTGCGACGAAATTCCCCGGCCGCGCGGAAATAAGACAACAACCCTTCCGCATCTTTAGCCTTAAGCAGCTTATGGACGGCGTCCACCTCCTGTGCCAGCTTTTCCAACATTAAAAGAAGCTGCTTTCTGTTGGACAGGCAGATCTCCAGCCACACCTGCGGGCTGCCCATGGCAATGCGCGTCGTATCCCGGAAGCCGCCGGCCGCCAGTGCCAGGAACTCCTCCGCCTCCTGCAGGCCGGCCACCGTGTTGGTCAGCGCCACGGCCGCCAGGTGGGGCAGGTGAGAGACGGCCGCCACCACATAGTCATGTCGCTCGGGCGACATTTCCACGGGCAGGGCACCCAGCCCCCGGACCAGGGCTTTTACTTTTGCCCGCGCCGCTTCCTCTCCGCCGCACAAAACATAAACGGCATTTTCAAACAGGTTTTCTGCCAGCGCTTCCACGCCCTGCTTTTCCGAGCCGGCCATGGGATGCCCTCCCACAAAGGAGACGGCAGGCGGCAAAACTTTTGCCGCCCGCTCCGCAATCTCCGCCTTGGTGCTGCAGACATCGGTAACGATACAGCCCGGAACAAGGTGGGGCGCCGCTTCCGCCAGCAACTCCTGCGCCGCCAGCACTGGTGCGGCCAGTATCACCAGCTCGCAGCCGCGTACGGCGGATGCGACCGTCTCCGCCGCCCCCGTTACCGCCCCCAGCGCCAGCGCCCGGCGCAGCACACCGGGATCATGGTCATAGCCGATCACTTCTCCGGCGATGCCTCTTGCCAGCATTGACCGGCCGAGCGACCCGCCCACCATCCCTACTCCCAAAAGAGCAACCCGCTGAAAAAGCGCCTTCATGCCGTCACCTGCGGCAGCGTCCTGCCGCACACGCCGGCCACGGCCGCCAGCTGCCGGCACATCTCGGCAAATTTTTCCACCGTCAGGGACTGGGCGCCGTCACACAATGCTTTTTCCGGGCACGGGTGCACCTCTACCATCACCCCGTCCGCTCCGGCGGCCACCGCCGCCCGGCTCATAGCCGGCACCCAGCGCCAGTTGCCCGTGCCGTGGCTTGGGTCCACAATCACCGGCAGGTGTGTCAGGTGTTTCAGCACGGGTACGGCACTTAAATCGAGAGTGTTGCGCGTATATGTTTCGAAAGTGCGGATGCCCCGTTCACAGAGAATCACTTTGTGATTGCCCCCGGACACGATGTATTCCGCCGCCATCAGCCATTCTTCCACCGTGGCGGACATGCCTCTTTTCAGCAGGATCGGTTTATCCAGCCCGCCCAGTTCCCGCAGGAGATAGAAATTCTGCATATTGCGCGCCCCCACCTGCAGGATATCTGCATACTCCGCCACCAGGCCCACTGTGTGCTGGTCCATCACTTCCGTTACAATAGGCAGTCCCGTTTTCTCCCGTACCTTGGCCAGAAGCTTCAGTCCTTTTTCCTCCAGCCCCTGGAAGGAATAGGGGGAAGTCCGCGGCTTAAAGGCGCCGCCGCGCAAAACCTGCGCACCTGCGGCCTTCACCCCGTGCGCCGCTTCCAGCAACTGCTCCTCACTTTCCACGGCACAGGGGCCGGCCATGATCACAAGCTGCTTGCCGCCGATGGTGCAGTCGCCCACGGCAAATGTGGAATCTTCCTCCTGGAACTCCCTGCTCACCAGCTTAAAAGGCTTGGTAATGGGCAGCACTTTTTCCACATAGGACAGCGCCTCCAGGCCCATCTCCCGCACCTTCTTTTCATCGCCGATGGCGCCGATTATTGTCCGGTAGTGCCCCTGCGAAAGATGCACTCCGAGCCCGGCCTGCCTTAAGCGGGCCCCTATTTCCTCAATCTGCTCATCCGTTACGCCTTTCTGCAACACAATAACCATTTACCCGTTCCTCCTTGCTGCCTGTAGTATTACCGTTCCGCCTACCGTTCTACCTACCGTCATCACCGTACTGCCTGCTCCCGCAAAAACAAAATCCCCCCCTTTTCGGGACGGAATTGTTTCCGCGGTACCACCCAAATTGACTTTGCAAAGTCCGCTCTTTTTCGGCACGCCCTTTTTGCGGGTTATGCCTTAACCCTCATGTAACGGTGGGTCTCCGTCGGAGCCTACTGCAACTTCGGTCCGCCGCTCGAGGGGGTAATTTCAACATGGACCTGATACCGGTTCGCAGCGTCCACCGGCTCTCTGCAATCACCGACCATGCCTACTGGATCCCTGTCATTGCGTTTATAATATTACCGATAATTTAACCAAAGAGCAGAGTTTTTGTCAAGCACTTTTTTCCACCTGCCGGCCAGGCGCACCAGCTCCCCCGTAAAGCAGGAAAGGCATTGCCTTTATCATTAGAATAATGTTACAATTATGATAGCTAAAAATATTGGAAAGGAAGGGTATATCAATATGGGTTCAAAGTACAAGCATGTTTGTTCACCAATAAGAATCAGAGGAATTGACATCAAAAACCGTATCATTATGGCACCAATATCTCCTAATGTGGCCAGCCAAGACGGTTATGTAACTCGCGATTTTGTGGACTGGATGCGTCCGTTTGCCCGCGGGGGCGCCGCCATTATATACGTCGGCAATGCCTCCATTGACCGCAGCGAATGCTTTGACGAACTTTGCCAGCTTGATTTGGTCAGCGACAAATGCATCCTGCCGCTTTCTTGGTATACAGAAATGGCTGCCCAGTACGGATGCCTCGCCTCCCTGGAAATCAACCACAACGGCAAAGATACGGCTTTTGAAGCTGTAGGCCATCCCCCCTACAGTGCATCGCCTATCATCACAGCCAGTGAAATTACACGGGCCAAAAAACTTGGCCGCGATCCCATCCCCGCCATTGAAATGACACACGAAAAAATTGCCGAAACGGTGGAAAAATATGCCATGGCAGCCTATCGCATGAAACAGGCGGGCATGAAAATCTGCCTTGTCCATGGAGGCCACGGCAACTTGATTTCCCAGTTTACGAGCCCCCTTTACAACAAGCGCACGGACGAATACGGCGGATCGCTGGAAAACAGGGCACGTTTCGCCATTGAAGTCTGCCAAGCCATCCGCGAAAAGTGCGGCCCCGATTTTGTCATTGATTTCCGTATTTCCGCCGATGAAATTGCACCGGAAGGCATGCACTTCGAAGAAACACTGGAGCTTATTGGCCTCCTGAAAGACCACATTGATATCCTCAATGTTTCTGCCGGCCTGCACAGCGATTTTGATTTCAAATATTATCGCAACTGGTGCCAGAACTACTTAATGCCCAGAGGCTTTAACGTCCATTATGCACGCAAGGTCAAAGAGAAATATCCCGACCTGCTGGTTTCAGCCGTCGGTTCCATTGTCGACCTTGACATGGCGGAAGAAATTATTAGCAACGGCTGGGCGGACTTTGTAGCTATGTGCCGCGCTCTCATGGCCGACCCCGAGATGCCCAGAAAATATGCTCTTAACCGTCCGGAAGAACGTCGGCCTTGTCTGCGTTGCGACGCCTGTGCCGGCCGCCTGATCCCGCCGCGGCCTCTCAACTGTGCCGTCAACCCTTACCTGCATATGGTTTTTGAATTTAAAGACGGCCGTGTGCCCAAGGCCCCCGTCAAGAAAAGAGTTGCCGTGGTCGGCGGTGGTCCCGCCGGCATCCAGGCCATGCTGGCGCTCTGTGAACGCGGCCACGACGTAACCCTCTATGAAAAAACCGGACAGCTCGGCGGCTCCCTCATCGGCGCAGCGGCACCCCCCTTCAAGATCGATTTGCAGGACTACCTGAAGTGGCTTATCCGCCAGGCTGAAAAAGCCCCTGCCAAGATTTATCTTAACACGGAAGCCACCAAGGAAATCCTGGACAAGGGCGCTTATGATGCCATTATCATTGCCGTGGGAGCCAAACCCATCATCCCCGACGTCCCCGGCATTGACAAGCCGCACGTCCATTGGGCTCCGGATGCCGAACTGGGTAAAGTACCCGTCGGTGATAAAATTGTCATCATCGGCGCCGGCAGTATCGGCGTTGAAGCGGCCATCGATTTCGGCATGGCCGGCAAGGATGTCACCCTAATTGAATTGGCGGATGCCGAAGCTCACTATATGAACCTGCGCAAGAGCGTCCGCAATGCCGTCGGCGACCTGATGGCCAAGCTTGAAGAGTACAATATTCCGCTCCACCTGGAGACTCGCCTCGAAGAAGTCCTCGACGACAAGGTTATCTGCCGCAACCTGAAGACAGGCGAACTGGTTGAGTTCCCCTGCGACACCGTCCTCTTGTCCGTCGGTATGGTACCGCTCTACGATGTGATCGACTCTCTCCGCCACAGCGCTCCCGAAACCGAAGTCCACATCGTCGGCGACGCCAAAGAAGTGGGCAACATCTCAACCGCAGTCAACGGCACCTTCACGGCCGCTGTCCACATCTAAAACAAACACCTTCAACAAAGAAACAGGCAGGAGTTTTGCAAAAGCAAAACTCCTGCCTCAGACTGTAGACAAAAATGGCCTTTAGGAAGCAAAACCTAAAGGCCAAATTCTTTTTTAAACATAAAATTGCTGCAATATTAGAAAGCACCTCCTGCAGCGGGGAGGTTGTGGGCGGTAATGTC
>JAAYLG010000153.1 GCA_012522075.1 Bacillota bacterium
AGACACCCGGCGGTGTCTTTTTTTGCCGTCAGACAATAACAGAATGTCGGCGGCTAAAGATGACGGAAGAGACCGATCACTTTTCCGATTACCCGGATATGGGGAGAACGGATAGGTTCGTAATAGTCATTTTCCGGCTGCAGCCGGATGTAGTCTTTTTCCTTGAAAAAGCGTTTGACAGTTGCTTCACCATCCAGCATGGCGACCACAATTTCACCGTTGGCAGCCGTTTCCTGCCGGCGGACAATAACATAGTCGCCGCTGATGATGCCGGCGTTAATCATGCTGTCACCCCGGACACGGAGCAGGAAAACTGCATCCCTGTGCACCATCGTCTTTGGCAGGGGGAAATAGTCTTCAATATTTTCTTCTGCCAGAATCGGCAGGCCTGCAGTTACCTGGCCGAGGACGGGAACATGGACAACCTCCGGCACATAACTGGGGGGAGGATCATCATCAAGCAGTTCAATGGCCCGTGGTTTGGTGGGATCGCGCCGGATAAAGCCTTTTTGTTCCAGTTTGGACAGATGTGCATGTACAGTTGAACTGGAGGAAAGGCCCACAGCTTCACCGATTTCACGAACGGAAGGCGGGTAGTTTTTCGTCCTGACTTCACGCCTGATATATTCAAGTATTTGCATTTGCCTTGGCGTCAGATCGTCCACGTGCAACACCTCACTTTACCTTCATTATAACATTTTTTTCCCGGAATGGCAAACGTCCGTTCGTATTTTTTTACTAAAACTATTGACACGTACATATGTTCGTGTTATACTACAGGCAAACAAGTGTTTGGGGGTAAATGGGATGAAAACTCTCTCCGGTTTTACATACAGGCGCAGGCTGCAGGCCAAAAAACAAAAAACATTGTGCAGAATTTCCGGCTTGCTGCTGATTTGTCTTCTGGTTGTTGCCATAACTGTCTTTAACGGCGGCGTGGCCGCAGGCAGCAAAGAGGTGCGGCAAACTGTCATAGTGGCAGAAGGCGACACGCTGTGGAGCATTGCCGGGAGGTTTTTGCCGGACGGGACCGATATCCGCAGCTATATTTCCATGATTCGCAGTCACAACAACCTGGCAGGTACGCTTGTCTACCCCGGGCAGATTCTGGCTCTGCCGTAACATAACTTGTTCATTTCCGGCACAGACTAAGGGTAAAAAGCCGGGAGTGAACATCCATGACCGACTGGTTGCCGTGGGATCGCAGGGAAATTTTCCATGATGAAATTGCATCATACCCGCAAAACGATTATTTCCCGCTTACAGAAAAGGGAGAGGGAGCACAAGCCGCAGAAGAAAAGGAAGAGAAGCATGCAGGCGACGTTTAGGCGTCTGTTTTCATGTCCGGGAAAGGCGCGCAACAGGCATCATAAGACAATAACAACAGGTCAGGTGAGACTGAAAACCGGTTAACAGCTTTTGCCGTTAACCGGTTTTGCCGTGACCGCACTTAATCTGTGCCGGCAGTGCCGTTGCCGTTTGTGCGCAGGGCGAGCAGTTTATTGATGCCGTTTAAATAAGCCCGGACGGAGGCTTCAATGATGTCTGTGGAAGTGCCGCGACCGACTATTGTTTTACCCTGGTATTCCAGCATGACGGAAACTTCACCCAAAGCATCGCGCCCCTCGGTCACACCACGGAGATTGTATTTTTCCAGGCGGGGCTCTATTCCCGTAATCTTGTCAATGGCGTTATAAGCGGCGTCAATGGGGCCGGCACCTGTTTCTGTCTGCACATAAACCTGATCTTCTTTTTTCAGCTTGACGACGGCTGCGGGAATACTTTTGGATCCGCCCACAGTCTGCAGGTATTCCAGGGAAAAAGTGGGCACCGTGTAGGCCAGGCTGTCTGCCATTAAAGCTTCCAGATCTTCCGGATGGACATCTTTTTTCCTGTCTGCCAGATCCAGGAAACGGGCATAAAAGGCTTCAAATTCATTGTCTTCCAGTGTATAGCCCATTTTTTGCAGTTCATGGCGGACCGCATGGCGCCCGGAGCGGGCGGTAAGGGACATCTGGCCGGCTTTGCCGCCAATCAGTTCGGCATTGATGATTTCATAAGTCTGCATATTTTTCAGAATGCCGTCCTGGTGGATGCCGGAAGAATGGGTGAAGGCGTTGACACCGATAATGGCTTTGTTCACAGGTATGGGGATGCCCATCAGGCTGGAAACCAGGCGGCTTGTTTTATATATCTCCTTGGTATTCAAATCGTGATGGAAGTTCCCGTAATAATCTTTGCGGATCAGCATAGCCACTGCAATTTCTTCCAGGGCGGCATTGCCTGCTCGTTCGCCGATGCCGTTTATATTGCATTCCACCTGGCGGGCACCGTTCTGGACGGCGGTCAGCGAATTAATCACCGCCAGGCCCAGATCGTTGTGGCAGTGGACACTGATTGTTGCCTTGTCAATATTGGGGACACGGTTCATGATCTTCCTGATCATTTCCCCGTACTGTTCCGGCACGGCATAACCTACTGTGTCCGGCAGGTTGACGACCGTGGCGCCGGCTTTAATAACAGCTTCAATAACCCGGCACATATAATCCAGTTCACTGCGTGTGGCATCCTCCAGGGAATACTGCACATCGTCAGAATATCTCTTGGCATATTTCACCGCCTCAACCCCCATTGCCAGCAGCGTCTCCGGATCTTTCTGCAGTTTATACTGCATATGAATGGGGGAAGAAGCGAGGAAGACATGAATCCGCGGGCGCTCCGCCTCTTTAATGGCTTCCCAGCAGGCGTCAATATCTCCCGGCAGCGCCCGGGAAAGGGCGGCAATAACAGGCCCTTTTACTTCCCTGGCAATAACCTGGACAGCCCTGAATTCGCCGGGAGAGGAAACGGGAAAACCGCACTCAATGATATCCACATTTAACTTGGCCAGTTGCTTGGCAATTTTTAGTTTTTCCTCCATGTTAAGCCGGGCACCCGGCGTTTGTTCCCCGTCACGCAGTGTGGAATCAAAAATAAAAACCTTTTCCGACATCAGAAATCCTCCTTGCTGTTGTCATTAAATATCAAAACCCCCTCACCCGTATAGAGGCGAAGGGGTCCCCGCGGTACCACTCTATTGAGCCGTGCCAATACAGGCACAACCCGCTCTGACCTTTAACGCAGGCAACGGCCAGGCCTACTTGCAAACCGTTCGGCTGGCGCTCATGGGTGAGTTCATGCGGGGCCAAAGTCCGCCTTGCACCACCCGGCGGCTCTCTGTGCTTCGGACACCCCATGTGCTCCCAATCATTGCTTTGGTTATGTAATTTAATCTTTATCATAACAAAATAAAAAGAAAAGTCAACCGTTTTTTTTTAATGGCATCCCCTTTTCACAGTACATCCGCCCGACTGATTCAGGGCAGGAAAGTCGCTTTCCGTACAGAAATGTATCAGCACAGGGCAAAAAAGGTAAAAAGGAGAAAAAAATGACTGACAAACTTCTTGCCGCCATCGACCTTGGCGGAACAAAAATTTACACAGTCATAGCCGACAGTGAATTAAATATACTTTCCAGAGTACAACTGCCAAGCCCGGCACGTGAGGATACTGACACTCTGCTTTCCTGCCTGGCAGATTCTGTCCATACCGCCCTGAACAGGGCGGGTGCGGTCCGGCGTAATCTTGCGGGCTGCGGTATCTGTGTGGCCGGCTTTTTTGACAGCCGCAACCGCCTGCTTTTGGATTCACCCAACCTGCCGCAGATAAAAAACCTGCCCCTGGAAAAAGA
>JAAYLG010000023.1 GCA_012522075.1 Bacillota bacterium
CCTTTAACATATCAGAGGTTGTGCCATGAGTCTCTATTTTTTTTGTTATATGCGGCAATTAATTTTACAACTTACCGTTGCGACTGTTACGGGAAAATGAGAGGGTGGTCATTTGTAACACAACCGGTTGGGCGTAAAGGAGGATCACTTTCATTTTGGTGGTATTTATTATAGAATAAAAGCGCAAAAAGTCAGATCAACGGAGGTGCGGCTATGGCCAGGAAGGCGGCGGCCCTGCTTGTGGCAATGCTTGTGGCAGCAGTTTTGCTTGCGGGCTGCAGCAAAAATGCTGCCGGTAATCAGGGCAACAACAGCATTACTGACAACAACAACATTACTAACAACAATGAAGAGAATAATTTCAGCGGGCAGGAGCCTGCTCCGCCGACTACAGAGGATGAACTTGTCGCCTGGACGGAAAATTCCAAAGGGATGTTTTTGGCACAGAGTCGTGAACTGGACGGGAAACAATATTTTCTTGTTACCTATGGCGCAAAAGAAAGCAACGGATATGAAGTGGAAATTACGGGTGCAGAAGTATTGGAGGACCGTGTCAGAGTGCAGGTTATGTTTCATGAACCGGCGGACGATATGATTGTGCAGGAAACAGAAACATATCCATATGTACTGGACAGCATAGACGCCACCGGACTGCCGGTTGAATTCGTGGCAGAAGGAGCGGAAACTTATGTGCCGCAGCTTTTGGATCTGGATTACCTGCGGCCCATTGCTGCAGGTTCTGCCGGCATTAAAGTTTTTTACCCTGCACCCGGTGATCTGGTGGAGCGCCGGTTTTCCGTGGAGGGGGTTGCCAATGTTTTTGAGGGCAACTTCCTTTATCAATTGACAGACAGTAAAAACAGGGTTATTGTCTCCGGTTACAGTACTGCTGCCATGGGTGACTGGAAACGCTTTCTGTTGCATTGTGACATTGACAGCAACCTGCAAATCGAAAGAGATTTGCAGTTAATGCTATATACGGAGAGCGCCGTGGACGGCTCCGTTCAGGACAAGCTGGTAATTGATCTGACACTGGCCGGGGAGCAAAGCGCACAAGCTGCGGAAAAGGGGGAAGAGAGGTGAGACGGTGGAGACTATACAGAGAAGGGCGGCAATTTTGGATTTACTGAAAAAAGCTGAAGAGCCGGTGACGGGTACTGAATTGGCCGCCCGCTTCGGTGTCAGCAGGCAGATCATAGTTCAGGATATTGCGCTGCTGCGTGCCGCAGGGGAACGGATACTGGCCACACCGCAGGGCTACTTGCTGCCACAACTGCAAAAAAGTGATGCTGTTCAGGCAGTTGTAGCCTGCAGGCACACACGTGCAGATATTGTCAGTGAACTGTCTCTGGTAGTGGACCTTGGCGGCAGGATCCTGGATGTAATTGTGGAACATCCGCTTTACGGCGAGATCCGGGGTAATTTGCTGATAGCCAGCAGGCGTGATGTGCAGAATTTTGTGAAACAACTGGGCCGCTCACAGGCACAACCGCTGGCAGTGTTGACGGCAGGCGTCCATTTGCACACCATCGAAGCGCCCACGGCCGCGGCACTGGATGAAATTGTCGCCGCATTGCGCGAGGCCGGTTTTTTGGTGGCGTAACCGGCAGATTGTAAGCTGATTGTAATCTTTTTGGGAATGATTCTGTTACAATGAGTGCAGATTGGTACAGATTGTTAAACAAACATTGCGATGGCAGGTAGCATCTGGTACAATGTAGTTATTGTATTCAGCGGAGGAGGTACTTTATGACACGTCAGGATACAATCTATGATCTTTTAATTATCGGGGGCGGACCGGCCGGATTGGCTGCTGCCGTATATGCTTCCCGTTCCATGATGTCTGTGCTGGTGATTGAATCCATGCTCTCGGGCGGACAAATAGCTACAACAGAAAACCTGGACAATTATCCCGGTTTCCCCGAAGGAATTGGCGGCATGGAATTTGGCCAGCAACTGGAAGCACAGGCGCGTAAATTTGGCACTGAAATGGCTCTGGCAACAGTAACAGGTGTTTCCCTGCAGGGAGAGATAAAAACTGTGGAAACAACGGAAGGCACATTCCGGGGCCGCACTGTTTTGCTGGCAACGGGAACACGTTCCCGCCCGCTGGGTGCACCCGGTGAAGAAGAACTGAAAGGGAAAGGTGTTTCCTATTGTGCAACCTGTGACGGTTTCTTTTATACAGACCGGGTGGTGGCGGTAGTCGGCGGCGGTGACTCGGCGCTGGAAGAAGGAATGTACTTAACAAAATTCGCCAAGAAAGTCTACATTATACACAGGCGCAACCAGTTGCGCGCCATCAGTCTTCTGCAGGAAAAGGCAAAAGACAACCCCAAAATTGAGTTCTTGCTGGATACAGTAATAGAAAAAATAAACGGCCGGGACCATGTGGAAAGTGTAACACTGCTTAATAAAGGGGAGAATAAGACTTGGGACCTGCCGGTTGACGGTGTATTCATGTATGTTGGCCTGATGCCAAATACGGAGTTTCTGGGAGACAGCGTTGCACTTGATGAAAGCGGTTATATTCTTGCCAACGAAAATATGGAGACATCTGTTCCCGGTGTTTATGCTGCCGGAGATGTCCGGCAGAAGTTATTGCGTCAAGTTGTGACCGCAGTGGCGGACGGTGCCATTGCCGCGGTAATGGCCGGCCGTTATCTGGACGAAAAAAAGTAAAAAAGGAGGTTTGTGCATGAGCGGTAATGTTTTGGAAATTAGTGAAGCCACATTTGCTGATGAGGTGCTGAAAGCCGATACACCGGTAGTGGTGGATTTCTGGGCAACATGGTGCGGTCCCTGCCGGATGATGGCTCCTGTCTTTGAAGAGCTGGCAAAAGAGTATGCCGGGCAGGTCAAATTTGTTAAAATTGATGTGGACAAAAACAGGAAAACAGCTGAAAACTATAAAGTGATGAGTATTCCCACCCTGTTGTTTTTCAAGGACGGTCAGCCGGTGGATACACAGGTCGGTTTTCTTGCCAAAGAGCCGCTGAAACAAAAAGTAAATACTGCTTTTGGTTTGTAACAGCACACTGCAGGCACTTTGTCTGCAGTTTTTCTTTCTTAAAAGTGCGCAGTCTGCCGGCTGCGCTTTTTTGTATATTGTCCCTGATTGGAATAAAACTAATAGCGCGGCATAATTACTGCTTCCGCAAAAGCGGGTAAGGAGGGCAACAATGAGAACAATCTGGAAAGGGGCTATCAGTTTCGGGCTTGTCAGTATACCGGTAAAATTGTTCCCGGCAACGGAACACAAAGATGTCAAATTCCGCTACCTGCACCGGACCTGCCAGGCCCCGCTTAAATACAAGCGTATCTGTACAGCCTGCGGCAAGGAAGTTGCACAGGAAGAAATTGTGCGCGGGTATGAGTATGAAAAAGACCGCTTTGTCATTATTAACGAGGAAGACCTGGAGAAAATACCTTCAGAACAAACAAAAACACTTGATATTGTAGATTTTGTCGCCCTGGAGGAAATAGACCCCATTTATTTTGATAAAACTTATTATCTGGCCCCGGGGGAGGCGGGGGAAAAAGCATATGCCCTGTTGCGCACAGCCATGGAAGAGACGGGAAAAATCGCTGTGGCCAAAGTGGTGATCCGTAATAAAGAATCACTGGCTGTCATCCGGGGTTACCGGCGGCAGCTGGTGCTGGAAACTATTTTTTACCCTGACGAAATCAGAAATCCGGCACAACTCCCGGGTTTTGACCGGGAAGTTAAACTGCACGACAATGAAAAGAAAATGGCACGCGAGCTGATCGAAAACCTGGCAGCCAAATTTGAACCGGAAAAATACGAAGACGAATACAGGAAGCAACTGCTGGATATGATTCATGCCAAAATTGCCGGCGAACAGATAGCCGTTCCCGCTGCGCCCCGGGATGGGAAAGTGGTAGATTTAATGGAAGCGCTGAAAGCTTCAGTGGAAATGGCTAAAAAAACTGCAGCCGCAGAAGAGAAAAAGGGCAAAAAAGGGCGTAAAAAAGCGGCGGGCGCCTAAAAGCGCCTGCGCAAAGTTTTGGCCGGGCAGTGCCGGCGTGGCGGCAGGAGGAACATAAAGATGGCAAAACAGCCTGCTCCTGTGTTACAATAACAAAAAAACGGTGGAGGGCTGTATGCAAACGGACAAAAACAGGGTAAACAGGCTGATTGAATATGCCATGGGCCTGAAAAACAGGGAAGACGGAAGAGGATTATATTTAAAGTATCAGGATGACATTGCGCAGGTTACACCGCAGGAGGCTTTTGAGGTTTTCTCCTCCCTGCTGGAAAAGGGGGTTGAGGCCTCGGAAATCTTGGTTTTCCTGGACAAGATGATTAATGCTTTTTATAAAAGCCTGTCAGCTCACCGGTGGGAAAAGCCTGACGATGCGGTTTTACTGCAGCTTCTGTGCAGGGAAAATGAAGCATTGGAGCAAAAAATTGAAAATATTAAGCAAATGCTCAAAGATCCCGGCTATTTTACCGACAGGAAAGATGAACTGTTGCAGCGGCTGCAGGAATTGCAGGAATTCAGCGGCCATTATGAAAAAAAAGAGAATATTTTATTTCCGTTTTTGGAGAAAAAGGACTGGAAGTTTGCCGGTCTCTCCATTATGTGGCAATTGCATTCGGATATAAAGGCACAGCTGAAAAAGGTTATTTCTCTCCTGCAGGCTGGTTGTGATGAAGAAGAATTCATCATGGAGTATGCCAAGCTTGTTTTTGCCATGCTGGGACTGGTTTATAAGGAAAATCTGATTCTTTTCCCTGCCGCCAGTGAAGTTCTCACCGGGGAAGAGTGGCAGGAAATGTTGGAGCAAAGCCTGGAGTACCCCTTTCCTTATATTGAAAAACCTGATCTTGCCCCGGGCAGGCGGCCGGCGGCGGACAGAAGCGCTGCAGTTACAACCCCGGAAGGGCTGCGCCTGGTGACGGAAACCGGTGAATTGGATACTGAACAGCTGCTGCTGATCCTTAATACCCTGCCCGTTGACATCACATATGTGGATGAAAACAATAAAGTCCGTTTTTTTTCCCGGCCCAAAGACAGGCTGTTCCCGCGTTCCCCGGCTGTGATCGGCAGGAGTGTGGAAAATTGCCATCCCCCTGAAAGTGTACATGTTGTTACGGAAATCGTGGAAGCGTTCAGGTCCGGAAAGCAGGACCGTGCCCGCTTCTGGCTGGCCGTCAAAGGCAGGAAAGTACTGATCCAGTATTTTGCCCTGAGAAATGCAGAGGGGCAGTATAAGGGAGTACTGGAAGTGAGCCAGGATATCGGTGAGATTCAGGAGCTTACAGGAGAACGCAGATTGCTGCAGTGGGAAAATGACTGATTCACGGCCTGACAGAAAACCCCCGCACCGGTGCGGGGGTGTATTTTTTGCCGGCCACGGCGGGGAACAATGCTGGTGCTGTTCCGTCTAAAGAAAAGAATACAGTGCCTGACAAGGAGACTGCAATGGTATTTGCCGGCCTGGTTTTTTTGTATTGCTTTCTGCCGCCACTGCTTGGCTGTTATTTCCTGGTTCCGGACAAACTGAAAAACCACGTCCTGCTTGCGGCCAGCCTGCTTTTTTATTTTTACGGGGAACCCGCTTACTTCCTGCTGCTGTTTCTTTCCCTTGCTTCAGGGTATTTGCACGGTCTGGTCATTGACAGGTACAGGGGAAGAAGCATCGCACGGCCGGTATTTATATCCTCGCTCTGTGTCAGTCTCGGCCTGCTTTGCTATTATAAATATGCCGGCTTTTTCCTTGCAAGCTTCCATGCTTTGCGGGGGACAGGGCCGGCGCCGCTGCGGCAAATGCAGCCGCTTGGCATTAGTTTTTACACTTTTCAGATTGTCAGCTACACCATTGATGTTTATTACGGGAGGGTGGCGGCACAAAAAAGTTTCCTGAAATTCGCCCTCTATGTCAGTATGTTTCCACAGCTTGTGGCCGGGCCCATTGTGCGCTATACAGATGTGGCCGCCGCACTGGACCGGCGTACAGGCAGCGCGGCGGAAATTGCCTGCGGTGTCAGACGTTTCATTGTCGGCCTTGGCAAAAAAGTACTTCTGGCAAATACACTGGGCGAGCTCTGCAAGGCTGCCACCCCGTCCGGTGCCGGAACGGTGGCTGCTTACTGGCTGGCGGCCATTGGCTTTACACTGCAGATATATTTCGACTTCTCCGGCTACAGTGATATGGCCATCGGCCTGGGCAGGATTTTCGGCTTTCATTTTCCGGAAAATTTTCTCTACCCTTATATTTCCCGCAGTATAACTGAATTCTGGCGCCGCTGGCATATCTCCCTCAGTAGTTGGTTCCGTGATTATGTTTATATCCCTTTGGGGGGAAGCCGGGTGGCTGCCGGTCGTCTTATGCTTAATCTTACAATTGTCTGGTTTTTAACCGGCTTCTGGCATGGCGCCGGCTGGAATTTTATTGCCTGGGGACTCTACTTTGCCTTGCTGCTGGTGGTGGAAAAATTCTATCTGCTGAACCGGCTGGAAAAACTACCCGCTTTTGTCCGGCATTTATATGTGCTTTTTTTTGTTGTCCTGGGCTTTGTGCTGTTCAACGCCGCCGGGCTGAGCGACGGCCTGGACAGGATCGCCGCCATGTTTGGGTTGGCGGGAATTCCGCTGACAGATGTGCAAACACTTTATAATGCCGGAAGCTACGCTGTTGTTCTGCTGATTGCCGCTTGCGGAGCCACTCCGCTGCCTGCCATGGCAGCGGCTGCCCTGAAAAAAAGCAGGGGAGGCAGGCTGTGCTTAACAATCGCCGAACCGCTCTGCCTGCTCCTGATACTGCTTGCTGTTACGGCTTACCTGGTAGACGGTTCTTTCAATCCTTTCCTCTACTTCCGTTTTTAGGAGTGAGTTCAGTGCCGGGAAAAAGAAAAAATCTGGCAGTAATAATACTGTTTTCAGCCGTGCTCGGCATCTTTTCCCTCGGTCA
>JAAYLG010000154.1 GCA_012522075.1 Bacillota bacterium
AGCTTAACCTGGATAACAGCGGGCGAATTGTTGTTGCTTCCCAGGGAGGAAAGATTGTCCGCTACGGGCAGGATGCCTCTGAAATCTGGGGATATGCAACACACGGCGAAGTAAAACGTGTGGTTATGGCACAGAGCGGTCTTTACCTGGCGGCGCTTATTAAAGATGATGCCACACAGAATGAAGATCTGCTTTATCTCAATATGGAGGGCAGAAAACTATGGCAAAAACGGCTGCCTGTCGGGGCCGACTTCCTGGTCTCCGAGGACGGCAACCGTGTGATTGTATCCTCCTGGCAGGAGTACCAGGATGACGTAACCAATATTTATATCTACAATCAGCAGGGAGAAGAATTAAATGCCCTGGATGTGGCCGGACGGGCGCAGAAAATGGCTTATGCGTCTAAAGCAGGTACGCTGGTGTTGGGTCTGGAAGACGGCAGCATTTTCTTCTTAAACACAGAAGACAAGAAAATACCGGTTGAAGAACCCGTGACTGCCGAAACCCTGACGGATTACTACCACCCCGCCCTTTTCAGCAAAAAAGAGGGGGAAACACATCTGCAATTATTTTTCTTTGATGAAAATGCAAGGTATTTAATTCCTGTGACACGGATTGTGAAAAAAAGCCAATCCCTGCTGCAGGATACCATCAGCGAGCTGGTGCGCGGGCCTGCCCAGAATAGCGGACTGCTGCGCACCATCCCCAAAGACGCCACTATTAATGTCAAGATCGTGGAAAACACCGTTCTGATTGACCTCCCGGCGGCATTGGACCAGATGGCAGGATCTACTTTCCTGACAGGTGTCCTGAACTCACTGCTATATACTGTCAGTGCTGCTGTGGAAACAAATACGGCTGTACAGGGAATAAGTTTTTTGGTTGACGGCCAGGAAAAGGATACCTTTGGCCGGGAAGAGATTCTACTGGACAAAAGCTACAGCCCCAGGAGCGTTTTCCGGCCTGAAAAGGGAGTCCTGCTTTTCTACCCGCGCCGTACAGGTGAAAGATATTACCTGCTGCCTGCCGGTAAAACCTTCCCGGAGATGAAACAAGAAGAACTGCTGCAGGCCATAACCCAGACTGTCGTCAGCGAATATAACAGCACCTTCCGCACACAACTGTCAGTCAACTCCGTTATTATCGACAAACAGACGGTGATAGTGGATTTTTGCGCCGCTTTTGACGCCCTGCTCACGGATACACCGGTAGCTGCAGCCCGCGCCGCCGTCTTGCGGGATGCGCTGGCCTTGTCCTTAATGGAAAATGCGGCTATTACTAGAGTCCGTTTTACCGTCAACGGCACCTTGCCCCAGGCTCTTCCCCATTTTTTGCCTTGGGAAATGCAGGTAACGCGCCCATACTATATTAACCCGGAGAATTAGCTCACCCCTGGCTGTTTTTCGCTGCCCTGCCCGGCCCCGGGAAGCAGCCTGCACGCAGTGGCGCACACGTGCCGTGTTAGTGTAAAGTTACTGTAGGGGCTTTTGGAGGAATCGACCTTCAAAAAATAGAAGAAAGACTTCACCGTCCTAGCCCGGACGAGTAACTAAAAAATAGCTACTCAGAGGTGAAGTCTTATGGAAATAGTTCAGCACATATTCAAC
>JAAYLG010000155.1 GCA_012522075.1 Bacillota bacterium
ATAGACTCTGCGCCTTGACAGAGAGGGGAGGCATATTTTTTGAACCGATTTTTACGGCAGGCAGTTTTTTATTTGCTTATCCTGCTGCTGGCAGTAGCAATTATCCAGTTTCTAAATAAACCGCTGGAACAGGTGACCAGGCTGACCTTTGATGAATTTATCGACATGGTGGAGGAAGGCCGGGTCGATGCAGTTCACATTAAAGCCAACGATATTACAGGGAAATTGAAAGACGGCACGAAGTTTGAAACATACAACGTTACCAGCCGGGAAGACTTGGTCGGCCGCCTGGAAGGGAAAGAGATTACCATTACCGGTGACGACCCGGACGAACCGCACTGGTGGACTAATATCTTATCAATCATTGTTCCCTTTGCGATTGTAATGGTTGTTTTTTTCCTTTTTATGCAACAGACTCAAGGTGGCGGCAATCGTGTCATGAATTTTGGGAAATCACGAGCCCGTTTGCATGACAATACACGCAGCCGCGTCACCTTTAGCGACGTGGCGGGCGCCGATGAGGAAAAAGCCGAACTGGTGGAAATAGTGGAGTTTTTGCGGGAACCGCGCAAGTTCATTGAATTGGGGGCGCGAATTCCCAAGGGAGTTCTGCTGGTAGGACCTCCGGGGACAGGCAAAACCTTGCTGGCGCGGGCTGTAGCCGGGGAAGCGGGTGTACCTTTTTTCAGTATTTCCGGTTCCGATTTTGTAGAGATGTTTGTCGGCGTAGGAGCTTCACGGGTGCGCGATCTGTTTGACAACGCCAAAAAGCATGCCCCGTGTATTGTTTTTATTGATGAAATTGACGCCGTAGGCCGTCAACGCGGGGCCGGCTTGGGCGGCGGGCATGACGAACGGGAACAGACATTGAACCAGTTGCTGGTGGAAATGGACGGTTTTGATGCCCACGAAGGTATCATCATTCTTGCCGCCACCAACAGGCCGGATATTTTGGACCCCGCCCTGCTCCGCCCCGGCCGTTTTGACCGCCAGATAACGGTCAACCTGCCTGATGTAAAGGGTCGTGAAGATATTCTGAAAGTGCACGTGCGTAATAAGCCTTTGGCCAAGGATGTGGACCTTGGCGTTATTGCCAGGAGAACACCCGGGTTTTCTGGCGCCGACCTGGAAAATATTATTAATGAAGGAGCCTTATTGGCCGCTCGGCGAAATAAAAAGCTGATCGAAATGAGTGAACTGGAGGAAGCAATCGAGCGGGTAATGGCCGGCACGGAAAAGAAAAGCCGTGTGATCAGCGAGTTTGAAAAGAGAATTGTAGCTTACCATGAAGCAGGCCACGCCATGGTGGCTCATCTTTTGCCACACACCGACCCTGTTCATAAAGTATCCATTATTCCTCGCGGGCGTGCCGGCGGCTATACATTAATGCTGCCGGAACAAGACCGCTATTATATGACAAAATCCGAACTGCTGTCGCGAGTGACAACGCTTTTGGCCGGCCGGGTGGCGGAACAGGTTGTGTTCAGTGAAATTTCCACCGGGGCGCAGAACGATCTGGAAAGAGCCACAGCCATTGTCAGGCAAATGATCATGGAATACGGCATGAGTGAGCGCCTTGGGCCCATTACTCTGGGCAGAAAACAGTATGAACAGGTGTTTCTCGGCCGGGATCTGGCCAGAGACAGGGATTATTCCGAAGAGATAGCGCGCTCCATTGACCTGGAAATCCGGGCAATCATGGATGAATGCTATAAAAAAGCGGAAGATCTTATTACTGAAAACCGTGACAAACTGGAAGTCCTGGCCAACGCCTTACTGGAACAGGAAACGCTGGATGCCGAAGAGATTGCCGGTTTGATGGAGGGAAAGACGCTGGAAGAAATCAAGACTTCCCGCCCGCAGTCCACTCTTCCACAGGAGCCGGAGACGGAAAGCCGGCCGCAGCGCAGTGTCGGCAGGGAAGTGCAGTTGAAAAAGGATCCCGTCCAGGTACTGATAAACGAAAAAGAACTGGAGCTTTAGACTCGCAGCGGATGCATGGCATCCGCTAATTTTTTACCAGGCGGCGGCAGGTGCTGTATACTTTAGTTTTGTTCATCGGATAAATAACAAAAAAGTAGGGTTGACACTGTCCGGTCGTTGAAAAATTACACTGTAAAGGCAGGATTTGCCCCATTAATGCCGAATTTGTAAGCAGTTGTATTTACAGCTATATCAAGTAGGGAGGGATTATCTTGGTGCTTGATCCGACTAAACATGCTGACTGGGAGATAGCCGAGGAAGCAGAGAAAACGATGAAAACAGTTTACCAGCTTGGTGAGGAGCTGGGGCTGGAACACGAGGAGCTGCTGCCTTACGGTCACTATGTTGCAAAAGTAGACTTTGCAAAAGTTTTGGAGAGGTTAAAAGACCGCCCTGATGGCAAGTATATAGATGTTACCGCCATCACCCCTACTCCCCTTGGTGAAGGAAAATCCACATCTACCATGGGTCTGACGCAGGGGCTGGGCAAACGGGGTAAAAACGTTATTGCTACCATTCGCCAGCCGTCCGGCGGACCGACGATGAACGTTAAAGGGTCTGCTGCCGGCGGCGGCCTGGCACAGTGCATTCCGCTGACACCTTTTTCCCTGGGGCTGACAGGTGATATTAACGCCGTTATGAACGCCCATAACCTGGCCATGGTTGCCCTGACTTCACGTTTGCAGCACGAATTTAACTCCAGTGATGCTTTCCTTGAGCGTGCCGGCTTGAAGCGTTTAAATATTGACCCTCGTAATGTGCAAATGAAATGGGTTATTGACTTCTGTGCCCAGGCGCTGCGCAACATTATTATCGGCCTGGGTGGACGCCGCGACGGCTTTATGATGGAGTCCGGCTTTGCTATTGCGGTTTCTTCCGAAGTCATGGCTATCCTGGCTGTTGCCAAAGACCTGAAGGATTTGCGTGAGCGTATGGGCAGGATCGTAGTGTCTTATGACAAGCGCGGCAAAGAAATAACTACGGAAGACTTGGGCGTAGCCGGTGCCATGACGGCCTGGATGGTTGATGCCCTGAAGCCGAACTTGCTGCAAACCCTGGAAGGACAGCCTGTCTTTGTGCATGCCGGTCCCTTTGCCAACATTGCCATTGGCCAGTCTTCCATCATTGCCGACCGGGTTGCCCTGAAACTGGCAGATTATGTAATTACAGAGTCCGGATTTGCCGCCGATATCGGCTTTGAGTAATTCTGGAACATAAAGTGCCGCATGTCCGGATTGCGGCCGCATGCTGCCGTGATAGTGGCAACCATCCGTGCCCTGAAGGCGCACGGCGGCGCTCCGCTGCCCCTGCCCGGCCAGCCGCTTGACCCGGCATATAAGGAAGAACACCTGGAGTGGGTGGAAAAGGGCTGCGAAAACTTGATCCACCATATCAATACCGTGAAGAAGTCTGGACTCAACCCGGTTGTCTGCATCAATCACTTCTATACTGATACGGGCAACGAGGTTAAACTGGTAAAACGCCTGGCGGAAGAGGCCGGAGCCCGTGTTGCCCTCTCGAAACACTGGCAGTATGGCGGCGAAGGGGCGCTGGAGTTTGCCGATGCCGTCATCGACGCCTGCAATGAGCCCAGTAATTTTAAATACCTGTATGATCTGGACACTCCGTTGCGCGAGCGGATCCACCTGATTGCCACTGAAGTTTACGGAGCCGACGGTGTTGAATATACACCCGATGCCATGGAAAAAGTGGTGCGTATGGAAAAAGACCCGGAAATCGCCAAGCTTGGCACCTGCATGGTAAAAACGCACCTGTCCCTGACAGACGATCCCATGCTGAAAGGCGTGCCGAAAGGCTGGAAACTGCGTGTGCGTGATATCCTGATTTACAAGGGAGCAGGCTTTGTGGTTCCCGTGGCCGGCACCATTACCCTGATGCCCGGTACGGCAGCCAATCCGGCTTTCCGCCGCATTGATGTCAACACGGAAACAGGCAAAGTGGAAGGTCTCTTTTAGGTCTGGCATTGTAGGCGCTTCTGTGCTATACTGGCTTTACAAGCACAAGTATATAAAGACGGTTTATGATTATGTTTTAATTCCGGGCTCCATTGCGGGTCCGGGGAGTAAATATTCTGCAGAGTAGGTGACATGCGTCAAGTGCTACGGGATGGGGTGTTGCCTGTAGACGAAAGGTTTTACCTGCGATATGTCACCGCATCCGCTGCCGCATCAAAAGAGCAAGGAAAACCTCTTTTCTCTTGGGTGTGGCACCTCTGCCATCCTGGGGGAAAGGAGGTGTTTTCTTGCGGATCAGTATCAGAAATGTAGTTGTCTCCGGCCTGTTGGCGGGAATGAGCATTTTGCTTTCCCGCCTGGCAGCCATCATGATTGCCGGCGGTACTATCCGTCTTTCTTTCGGCAATATACCTATTTATATGGCCGGTCTCATGTTTGGCCCAGTCATCGGCGGGCTGGTGGGCGGTGTTTCCGACTTGGTGGGGATGCTGGTGAATTCTTTTGGCGCCGCCTTTGTGCCGCATATCTTTGTGGCCGCAGTGCTGCGCGGCGTGATCCCGCCGCTTGTTGCCAGATTTTGGGGTGAAAACAATAAGGTATGGCCGCTGAAGATTTTTTCAGCCATTTTGCTGACGGAAATAGCCAGCGGTGCCCTGCTTACCACCTGGGGACTGGCATGGTTGCAAAAGTCGCCTTTTGTAACAGTGCTCGTGCCGCGACTGATTGCCCTTGCCGTCCAGATACCGGTTTATTCCATGATAACAGTTACATTGACACTGGCCTTGCGGCCGCTGCACTTGCAACGGTCGGCAGGCAGATAAAACTGCATATTGCTTAATGAAAGCCCGTTCTTACGGGCTTTTTTCCAATGCAAGCACATGAGAAAGGCGGTGCGGCAAATGAGGGAAAAAATTCTTAAGCTTTTAAAACAAAACAAGGGTCGTTACCTTTCGGGGGCGGAGGCTAGCAGATTGCTGCATGTCAGCCGTACTGCCGTATGTAAAGCAGTGGAGTCATTGCGTGAATCCGGCTATGTAATTGCTTCTGCCCCGCGCCGTGGCTACAGGTTGGAAGCAGTGCCGGATCTGCTTCTGCCTACGGAAATCCAGGACGGTCTGCAGACAAGCATCTTGGGTAAAACAATTCATTATGAAAGGCGGATGGAATCGACCAACAAAAAAGCCAGAGAACTTGCCGAAGCCGGTGCGGCGGAAGGCACTTTGGTGGTGGCGGAGGAGCAGACGACCGGCCGGGGGCGCCTGGGGCGCTTCTGGAACTCCCCGCCCGGCGGGATCTGGCTGTCCCTGCTTTTGCGACCTGCGCTTTCGACATCGCAAATAACCCTTTTGACATTGCTGGCAGCTGTAGCCGCCGTAGAGGCAACAATAAGTGCCTGCAAGATAACGCCGGGTATAAAATGGCCCAATGATTTGCTTTATGACAACAAAAAACTGGCCGGCATTCTGACGGAAATTTCGGCGGAGGCGGACTGTGTGCACTACCTGATTGTAGGCATTGGTTTCAATGCCAATATCACGGCGGAACAATTTGCACCGGAAATCAGCAAGACGGCAACCTCTGTCTTGGCGGCAACGGGAGCGGCCATAAACAGGGCGGCCTGGGTCAAGGCTTTTCTGGCGTCTTTTGAGACTTACTACTATCCGGCTCTCCGCTCGGACTTTACAGCTGTTCTGGAACGCTGGCGCCACTATACCGTGACCCTGGGGCAGGAAGTTGCCGTTCGTTTTGCCGGACAGGTAATTTGCGGCCGGGCTGTGGATATAGATTCGCAGGGGGCACTGCTTTTGGAAACGGACAAGGGCTTGGTGCGCTGCCTTGCCGGAGATGTTACCATGAAAAAGCAGTAAGAATCCCTGTCCGCCTGTAAACACAGGGTTAAGAAATTTACCTGCAGTAATTTTTTCCATAGGTGAAAAAGGATATATTTACCCTGTGTAGAATACTTTGACAGAACCGTGGAGGGGGGTGCGCAATGCCCTATAAAGTCTGTACCAATTGCGGCAAGGTTTCTTATTCCGCCGCAGAATCGCCAAATAGTAAGTGGTTTTGTCCTTATTGCAACACCGACATTACAGATGTCAAAAGCAGGACATCTCCGCCGCCGAAAAAAGGGCAAAATGCGGATTAGGGCTTCCGTCAGGGAGCCTTTTTGCTGCATGTGCAGAGATGTCCTTCAGAACGCTTCGGGCACAAAAAAAAAGCAGCACCGGGGTAGCCGACTTTCCGGAAACTGCTTTTTTCTGGGAATTAACGCAGGCCGTATGCCCTGCTGATATTCTGGACAAAAATTATGCCTTTGCCCGGTTTGTCAATCTCCAGATCTTTTCTAACTGCAGCTGTAATGGCGTCAGTCAACTGTTTTTCTACAATAATTAAAACAATTTCTTTTTCCGGTTCAATTTCCATGGCGAACAATTTGGCTGTTTCATGGATGCCGGAACCACGGGCATTAATAATTGTCCCACCGCGGGCACCGGCCTTTTTGGCTGCATCTATCACCAGTTCGGCATTCCCTTTATCGACGATAACAAAAATTGCCTGATACACTGAATTTTCCACCTCCCTCTCCTCCTGCGCCTGATCGCAGGCAAGCAACTTTGTCCCGAGGATTTTGATGATGGGGATACTGAAGGCAATCCCGTGATGAGGTTTCTCAAACTGGAATTTTTCCATAAGTGCGTCCATTGCGGCTTCCACTTTGTCGGCGGCAGTACCCATCAGGACAATTTCTTTACGTGTTTCATGCAGCTCCAGGAACTCAAGCAGGGGCTTTTTAACTATGCCTTTTCCCAAAAGGACCGTGGCGCCTGTTATGCCGTGCCGTTTTGCATGCTTGATAATTTTGCTGCCCATGCCGAAATTAACGATGACGACAATCAGTTCAGGCAGATTGCAGGCAGCATTACTCTTCATCGGGTTCCACGCCTCCTTTTCTTGTTTTGATCTGGAAGATCAGGCCCAGAAGCTGCAGGGTAATGATGGGCAGCAGCGCCACTGCGGCTATCATTCCAAAGCCGTCAATCAGGACACTGGCACCTTCAACAGCCTCGGCCACTCCCTGGGTAAATGCCAGAATAAAAGTGGCTGTAATGGGTCCTGTTGCAACCCCGCCGGCATCGAAAGCAATGCCGACAAACAGTTGAGGAACAAAATAACTCATGCCAATGGCAATGATAAAACCGGGCAGGAGAAAATGCCACAGCTGAAAACCCGGGATCAGGATTCTAAGCATGGATACTGCCACGGCGATTCCCACACCAAGGGCCAGCGCACCGAGCACGGCTTTGCCTTTCACGTAACCGCTGGTAACGTCTTCTATCTGGTGGGTTAGTACATGAACGGCCGGTTCTGCCAGGATGGTGGTAAAACCAAGAAAGAAGCCGGTGACAATAACCAGAAAATTATTGCCCGTACCGGCAATTTTGTATCCCACCATACTGCCGGCATCCATAAAAACGGCGTTAACACCGGTAAAAAAGACTACCAGACCGGCAAAAGTGTAAACAAAACCTTTCAGAATACGGCTAAAAGCTTTTTTATTCAGTTTAAACAAGATCTGCTGCAATGTTAAAAAAATGACTACCAGCGGCAGCAGAACAAAAGAAGTTTCCTGCAAGGCGCCCGGCAGGGCTTCCAAAAAAGGGCGGATGAAGCCGGTCTCTGTAGAGAGTGCTACATGCAGGCTGTCGCCCAGTTCTATGGTACCCGAAAAAATGCTCATCAGCTGGACTCCCAGAATTGCTCCTACGGAAGTAATGGCAACAAGCCCGAAACTATCCTTTTCCGAAGCTTTACTGTCTTTTTTCATGGCGGAGACGCCCATGCCCAAGGCAAGAATAAATGGTACTGCCATCACGCCGGTGGTTGCTCCGGAAGCATCAAAAGCAATGGCCAGGAATTCAGACTTGGTTATAAGAGCCAGCACAAAAGTCAGGATATATAGCCCTGTTAATGTTTTATTCAGGGGAACATTGTATACAATACGGACAAAACCGGCCGCCATCAGCAATCCCAGGCCGACTGAAACCATAACGACCAGGCCGGCGGCGGAGACGTGGCCGGCAGTAACAAGGGCAACCTGGTTTGCCAGCACCAGTAAGCCCGGTTCGGCAACGGAAATAAAAAATCCAAGGATGACTCCCGATAAAAGCAGGATCCATAATTTATTCTTTTTGATAATATTTTCGCCTGTCAGGCTGCCCAGCGGAGTTACGGCAAGATCCACACCGATTAAAAAAATGGCAAGGCCGATGGTAATTAGCAGTGCGGCAAACAAAAAACGCATTAAAAGCGGAAACCCAAGTGGTGTGACAGTCAGATTGAAGATTAGGACGATTAGTGTAACCGGCAGAACTGAAAAGAATACTTCCCTGATTTTTTCGGTAAAAACATTCAAATAAGAATTCCTCCTCCGCTATTGAACTCCTGATTATAACTATGCCGGAGTGGGCGGGATTTCCTGCCCGTATTTTAAAAAAAAAGTGCGGCTTAAATGCCGCTAACAAGACGTATTAATCTTGTGGCACTTCGCTGGCGGGAATCTGGCGCAGCTGTGAGGGATCGTCCACATCTTTATGGATAAAGAGGCCGCACCAGCATTGTTTCATATAGTCAAAATGTTTCCTGTGAAAAGGAATACAGGGGCAGCAGATTTTCATATCTTCTTCCCTGTTGCCTGTAATAGCCTGGCAGGGACAGAAGGGGCTGCCGTATTTGCGTTCAATCAGGACTTCCTGTTCCAGCAGAAAATCGGCCATTTCCTCATCAGGTGTAAATTTGTAGCCTAGAGCGTCCACAATCGGGGCAAAACGCCGGCGGAAAAATGCTTTCCTTTTGCCCGTATCCATGTTTTTATACTCCAAGCAGTTCTTTTAGCCGTTCTTCATGGAAACCGACCACATATTTATCTCCCAGCCGGACAACCGGGAACTGGCTGGAGCCCGTTAAGGCCTTAACTTCCTCCGCCAGTTTTTTCCTTTCCTCATCCGGAGCCAGGTCCACGTCTTTGTAATCATAATTCACATTATTGTCTGCCAGCCAGCGTTTTGTCCTTTGGCAGTGGTAACAGGTACTCAGTGCATATAAAAAAGGTTTCATGCAGAATCTCCTCCCAGATCAACGTAGATTTCCCCGCCTGCAACTTTAACCGGGAATACTGGAATTTTAATCTCCGGTGCGGCGGTAAACTCGCCTGTCCGCAGGTCAAAAACCCAGTCATGACAGGGACAGGTTACTGTATGCCCGCGCAGTAAACCTTTATGTAAGAAACACCCCAGGTGCGGGCAGTCGTTCAACAGGGCGTAAACTTGCCCGTCTACCCTTGCCAACAGGATGTTGCGTCCTCCCATTTTCTTGTTGGCAAGTGTGTTTTCGGGCAGTTCAGCTACGGGCATTGCTTTTTCCCAACGGCTCATATTCCCCTCCTCACAAGAAGATTGTAGGTTTATTATAACCCATAATGCTCCATAGAGAAAGTTAACAGAAACACCCGGCGTTTTTTTCCTGCAGCTAACCGGAGATGCCGGCTTCCCGTCACTGGAATTATATAGATAAGGTTTTGCTTCAAAAAAGAACCCATGGGGTTCTTTTTTAATCAAAGCATTTTTGCAGATGTTCCGCCGCAGGCGGTTTCGTCAGTAGGCTGACAAACACATAGACAACCAGAGCTGCAGGAAGAGCATACAGCAGGGGGTCCACATGGGTCCAGGGGAAAGCCAGCAGGGTATCCCGGCCGAATAAAGCCCGGCAGATACCAAAGGGTTGTGCTTCGGCAAGGTGCAGGAAAAGGAAACCGAAAATACTGACGGTAAAACCGGCTATAATACTGGCCATGGCTCCTTGTTTGGTCCCGCGGCGCCAAAAAAGAGCACCGGCCAGAGCGGGCAGAAAGCCGGCAGCACAGATACCATACCAGAATGCCGTGGCCCTGGCGATAATGTTGGCGGGCAGCGCATAGGCAAGTATTACTGCCAGAATCACGCCCACGATCACGCCTACCTGGTTGGGCAGGGAATTCCGCTCCCGGCCACGTGACGACGGGAAAAACTGTTCCCACACATCATAGCCGAAAGCGCTGCCCTGAACATGCAGCAGCGAGCTTAAAGTTGAGATGGCCGCGGACAGCAACGTCAAGGCAAAGAGATATAAAAACCAGTCGGGCATAAAAGAGCTGATGAACGCCGGGATGATCAGATCCACATTACCCTGGGCCACATCGGCGGCAATGACGCCGCGAGTACGGTAAAAGTAGACATTGCTAAGCGGGCCTACCATGTAAACTGTTCCCACCATAAAAAAGATAAAGACACTGCCGATCAGGACAGCCCGGTATAAAGACTTATTGTCCTTTACAGTCATAAAACGCATGGTCAACTGCGGTTGGGCCAGCACCCCCACCCCTACACCCAAAATAATGGTGCTGACAATTGTCCACCAGAGAGGGGAGCCGAAGTCGGGCATGGCTGTCCAGCCCTGGTGGCCCGCCGCTGCCAGGGCGTCCGGAACTAAATAGCGCATGTTTGAGAGTGCCTGGTGCCCGGCCACAACACCGCCCACGGCACGGTAAGTTCCCACCAGCAGTGCCAGCATGCCGCAAAACATGACGGCGGCACAAAAGGCATCGGTATACATGACGGCTTTCAGACCGCCTGTAAAAACATATAACCCCACAATAACTGCCAGAATCATCAGCGCCACATTGTAATCCAGGACGAATGCTTCCTGCAGAAAGCGGGCGCCGCCAATGAGAACAATACTGGTATAAGCCGGCATAAAGAGGAAAACGGCGAGGCCGGAAACGACTGTGACTGCCCGGGACTGGTAACGTGCTCCCAGCAAGGAAGGAAAAGTGCTGACGTCAAGCCGCAGGGACATCCGCCGGATTCTGGTGCCCAGAAAGGCAAAAGCAATCCAGACGCCCAGCACAATATTGAGGAAGGCCAACCAGAGCAGGCTGAAGCCGTACAGGCCGGCTACACCGCCAAAACCGATAATGGCCGAAGTGCTGATAAAGGTGGCTCCGTAAGACAGCGCCATTACCCAGGGGTTGGCACTGCGTCCTGCCAGCAGGTAATCATCTGCCGTGATTGTCTGCCGGTAGCCGATGTAAGCAAGGGTTGTCAGAATACCCAAGTAACAAAGGACAACTACTGTCAGGACAGCAAGGTTCAAATTCGCTCATCCTCCTCGCGGTTCCAGTAGATGAGCCCGAAAATGACCCCGAAAACCATGGAGCATACAGTCAGCAACCAGGCAAGAGCAGTGGTTAAATCCTGCATTCCCAACATCATAAAAAACCTCCTTTTTTGCGCACGGGCATAGAAGGAGGATTGTAACAAAAATCTCCCTGCCATGCTTCCGTACTACCCTTTTTAAAAAAATCCTACAGTACTACGCTACGGGATTTATTCTACCACGTGCTGCCATGCCCGTCAATGACTTTTTAACGTAATCCTGCCCACGGTTAATTGCAAGTTTTATTGCCACCCATATTTTGGCACCTCTGATAATATTGCCATCTCATTAGCAGATCTATATCCATGAATTTTTCTTGGGTAATTATTCATCCAGTTCTCAATTCGCCTGAT
>JAAYLG010000156.1 GCA_012522075.1 Bacillota bacterium
ACTTCCAGGCCCAGCTTAAAGCTTACAACCGCCGTTCAAACAATATCCCGATGCGTCCTCTCGGCTACCTATCTACCCTAGAGTTCTTAAAACTGTACTGTGTCCAAAATGTTTGACAAACCTACACCCAGATTATATTGCCTATCATAAGTATTATATAAATAAAATTTAAGCCAAAAGCAAGAAAATTTAACATAAATACTGTGCATCTTTTGCATCTTTTGGCGCAACTTTTAGCCGTTGCCGTCCTGCCAGTCAACTCCAAGCTTCTTGCATGCATGTTTAGCCGCCCGCAGGCTGAAGCCTCGGTTAAGCAAACTGCCCAGCAGTTTCCGCCCGTCATATTCTTTCCCTGTTGGCAGGCGGGACAGGCAGCGGACGGCCAGCTCTTCTTCCAGTTCAGGTGTAAAAACGGCAGCCAGTTCCTCATCGGCCAGTTTCCGGTCCACTCCTGCAGCCAGCAGCGCCGACCGCAGCCGGTACGGTCCCAGCGGTTTTCTCTCCAGGCGCCAGGTAATATAGTTTTGGGCAAATTTCCTGTCATCCACATACCCCAAGGCCAAGAGTTCCCGGATGACAGTTTCCGTCACTTCCGGCGGAATTCCTTTTTGCAGCAAGCGTTCCCTGACCTGTTTTTCTGTCCTTGCTTTGCCGGCAAACATTCTATAGGCAATTTTTTTTGCTCTTTTTAGCTGGCAGTCGTTCATTTTTCTCCTGCCGCATCAACTGGCGGCTGTCCGAGAACCGGCAGGTTGTATGCTTCACGGATTTTTCTCTCAATTTCTGCCGCAATATCGGAGTTTTCCTTTAAAAACTGCCGTGCATTCTCCCGTCCCTGCCCCAGCCGAATATCGCCGTAAGAGAACCAGGCGCCGCTTTTTTGGATCAAGTCCAGGTCGCAGCCGTAATCCAGCAAAGTTCCTTCCCTGGAGATTCCTTCCCCGTAAACAATATCAAAGTCAGCCTGTTTAAAGGGAGGAGCAACTTTATTCTTTACCACTTTGGCCCGCGTGCGGTTGCCTATCGCATCGGCGCCCTGTTTTAAAGTTTCCAGGCGGCGGACATCTATGCGAACGGAAGCATAAAATTTCAGCGCCCGCCCGCCGGGGGTCACCTCCGGATTGCCGAACAGGACTCCCACTTTTTCGCGGATTTGGTTAATAAAAATGGCAATGGTATTGGATTTGGCTATGGCACCGGAAAGCTTCCGCAATGCCTGGGACATGAGGCGGGCCTGCAGTCCCACATGCGCATCTCCCATCTCCCCGTCAATTTCCGCTTTGGGCACCAGTGCAGCTACAGAGTCAATTACAATAACGTCTATGGCGCCGCTGCGGACAAGTGATTCCGCAATCTCCAGCGCCTGTTCCCCCGTATCCGGCTGGCTGACTAAAAGTTCATCCGTGTTAACTCCCAGATTTTTTGCATAGACGGGATCCAGGGCATGTTCCGCATCAATAAAAGCCGCGTATCCTCCCGCTTTCTGCGCCTCAGCAATGGCATGGAGGGCAACTGTCGTTTTGCCGGAAGATTCGGGACCGTAAATCTCAATGACACGCCCCCGGGGGAAACCGCCCACACCTAAGGCAATGTCCAAGGCAAGGGAACCGCTCGGTATCACTGACAGGTTCAGGCGGCTTGTGTCATCACCCAGCCGCATAATCGACCCCTTGCCAAATTGTTTTTCAATCTGCAATAAGGCCATTTCCAGCGCCTTTTTTTTCTCCATCATGGGATAAACCTCCTAACCAAACATTTGTTCCCCCTTATATCTTCGTCCTCACCCGGCAAAATCCTGCTCATGCCGTAAAAAATTTACAGGCACTTTTCTGCAGCCTGCCCTGCAAGCATAAATTCCTTTAATTTTGTATACACAGGGCCACGCCGTGTCAGGATGCTTTCTACACAGAAAAACCGGTCGGCAGTAAAAGCACCGGCATAGAAGTCCGTCTGTTCCAGAAAGCCGCGGCTGTTTACACTTTTCCCCTGCCGGACCCGTCCCAGTGTCAGATGGGGCGTAAAAGCATGCCCTGGTAAAACCCCCAGAGCGCGGGAAAGAGAAGTGGCCAGCCGCATTAAATGCTCCCGGCCTTCCCGGATGCCGGTCCAAAAAACTCGCGGCCTGGCAGGCGACGGGAAAACTCCGACACCACCGATACCGAAGGTAAAAGAGGGAAAAGTGTTGGCTACAGGTTGAGCCTGCTGCAGCATTTGCTGCAAGGTTGCTTCCGTCACCTCGCCACAGAAAAGCAGTGTCAGGTGAAAATTTTCTTTTTCCACCAGTTTGACGGCGCCGGAAGCGTGCGGGATGCTTGACTGCAATTGCGCCAGGTTTTCCCGAATTTGCTCCGGCAAGTCGAGGGCAAAAAAAATTCTTGGCATGTCGGCCTCCGTTAATTGCATTTACCTTTTTATTTTATACCGCCCGGTAAAAATTCCTGCCGCGGCAGGAATTTTTCAAAAGGTTACTTTCTTATTGCTGGTTTTGTAGGCCGTCTTCTTCTTCCGACTGTAATTCGTTTACAGTTTCAATGGCAAAAAGCCGCCGTTCCAGTGAAAAGCCGCTCTGCTGTTGGTAGACATGGATAATATCCACGGCTTTCAGGTAAAAGCTGTTCTCTTCCTTGCGGCCAAAATGCAGCAGGGCAAGGGTGTAGGGCGTTTCTTTCCCTGTTTGCAGGCCGCGGATGCCGGCTGCACCCGTTGTCCCCGCGTTAATCAGCACGGAATTGTCCCTTTCTGTGAGGGAAAACTGGTGTGTATGGCCTGTCAAGACCACCGGCACCAGGCCCAGGGACTTCTCCGCAATGCGCGGGTGGTGGGCGCAGGCCATATGGACGTCTTTCTCCTCCGCCGCAACTACCTTTATCAGCCGTAACGCATATTCGTCCAATACTGTTTCGGGTGCAACCACCATTGAGGGGCCGGCGGCGGATGGGTCGGCAATTCCGGCAATACGCAACCCGCCAATTTCTACCGTCCCCTCTTCCAGCACAAACACATTGGGGACGCTGTTCAGGCGGGCAATAACATCCGGAGTATCGTGATTCCCGGGAATGAAAATATAGGGAATGCCGAACTCGGCAATGGGGGCGGCCAGGCCGGCTTCGATTTCTGTACCAAAATCAGTTATATCGCCCGTATCAATAACCAGGGAAACATTAAAGGCATGAATTACCTGCCGTACAAAATCCATGCCGGCAGGGTTGTTGTGCAGATCGGAAATATGGGCAACCTTCAGGTCGCCTTCCGCAGTCCCCAGCGCTTCCAGGCGGTCTACAACAAGAAAAAGGTTGTTAATGCTTTCCGCCACCAGCTCCAGCTGCTCCCCCAGTGAGCTGACGTGAAAGACGGCTTCTTCCACCAGTCCAAACATCCAGGGCGCCGCTTCCAAAATTCCTTCAAACTCCGGATTTAAAAAAGCCGCCGGTGAATAGGTAAGATAAGCACAGGCAAGCAGAATTGAAAGCAGCAGGGCGCCTGTCAAGCCGGCGGCAAGCAGCTTTTTCCGGTTGCGTTCCCCGAAGAAATACGGGCCTGCCGTCCCGCCTAGAAAAGCCAATATCAGTAGTCGTGACAAAAAAACCCGGGCTTTGCGTTGGGCGGCAGCCTGCAGCGCAGCCAGATAGGAAGCGTCCCTGCTCTTGGCAATTACTTCATCCAGTTGTTTGAGGTTAATATTGGTCAGTGTGGTCTTCAGCAAAAGCGGCGGCAGATGGGTGCGCGCCCGTACCTTGCCCAAGGGCGGTATTTCCAGCTGCGTATAGCCGCCGTCAAAAATAGCGACACTCAAGCGGACTTCAAAAGCCTCAAGAACCGTAGTATAGCTGCCAAGAAGGCTGACAAAGGCCAGCATCCCTACTACCGCCAAAATGAAAAGGCCGGCCATCCGGCGCCGCTTTTCCTTTTGCAAGCTATCACCCGGTCTGTCTGATCAGATACAGGCGTATCATATTAAGTGCGGCATGAACAGCCCGTTCCTTAATATTCTCCCTTTTCCCGAAAAAATTAAACCTTTTTACCTGCATATCCTCCGGCGTGGCAAGAGCTATATAAACCAAGCCAACCGGTTTTTCCGGCGTACCTCCGTCAGGTCCGGCAATGCCGGTAATTCCAACTCCCAATGTGCTTTCTGCCAGTTTTCTGGCATTTTGCGCCATGGCTTTTGCCACGGCCTCTGAGACCGCCCCCTCCTTGGCCAGTAGTGAAGCCGGGATGTACAACAGCCGTTCTTTTGCCGCATTGCTGTAAGTGACAAGCCCTAATAGAAAATAGGCGGAACTGCCCGGCACATTGGTCAGAGTATGGGCCAAAAGCCCCCCTGTGCATGATTCCGCCGCCGCCAGTGTCAATTTTTTTGCCACAAGCAGCTTGGCCACCATTTCCTCCATTGTCTCGTCGTCACGGGCAAAAACATTTTCTCCGAGGCGAGCCAGCAGCTTTTCTTCCGTTGCCGCAAGCAGGCGCAAACATTCCTCCCTGCTTGCGGCTTTGGCGGAAATGCGCAGGTGTGTTTCATTTTGCTTGGCCAGCGGTGCGATGGTGGGATTTGTCTGTGTCCGGACCAAATCGGCCACAAGTTCTTCCATCAGGGACTCTCCCAGTCCGGTAACTTTCAGGACGCGGGACATAATGAGACTGCCCGTTTCCGGCAGCATGGGCATTAAATGTTTTATGAACATTGGCTCCAGCTCGTGGGGCGGACCGGGCATCAGTACGACAATTTTGCCGTCTTTTTCCACCCAGACACCGGGTGCCGTCCCGTTTTCATTGGTGATGAGCTTGGCCCCGCGCGGCAGCATGGCCTGTTTTCTGTTGTTGGCGGGCATTTTTTTAAAACCTGGCCGGGAAAAAAGCTGCTCCAGGTATTCCTGCCAGCCGGGATGCGGCTCCAGGGGCAACCCCAAAACCTTGGCCAATGTTTCTTTGGTCAAATCATCCATGGTCGGTCCCAGCCCCCCCGATGTCAGGACCAGATCGGCGCGTGAGAGGGCCAGGCGGAACGCTTCCTCCAAGCGTTTAGGGTTGTCTCCCACCACAGTCTGCCAGTACACATCAATACCTTTTTCCGCCAGCTTTTCCGCCAGAAAACGGGCATTGGTGTTAACAATCTGCCCCAAAAGCAATTCTGTTCCGGTGGCGATTATCTCTGCACGCATGCTTTTGCCTCTCTTCTTAACGAATTGCCTCCTGTATAATGCCGCCTCCCACCACATCGTCACCCTGATAAAAAACAACCGATTGGCCGGGCGTAACCGCCCGCTCCGGCCTGGCAAAATCAACACGTACACGCCCATCTTCAAGGGGAATAACGGTGGCGGCAGCTTCTTTCGCCTGGTAGCGGATTTTCACAGTAACAGGAAGTGCCGCTTCCAGCTTGTCGTAAAGAATCAGGTTGACATCGTCTGCAATCAGGGCGGAGGCGGTAACATCATCACTGTCACCCACAATGAGCGCATTGTTTTCCGTATCAAGACGCACCACAAACATAGGCTTGCCGACGGCAATGCCAAGTCCTTTACGCTGTCCCACGGTATAATTGGCCAGTCCCCGGTGTGTGCCAAGGAGATTGCCGTCCAAGTCCAGGATTGGCCCCGGGTTGTCAGGGAGCCGTGCTTCTTCGCGCAAGAAGCGCTTATAATCGTTGTCCGGGATAAAGCAAATCTCCTGGCTGTCCGGTTTGTCGGCAACAGCCAAACCGTAGCTTGCCGCCAGCCTCCTAACCTCGCTTTTCAGGTAATCCCCCAGGGGGAACAGCGTCCGGGAGAGCTGTTCCTGGGTCAGGTTGTAAAGGGTGTATGTCTGGTCTTTGGAAGCATCCTTGGCCTTTTGCAGCCAAAAGCGCCCTTTTTCACTGTCGTAAAAGATGCGGGCATAATGGCCGGAGGCAATATAGTCCGCTTCCAGTTCCCTGGCTTTGCGCAGGAAAAGATCAAATTTCAAAAAACGGTTGCAGGCAATGCAGGGATTGGGTGTCCGTCCGCGGCTGTATTCCGCAATAAAATAGTCCACCACTTTTTCACGAAAAGCTTCCTTAAAATTGAGGACATAAAAAGGAATCCCCAGTTTATCGGCCACCCGGCGGGCATCGTCCACGGAAGCCAGTGAACAGCAGCCGCGGCCGCTTGCCGCGGCTTCTTCATCGAAAGAAGCAGGCGTCCAGAGGCGCATAGTAGCCCCGATAACATCGTAGCCACGGTCCCGCAGCAGTGCCGCCGTCAGGGAACTGTCCACGCCGCCGCTCATGGCGACAAGTACTCTTTTTTTAGCCAGCGTTATTCGCCTCCTTGCAAGCTTTTGCCATTAGTATGGCCAAGCTGCAGCACTGCTTTACCGCTTGTACTCTCTTTCAGCTGATCCTGCAGCGACTGCAGGGAAGCCGCCGGAACCAGGGCCGTTACCCGGGCGCCTTCAGGTGTGTAGTCAACCGCACTGACTACCGACCGGCAAGCCGCCAGTTCGTGCAGGACAGTGCCCAGCAGTTCATAAGTTATCTCCACCACTATTTTTTCCCGCATGATTTCCTGCACCCGGCCGGCAGCAGCCAGCCCTGCTTCGGCACAGCTGCGATACGCCCTGACCAGGCCTCCTATGCCCAGTTTGACACCCCCGAAGTAACGTGTGCCGACAACAGCCACATTGGTCAAGCCCGCCTTTTCAATAGCCTGCAGCATGGGCTGCCCGGCCGTTCCCTGCGGCTCGGCGTCATCATTCTGCCGCACAACGGCCGCGTCTCCCAGACCTATTTTATAGGCAAAAGCATTATGGGTGGCGTCGTGAAACTCCGCGCTTACCCTGGCAATAAAAGCTTTTGCTTCTTCTTCCGTGTCTGTCCGGGCCACGCTGGCGATGAAACGGCAGGCCCCCACAGGAATTTTAACGCGCGCTTCTTTGGCCACCGTCCAAAAAGCATCAGTCATTGTCGTCACTCCCGGCACGCCTTAAGGCATTCCAGCGTTGCAACCTTTCCCTGATGGAGCGTTCATAACCGTTCTCCGTCGGTTTGTAAAAATGCGGTCGCGGCATGCCCTGCGGCAGGTAATTTTGCACCACAAAATGCCCCGGGTAGTTGTGCGGGTATAAATAATCTTTCCCGTGGCCAAGTTTTTTTGCTCCCGCGTAACCGGCGTCGCGCAGGTGCGGCGGCACCCTGTCCCCCGGTCTTTTGCGCACCAATTCCAGTGCCTCTTCGATTGCCTGGGAAGCGGCATTGCTTTTGGGAGCAGTTGCCAGGTAGGTTGTGGCCTGTGCCAGGGGGAATCTTCCTTCCGGCATGCCAAGCATCTGGACGGCCTGGGCGGCCGCCTGCGCTACCAGCAAGCCGTGCGGGTCTGCATTGCCAATATCTTCTGCAGCCAATATGACAAGGCGGCGGGCAATAAAAAGAGGTTCTTCCCCCGCTTCCAGCATCCGGGCCAGCCAGTAAAGGGCGGCATCCGGATCGGAGCCGCGGACAGATTTAATAAAGGCGGAAATAACATCATAATGGTTGTCACCGTCCCGGTCATACACAACGGCACGGCGCTGGACGGCTTCTTCCGCAAGGGCAAGATTAATTTTTTTCTTCCCGTCAGTGTCGGGAGCCGCCAGGGCAGCCGCCATTTCCAGGGCATTTAATGCGGCCCTGGCATCACCGTTAGCCATCACGGCAAAGTGAGAGAGGGCGTCTTCCGTGACGGCAACATCCTGCAAACCTGCTTTCGGACTTTCAAGCGCCCGGCGAAGCAACACTTGAATCTCATCTTGGGTTAGCGGGTCAAAGGGAAAGATCACTAGACGGGAAAGGAGCGGGGCATTGACGGTAAAATAAGGGTTCTCCGTTGTGGCGCCAATGAGAATGATCAAGCCTTTTTCTACCGCCGGCAGCAAAGCATCCTGCTGGGCTTTGTTAAACCTGTGAATCTCGTCAATAAAAACAATTGTCCGCCTGCCTTCGTGAGTCAGCCTCCGGCGGGCTTCGTCCATTTCTTTGCGCAACTCGGACACGCTGGATGAAGTGGCATTAACCCTGACAAAAGCCGCCTTGGTTTCCGCGGCAATAATTTCCGCCAGTGTCGTTTTTCCTGTTCCCGGCGGTCCGTAAAATAGCAGCGAGGACAGCACATTGTTCTCCAGAAGACGGCGCAGCGGCTTCCCTTCACCCACCAGGTGAGCTTGCCCGACAAAGCCTGCCAACGACCGGGGGCGCAGGCGCATGGCAAGGGGGCTGTGTTTTTTCAGTTCTTCTTCCTCCCGCAGCGTGTAAAAATCCATCTTTTCACCTGCCTGTCTTTGCCAGCATCCTTTTGGCCTGTAAATACAAGCCGCATTCCACACGTTTCCTGTGCAGTTTGCAGCCCAAGGCATAAGGCTTTGCCAAATCATGGTTCTGGTACCAGGCGGCGGCGTGGCAGCCGCCGCCGCAATAATAACGGGCAAAACATGCGGCGCACTCCTCTTTAGCCGCCGAATCTACCGCGGTAAAACGCTGCCTTATTTCCGGGGCGGTAATACCATCTGTCACATTGCCTACGCAGAATTCAGCTTCGCCCGCAAACTGGTGGCAGGGATACAGTTTCCCGTCGGGAGTCACCGCCAGGTATGACGAACCTGCACCGCAGCCTAAAAGCCGCTTTTTGGCACACGGCCCCCGGTGCAAGTCCAGTTCGAAGTGGAAAAAATATACTTTCCGCCCGGCTTCTTCCCACTCCCAGAGCAATGCGGCCAGCTTCTCATATTCCGCAAAAATCACAGGCAGGTCTTCTTCTTGCAGCGCCTCTTCCGCCGCCGGCGACAGGACGGCAGGCTCCAGGGAAAGCAGGCGAAAACCGTGCCCCACCATCTCTTCTACATCCCGGCAAAAATCCAGGTTGTGCCTGGTATAGGTCCCGCGCAGGTAGTAGTTGTCTCCTCCCCTGCCGGCAACTATCTTTTTGCAGTTTTGCAGCACCACATCCCAGCTGCCGCGACCTGCAGCCGTAACCCGCATTCTGTCATGCACTTCCATGCGGCCGTCCAGGGACAGGACAATGCTTATTTCCTCCCGGTTGAGATAGTCCCTGACTTCCTCCGGGACATTGTACGCGTTGGTGGTAACGGTAAATTTAAAGTTTTTTCCCTGCGCTTCAGCTCTTTGCCTACCGTAAGCAACAGTTTCTTTGAGTACAGTAAAATTCAATAATGGTTCGCCGCCAAAAAAATCTATTTCCATGTGGCGCCGGCTTTCCCCGGCTGCCAGCAAAAAATCCACCGCGGCTTTTGCCACCCCAGATGGCATTAATCCCCGGACGCCGCCGTAATTGCCTGTGCCGGCAAAACAATACTTGCAGCGCAGGTTGCAGTCATGGGCCAGATGCAGGCAAAGTGCCTTGACTGCACCGTCCGTAGTAAGATCGACCTGCCTTGGTTCACTAAAAAGCAGGTCCTGACTCTCTGCCGCCGCAATTTCCGCCAGCACCTGTGCCGCCGTCTGCGCCCCGTATTCCGCCTTTAATTCGTCCGCTGCCTCTTGCTTGCTTTTCCCGGCCGCAAGCAGGCTGACGGCAGTAAAAGCGGCATCATCAAGAATATGCAGGGCGCCGCTTTCCACATCCAAAGCAAGTTTTAAATCATGCAGAGCAAAAGTATGAACCATTACTACCTCTATCCTTTCATGCTTTTTTCCAACAACAGTCAGCGGTATAATACCGTCTACACCTCGCCGGTGCAAAATGCCAAGCAGATCCCGGCGCCGGTGCATCATGGCAGAAAAAAAGTAGTCGGCGACTACTTTTTATGCTTTTTGCTCTTTTATGCAAACCTGATTGGCAACCGTACAGGAAGTTTTGCAGGCGGATTGACAGGATGTGGGACATTCGCCGCAGCCGGTATGTAAACTGAAAGCTTGTGCTGCATCCGGGTTAACAGTAATGATATGTCTTTTTTCCATTTCATTTCCCTCCTTGTCAAATTACAGCTACATTATAGCATACCGGAAGGAAGCGGTAAAGTGAGAACCGGGGAGCATCCCAAAGAGCTTCAAGGCAAATGTGGCAGCAAAAAGCGGTGAGCCTTCCTCACCGCAAGAAGCCTAATCAGCTGTACACGCTCTATATATCTTTTTACAGAATTCAATGCCCTGCAAGGCATCAGTGGCATATGCATCGGCACCTGTAAATTCCCGCACAGCTTCGCTCACAACCGCTCCGCCAATAATCACTTTCACCCGCTCCCGCAGGCCCGCTTCTTTCAAAGCGTCAATCACATTTTTCATTTCCGGGTAAGTTGTATTTAACAAAGCGCTCAGCCCCAGGACTTTAGCCCCTGTTTTCCGCACCATGTTGACAAAATTTTCAGCATGGACGTCAACCCCAAGGTCAATTACTTTAAAGCGGTTGCTGCGCAGCAAGTTTACCACGATATTTTTGCCGATGTCATGGATATCGCCGCGGACAGTACCAATCACAACCGTTCCGATAATTTTGCCTTCTGCAGCCCTGCTCGCAATTATCGGGTCCAGTTTAGCCATCACACTCTGCATGATATCGCCGGAAAACATCAATTCAGTTAGGTAATACTGGCCGGAAGCATATAATTCACCGACGGCAATAATGCCTTCCTGACACTTCTGAATAATATCAATGGGAGATACGCCCGCGTCAAGCTTTGCATCGACCAGTTCGTGTACCTTGTCTTCATCCAAGTCACGCAATGCAGCAGCCAACTCCGTCATTCGCTAATGCCTCCTTTATACGGTTGCAACTTTCCGCTACCCCTATCTTGTCCAGCAGGATACCATCTTACTTAAACTACCCCAGCTCCTTTCTGTGACACGAAAAATTCTCTCCCCGCAAGGTGGTCAATACTTTATTGTTCTTTCTTATACACCTTCTTTCAAGCCGTCCCTGTGCCAAAATATTTCTAAATCTTCAAATTAATTAACAGGTTTTTACTATTTCTCTTTTTATGATATCTTAACTGCTCACTGTCTGTCAATCTGAATTAGCATGCACGATAGTGTCAAGCCACTATAGGTTTTAGGAGAGCCTCACATCACTCACACTACGCCAGGTTCATTTAATATTTTCAAAACAGATCGAGTAAAGTTGCTCCCACCCTTGAAAAGTGGCACATTGTTG
>JAAYLG010000157.1 GCA_012522075.1 Bacillota bacterium
GTTGCTGGCTTTTTTACACTTTTGCCAAAGATTTTTTGCCCACGGCAATTATGAATTATAAATGAAAATGCAAACCAAGGATCGTCCAAGGTTTGCATTTCATAAGACTTTGTCTACAGTCTGAAAAGCCCTCAAGGCAGGGCTTTTTTTATTTCGGTAAGACATGAATGGCAGGGGCATATAGATAACGCCGGATTTTCCGCAGAATTCTGGCGACAACAGGTGTAGGATTGTCGGTAAAAATGTAGTAACGCGGCATCTCGGCGCTTTGCCACAGTTCAAAAGCCAGGATGCCGTTGCCGTTTTTCAGGGAAACAACCCATACTTCTATGGGGCCATCCAGGGCCCGGTGAATTATATAGCTGGGCTCGCCCAGCGTATTGCGCAGCAGGTAAGCGCAGCGGCTCACTGCCGTCGGTGAAAAAACATCGGTGAATTCAGGCAAAATACGTCTGGCAGAATAGATTGCACGCTGCGCCAGTGTTCTTGCCACTTCTCCCCGGGCCAGGGTTACCGGTTGACCTTCCAGCCGCAGCAAGAATCTACCCTCCCGTACCTCTTTTGTATAGTATATGCAGCGGCAGGTTTTTATTATCGTGTGATTCCGACAAAAGGGGCAAAATATCTTCAGCATACTATGTGGGAGGGTTTGCTTTGCATCTGCAAACAATTAAAAACGTGCTGACAACGATAATCACTCTTTCTTCCCATCTGCTGGAGGTTTGCGGGGCGGTTATTATTCTTTATGCCGGCTTGAAGACTTTTCTCTTTTTTGTCAAAAGCGGCCAAGACGGCCGGGAGATGAGACTGACATTTGCCCGCTTCTTGGTTTTTGGCCTGGAATTCAAACTGGGCGGCGAAATCCTTCGCACCGTAATTGTACATAGCCTCCAGGAAGTATTTGTGCTGGCATCAATAATTGCCCTGCGCTTTATCCTGAACCTGATCCTGCATTGGGAAATCCACCAAGAGAAGCGCGATGAAGCCAATGAACATAAAACACAGTAAGGAGTAATATGCGGTACTTATTGCATTCACCACCAACTTACGGTAAAATCAAATGAGTTAACTAGGGGGGAGGCTGTTATGGCAAAGATCGTGCCTATTTGCGGGGTACGTTACAATACGGAAAAAGCGGGCCCGCTGGAGCTTCTGGTTGCTCCGCCGTATGATGTGATTGATGCAAAAGGGCAGAAGGCGTATTACGCCAAAAGCCCGTATAATGTCATCCGCCTGGAATACGGCGAAGTGCGGGAGCACGATGACGCGGCCGACAACCGTTATACACGGGCAAGCGGTTTTTTTGACTCCTGGCTGAGGGAAGGCATCCTGGTGCATGAGGAAAGACCGGCGATCTATTTTTATGAACAGGAATTCCAGGCGGGAGACAGGCGCCTGGTGCGCAACGGGCTCATTGCGGGAGTGGGGCTCGAGGATTATGCTTCCGGCATGATTTTGCCCCACGAAGAGACATTGTCCAAAGACAAGGCGGATCGCCTGGAGCTTTTGCGCCATTGTGAAGCCAATTTCAGCCCTATTTTTGGCCTGTACGACGATCCAGGGCTGATTGTGGCAAAATTGGCGGCAGAGTATAAAAAAAACCGGCCTGCCGTAGCTTTCAGCGATGAAAAGGGAGAGAGCCACCGCCTGTGGGTTGTTACTGATAAGAATGTCTTGCGGCAGATCAAAACTTTTTTTACAGCACAAAAAATTTATCTTGCCGACGGCCATCACCGTTACGAGACCGCCCTCGCTTTTTGGAAAGAAAAAAAAGCAGCCGGCAGGGACAATTTTGACTTCTGCCTGATGACCCTTGTGAATCTGCATGACCCCGGGCTGCTCATCTTCCCCACCCACCGTTTAATCAAAAATGTGGCCGGGTTTAAGCCGGAGAGCTTCCTGCAAGCTCTTGGCAAAGTTTTTACGGTGGAAACAGTGGCGACGATCCTGGAGAGGGAAACGCTGGCGGCGGAGTTGGCTCTATTGCAAAAGTATCAGTCCGAATATAATGCCTATCTGCTTTACATGGGGGGCAACCGCCTTGTACGGCTGCGCATTCCGCGCCGGCCGGAGCATGCTGCCATGCGCAGGCTTTACTCCGCACGATCCGCCGCGTGGCGTACGTTGGATGTGGCCGTTCTACAGGGGTTGGTGCTGGAAACAATACTGGGAATCGGCAGTGACGCCCTTGCGAGCGGGGATAATTTAACTTATACACGTAACACGGAGGAGGCGCTGGCAGCCGTGGATGCCGGAACTTACCAGGCGGCATTTTTCCTTAACCCTATACAGGCGGAGGAAGTAATTGCCGTGGCCGCCGCCGGGGAGAGGATGCCTCAAAAGTCTACTTTCTTTTACCCCAAACTGGTTACCGGCCTGGTCATAAATGATTTCAGTAGATAATACTGTATGCCTGAACTTAAGCCGGCGGCGGACGCTGCCGGCGGTTTTTTCCTGGGGCAAGGACGGTGCCAATGCTCCCGGGCGATTTTGGCTCCGGCTTTTCAGGAGGCCGGCTCTCCCTGCGGTAGAGGAGTGAGATGAGGAGAATAACGCCAGGCTGCAGGTGTAGCAGGAGGGAAAAAGGAGTTTGCCGGGGAAATATATTAACTTGAATTAAAAAATAAGTTGCCGGAAACGAGGACAGCAGGTGAGTATTGTACAGGTACACAATGTAAAAAAGGCATTCGGTGCCGACGAGGTTTTAGGCGGCGTTTCTTTTCAGCTGCAGAAGAAAGAGCGCGTGGGGCTCGTGGGGCCAAACGGCGCAGGAAAGACTACGCTTTTAAATATAATGGCCGGATTGGAGACGGCTGATGAAGGTACGGTTACGTATGCCAAAGGGACAACCCTGGCTTACCTGGAGCAGCAGGCAGATGTGACATCCTCCGGCAGCATGGAGGAGGAACTGCGCAAGGCGTTTGCCGGCCTGGAAAAACTGGCGGAAACGCTGCGGACCTATGAGAAACAAATGGCCGACGGCAAGCTGCCGCCGGACGAACTGGCTGCCGTGATGGCGGCCTACGGGGAAGCAAGGCAGCTTTTTGAGGCGGCGGAAGGTTATAACGCTGAAGCCCGCCTGCGGGCTGTAGTAAACGGACTGGGTTTTACGGAAAAAGACTTGAACCGCCCTGTAAGCAGCTTTTCCGGCGGGGAGCGAACACGCCTCCGCCTGGCCCGTCTGCTTTTGGAACAGCCGGATATACTGCTATTGGATGAACCGACCAACCATCTTGACCTTGCCGCTGTGGAATGGCTGGAAAAATTTCTTGCCGCCTGGCCGGGAACAATTCTGCTTGTTTCCCATGACCGCTATTTTCTGGACCGGGTTGTGGAGAGGATTCTTGCGCTGGAAAACGGTCAGGTGAAAAGTTATACAGGGAATTACAGCGCTTATCTGCAGCAAAAAGAGCTGGAGCGGGTTGCCCTGGAAAAAAGCTATCAAAAGCAGCAGCTTTACCTGGAGAAGGAAACCGCCTATATCCGTTCCCTGGGAACAAGTGAGCGGGAAAAGCGCCAGGCCAAAAGCCGACAGAAACGGCTGGCAAAAATTCAACCTGTGGAAAAGCCACTCAAAGAAAAAAAGATGGTGCTTGATTTCAACTACGCCGGACGCAGCGGCGATATTGTAGCCCGCCTGGAGCAGGTGAGCAAAAGTTTTGGCACGCACAAAGTCCTCAGCAATGCCAGTTTTGAAATTCGCTTTGGCGACAGGATAGGCCTGGTCGGCCCCAACGGGGCTGGCAAAAGTACGCTGCTTAAACTGCTGGCCGGTGAACTATCGCCGGACAGCGGGCGGATCTGGCTTGGTCCCAGTGTCTGCCCGGTATATTTTGACCAACACCAGCAGGTACTGGACCCGCAAAAAACCCCCCTGGAGGAAATTCTGGCTGCTTGTGACATGACTGCCACTGAAGCAAGAACATACCTGGGGCGCTTCCTTTTTTCCGGTGACGATGTGTTTAAACGGAATGAAACATTGAGCGGCGGGGAAAGAAGCCGCCTGGCACTGGCCAAATTGAGCCTGGATGCGGGAAATTTCCTGATGCTGGATGAGCCTACAAACCACCTGGATATCCTGGGCATGGAGGAACTGGAAGCCGCACTGCTTGCCTTTCCCGGAACGCTGCTGGTTGTCTCCCACGACCGTTATTTTCTTTCCCGGACGACAAATAAGATTCTGGACATCTCTGCCGGCAGAATCAGGCTGTTTCCCCTGCCGTATGCGGAATACCTGGCGGAGCGTGACAGGGAAGCACAGACGCGGCCGGACATAGCCGAAGCGGAAAAACGCATGCGCCGGGAGGAGGAAACCCGCCGCCGCGCAGAGGAGCTGGCGCGCCGGCGCCGGCGGCGCAAGCTGCAGGACGCGCTGGCACAGGCGGAAGAGGAAATCGCCGCCTGTGAGGCAACAGTCAGGCTGCTGGAAAAAGAATTGTCCGCTCCGGAAGTGTTTTCCGATTACCGGAAAGCTGCGGCCAAGGGAGAAGCTATGGCGGAGGCAAAAAAGAAGCTTTCCGCTTTGTATGAACGGTGGGACAGTCTTGCCGAGCAGTTGGAGGAATAAAACTCTGGAACAAGTATAAAATGGAGGGAGTAGGATGGAAAAGGTTATCCTGGTTTCCGGCAGCCCCCGTGCAGAAGGGAATACAATGCAGATTCTGTCCCGCTGTGCAGAAAGAATCAGGGCCTTGGGACTGGAGGCAGAAATCATCAGCCTCGCCGGAAAAAATATTGCCGCCTGTACGGCCTGCAGAAAATGTGCCGAGCTGAAGAAATGCGTTCTTCCGGACAGTTTAAATGAAATTGCGGAAAAGGTACGGGCGGCAAAAGGTTTTATTATCGGTTCCCCTGTTTATTACGGCACTGCCAGGGGGGACCTGATGAACCTGCTGCAGAGGCTGGGCCTGGTGGCCGCCGCCAACGGGCGTTTTCTCTCCTGGAAAGTGGGCGGCCCCATTGCCATCAACAGACGCGGCGGTTCCACCGCCACCATCCAGGAAATGCTCATGTTCTACTTTATTAACGAAATGATTGTTCCCGGTTCCACTTATTGGAACATCGTCTTTGGACGAGAACCTGGGGAAGCTTTGGAGGATGCTGAAGGTGTCCGTACGGTAGAACGTTTTGCTGAAAATGTGGCAAAACTGATCCTGAAGCTTTCGGCAAAGGAATGATAGATAAAAGCCGGCCTGGCCGGCAAGAGGAGGGCGGACAATGAAAGCTGTTGAAGCAAGTGCCATTAACACAATCCGTTTTCTGGCAGTGGATGCCATTGAAAAAGCCAATTCGGGACATCCCGGATTGCCCCTGGGCGGTGCACCCATGGCTTATGTGCTTTGGTCGCGTTTTTTAAAACACTGCCCGCAGGATCCTGACTGGCCGGATCGCGACCGGTTTGTCCTCTCTGCAGGCCATGGTTCAATGCTGCTCTATGCCCTGCTGCATTTGTTTGGATATGACGTTTCTCTGGAAGATTTAAAACAGTTTCGACAGTGGGGCAGCAAAACGCCGGGCCATCCGGAATACGGGCACACCGCCGGTGTAGAAACCACCACCGGCCCCCTGGGTCAGGGATTTGCCAATGCGGTGGGCATGGCCATTGCCGAACAGCGGCTGGCGGCCGAATTTAACCGCCCGGGTTTTGAATTGGTGAATCATTATACTTATGTTTATGCAGGCGACGGCTGCCTGATGGAAGGAGTTGCAGCGGAAGCTGCTTCCTTGGCCGGCCATCTGAAGCTGGGGCGTTTAATCTGCCTGTATGATGACAATGAAATTACTATTGACGGTTCCACCGAAGTGGCTTTTACGGAAGATGTGGCTCTGCGCTTCCGTGCTTACGGCTGGCATGTGGAGCGGGTTGCGGACGGGACAAATACGGAAGCCATCGCCGCCGCCATTCGCAAAGCGCAGGCGGAAACGGAAAGGCCTTCATTAATCATGGTGCGGACGACCATTGGCTACGGCAGTCCCAATAAGCAGGGGAAAGCGTCGTCTCATGGAGCTCCTCTGGGTGAAGAGGAAGTGCGGCTGACTAAAAGAAACCTGGGCTGGCCGGAAGACAAGACTTTTTACGTTCCGGAGGAAGTAAGGGAGCATTTCCGTGAGCTGGCCGGGAGATTGCAGCAGGCCAAAGCAGAATGGGATAAGCTTTTCACCGCCTATCGGGAAAAATACCCCGAGGCTGCAGCCGCCTGGGTTGCCTGGCATGATAAAAAAATTCCGGAGGACCTGGAAAATGATGAAAGGCTGTGGCGCTTTGACAAGCCCATGGCCACACGGTCCGCCTCAGGCCAGGTCATGCAGGTCATAGCAGAATACTTGCCCAACCTGATGGGCGGCTCGGCCGACCTGAATGCTTCCACCAAGACGTATCTTTCCGGGCGTGGTGACTTCCAGGCACAAAACCGCAAGGGAAACAATCTTTTCTTCGGTGTGCGGGAACATGCCATGGGCGCTGTTGCCAACGGCCTGGCGCTGCATGGCGGTCTGCGTCCTTTTGTTTCCACATTCTTTGTTTTTGTTGATTATATGCGGCCGCCTGTGCGGCTGGCCGCCCTCATGGGTCTGCCTGTGATTTATGTTTTTACCCACGACAGCATCGGTGTAGGGGAGGACGGGCCTACTCATCAGCCGGTGGAACAATTGGCCGGTTTGCGCTCCATTCCCAATCTGTACGTCCTGCGTCCGGCGGACGGCCGCGAAACTGCGTCTGCCTGGCTGACCGCACTTAGACGGACGGACGGTCCCACGGCGTTGATCTTAAGCAGGCAGGATCTGCCGCAACTTGCCGGCAGCGGCAGGCCGGCGGAAAAAGGTGCTTATGTTATCAGCCCGGAAAAAGGAGAACAACCAGCTTTAATAATTATGGCAAGCGGCTCGGAAGTGCAGCTTGCCCTGGAAGCACAGGCGGCTTTATGGAAACAAGACATAGATACACGCGTAGTCAGTATGGTAAGCTGGGAATTGTTTTTGGCGCAGGATGAAGCCTACCGCGAAGAAGTTCTTCCTGCCGCCGTTAAAAAACGGCTTGCCGTGGAAGCCGGCCGCGCGATGGGCTGGCAACAGTTTACCGGCTGTGAAGGGGCGGTTATTGCCATGGAACAGTTCGGTGCTTCCGCCCCCGGAGAAGTGCTGATGGAAAAATACGGGTTTACGGTCAAAAACATTGTGCGCAAAGCATTGGAGCTTTTGGCACAGCAGAGGGCTTGACAGGAAAATCTTTCTGCCTTAAATTAATGATATACTCTCCATAGGTATGCAGCGGAGGAGGTGTAATCATGCCCACTTATGAATATAATTGCAAATCTTGCGGTGCCAATTTTGAAGTTTTTATCAAAAGTGCCGACAAAAACAGTGTGACCTGCCCGGAGTGCAGGAGCAGGTCATTGCAGGAGGTTTATAGATTTAATCTGAACAGGGGCGGTTCACCCGTACAAAACGCCTGTGAAACATGTCCCGGCGTGCAAGGAGGAATAGGGTGAAAAGCTGCATTATAACCCGGTACGGGTTCTGAAAGCAGGCTGCAGCAAAAGAGGCCGTAACTTTGTCCGTTACAGCCTCTTTTCCTTTTACTCTCCTGTGTAGCCTTCGCCCAGCTTTCTGCCAAAGGCCCTGCACTGCTCCAGTTCCTCGGCGCCGGGGACCCAGTCCACTTCCATCCTTTCTTCCAGCAGGGTAAAGCCTGCTTCTTTGACGCGTACCGCCATTTTATCGGTTGCGCCCCTGCTCCAGCCGGAAGAGCCGAAAAGCGCCGCCCTTTTTCCGCGAGGTTTCAGACCCGTCAAGTCATCAAGAAAGGCGGAAAGGGAAGGAATAAATTCACGGTTTACGGTGGGTGAGCCGATCACCACCAGTTCGGCATCAATGACTTCGGCAATCACATCATTGCGGTCACTGACGGACATGTGAAAGGCTCTCACTTCCATACCGCTTTCTATGAGGCCGTCAATAATGGCGGAGGCCATTTGGTCCGTGCTGCCCCACATTGTATCGTAAACAACAACGGCTTTTTTGCGGTTGGTTCCCCGTGCCCAGTCAAGATAAGCGGCAATAATTTTGTCCGGGTTGCTGCGCCAGATAATGCCATGGCTGGGGGCAATCATATCTATGGCAATACCCATCTTTACCACTTCGTCAATTTTTTTCAGCACCAGGGGGCTGAAAGGCAGCAGGATGTTGGCGTAATATTTTTTTGCTTCCTGCATTACTTCCGCCATATCTGCTTCATCGTCAAAACGGAATGAAGATGCATAATGCTGGCCAAAGGCATCGTTGGGCAGCAGCAGTTTTTCTTCCGGTATGTAAGTAAACATACTGTCGGGCCAGTGGAGCATTGGGGCCTCTACAAAAGTCAGGGTATGCCTGCCGAGAGAAACAGTATCGCCGGTTTTGACAATTATCTTTTCCCAGCTGCCGTTAAAATGCTTGTCAATGGCAGGTGCAGCCTTGGCGGAGCAGATAATGGTGGCCTGCGGCGCCGCTTCCATCACGGCGGGCAGTGCGCCGGAATGGTCAATCTCCACATGGTTGACAACCACATATTTGAGACTGGCAGGATCCAAGACTTCCCGGATATTGTCCAACAGCCGGCCGGAAAAAGGCGTGTAGACAGTATCAATTAGCGCGGGTTCCGCACCGGCAATCAGATAAGCATTATACGTTGTCCCGCGGTGCGTTGTGTACATTGGTCCGTGAAAATAGCGAATATTCCAGTCTGTACAACCTACCCAGAAAATATCCTTTTTTATTTCAGTAAGCATTTCCATCTCTCCTTGGTTTTTATTGTTGTTTTATAATTCTTTGCCGGCTACAGGTTTCCTTTATAGGATGTACATCTTTATAATGTATTAATGTGTTTCCTTGCCGCCATAATCTATGGGTGAGCAGGAAGGAAGGCAGAATTGCCGAATTGATAATAAGTTGCAGGCGAAGCAGCGGAAAGGAAGGTAAAATGACAATAACACCTGTTTTAGACGTGAGGCAAGTAAGTAAAAAATTCGGGAAGAAAAAAGTCCTGCAGCAAATATCATTACAGGTATCCCGGGGCGAGGTTTTCGGTTTTCTCGGGCCAAACGGCGCCGGAAAAACAACCTTGATCCGCATTATACTGGGTCTTGTCCGTCCGGACGGGGGAGAAATATATATTAAAGGCTATCCGGTGCGGGGGGCATTTACATGTGCCATTGCCCGGGTAGGCGCAGTGGGGACACTAAACGGCCAAGTCTACCCCTTGACCATGTTCGGAATGCTTGGGTCCTTGTGCTTTTGCTTATTGCCATGCTGTTCGGTTATGCCGTGGGAACACTGCTTTTTGGCTGGGCGACGAATTTATGCTCAGAGGTATCGCTTTTACCGCAGAAGAAGGGGTTCTTATAACTTTTCTTTCCTACATAACGGCAGCATTGCCACAGTTTGCTTTCTGCCAGCTGGTAGTGTTTCTTGCCGTGCTGATAAACAGCAGTACGGCAGTGGCGGGTGTTGCCGCCGGCATTTTTATATTTAGCAGCATGCTGATGCTGCTGTCGGATGAAGTAAAGCCGTTTTTACTTACGGCTTATTTCAATACAGTACCGGCTGTGGCGGATTTTGCAGTTGGCAAAACAGGGTTGTCCGGCCAGTTTTTCTTTCCGGCACTTTTTGCCCTGGTGTTTTTTCTCCTCACGGTGCTTCTTTTCAGCAAAAAAGAAATGCTTTTCTGACGGCAGAGGTTCTTTTGCCGGCTAAGACGGACATACGCAACTGGACTGTCCGTGCGGCAAAAGTTTGCCTGCTGCCGTAAAAAACAAAAAGCGTGGTGATTGCAGGTGAAAAAGTTCCGCATCCTGCTTGCGGCCGTGCTTCTTGCGGCAGGCGCGTTTTTTTGGTACGGGTTTTATTCGCTGCGCAGCTACCTGGTAATGTTTCCGATCAGCACATATTACCGCCTGACCGGGCTTTTCCGCGACATTCCCCTGTCCGTCCCCGGGGGCAAGATCGGCGAGGAAGCATTTTATCCCTTTGCTCTCTATTTTAACGCCAAGGAAAGCTTTGCCCGTTTTATGGGCGGGGAGGAAGGGCTTGAGCTTAGCATAATTTATTATTTTGGCGGCTTTGCCCGCCGCAGCAAAAGTGCCGCTTATTTTAATCCCGGTTCGGAGACCTTTTCCGCTTTTTACGGCGCCTATGCAGTTAATAACAAATCTCTTTTTTTTACTCCGGACGGCAAGCTGCTGCCCGAGCAGATCGGAAAAGTGGCGCGTTTTGACCAGCAGTACCTTGTAATGCCTGCCATTGGACTCTCTCCGTCCCGGGTGGTGTTTGATTATCGGATAGTTTCCGTGACGGAAGATGTATTTTATGCCAAACAGAGCGGCTGGCACCGAGTTGATGCAATCATCAGGACAAACAGCCCCGTCCACCGTTACCGTGGATGGCAGCCGGGCTATCTACAATACGGTCTGCCCATGGCTCCTGGAAACGGCGGTGAAGATTACGGGCCGCAGGAATTTTTCGGCCGGGTTTACTGCCGCTATTTCCCGGAATATGAAGCTACAATTGTTTTGTATCTAATGGCAAAAGACAGGCAAACGGCGGAGCAAATTGACCGGACTATCCTGGCGAAAGCCCGGTTGGGAAAAGTAGAAACGTGAATGAAACTGAAAATACCTCGGTAGGGGTACTTTTTCTGCCGCCGGTGACCTGTCAGTCAGCCGGGGGCTTAAAAATGACCAGCAGCTTTTTTTGTCCAAAGGCAATGGCTTCCTCTTGTGAACTGCAGGCAAGGTCAATATCATTGGGGCCGATATTGCCGCCGCGGTCTTGTACCGTATACCAGCCTTCTCCTTCCACATAGATTTCCGTACCAAAAGGAACGTTTTCACCGGCAGCCGCCGTTTTTCCGGGAATAAGTCTTTCCCCGCTGGCGGTAAGGTTGGGGTCGCCGGAATAGTCTTTGCCCGGTACGGCACCCGGGCTTGTGGGTGCATATTTTGTCACCATCATTACCTGTACCGTGTAGTCGGCGGATTCCAGGGAAAGCTCCCTGGCTTTTTTCATTTCTTCCCTGGCCAGTCGTGCTTCCCGGCGTGCTTCCCTTACTTCACCCGCCAGATTGTTGGCCGAACCGAGGGTAAAAAGCAAAACCAGGGAGGTAAGCAGCAATAACTGTTTCAGTGTCATGACGTTGCCCCTTTCCGCAGTTTTTGTTATATTTTTGCTTATTACCCGTCACTTTAACCTGTAGTAAAAAAGAGGCGGGTCCGTTTATGCCCCTTTTCCCACACTGCCTGAATCACTCGCCGAATGGGTTTATGTCTTGTAAAAGGGAAGATGCCTTTCTTGACAAAAATAATCTTTTGCAATATACTGAATTAAATAAAAATACAGAATTTTGGATCATCGGTGATGGGGGACGAAATATGAGAAAAAACGTACGAAAGGAGAAAAAATGAAAAAGAAGCTTGTCATCCTGGTTGTGTTGTTGTTTGTTGCGGCACTGGCTCTCATGATGGCCTGCAGCTCAAATAAGCAACCTGCCAATGAAAACAACAATAAAGCCAACAACAGCTCTGAAGAAACTAAAGAGCCTTCCGTACCGGCAGGCCCCAGCGGTACCATTTATATTGCAACCACCGATTTCTCCTATGAATCCACCGACCCGATTTTTTATGAATCGCTGTGGGGCTTTGCTATGTATGATCCCCTGATTACTTTTGATGAAAACGGCAATTTTATGGGGATGGTGGCGGAAAGCTGGGAGCTCAGTGAGGACGGGAACACGTGGACTTTTTAGATCCGGAAGGGGATAAAATTTCACAACGGGGATCCTTTGACGGCGCATGACGTGAAATTTACCGTCGACCGTTTCGCCTCGGAGGAATCAACAAACCCGTGGTCACAGTATTTACGGAACAATTTAAACTATACGGAAGTAGTCGATGATTATACTTTCCGTTATCATACCAACACGCCGGAACCTACCCTGCTGGTCCCCTTTGCCTGGACACGTATCCTGCCCAAAAAGTATTTTGAAGAAGTGGGACAGGAAGAGTTCAGGAAAAGACCTGTCGGTTCGGGACCCTGGAAGTTTGTGGAACATGTGCCGGAAACCAGTTTTAAACTGGAAGCCAATACGGAGCACTGGTTCCAAGTGCCTGAGTTCCAGTATGTGGTAGACTTGCAGGTTCCGGAGGAAATGACGCGGATCAGCATGCTTAGAACCGGAGAAGTGGATATCGCCCTTGGTATTTCCACGGACCGCCTGGTTGAGCTGCGAGACAAGGAAGGCTTCCGGACAGTGCAAATTGGCGATCCCATCATCTGGAGCATCAGCTTCCCCGGAACCTGGGTTACCAACAAACCCACAGGCGATATCCGTGTTCGGCAGGCTATGTCCCTGGCAATTAACCGCCAGGAAATCTGCGATACATTTTATCAGGGGCTGGCCAAGCCTGGCGGCCGCTGGTATATGCACCCTGGATCCTACGGTTGGGATCCGTCCTGGCAGGCAGATCCGTATGATCCGGAAAGGGCCAAACAGCTCCTTGAGGAAGCAGGTTACCCTCATGCTTTTGCCGACCAGACCATTAAGTATTATGTAACTGAAGGACCCGGCGTTGATCAGGCTCAACTCCTGCAGGGGTACTGGGCGGCGGTCGGCATTGACGTACAGCTGGAAATTGTTGATTCTGTCCAGTGGGGCGGCATGTTCTTTGTGCGCAATACTGAGCCCGATGCACCCAATGTGGGCAATATTTTCCCGTGGAGCTTCAGCAGCACACCCAACTCGGTCTACCACAGCGCCAATATGTATACATCTACCGGTGTCCACAGCACGGGTAATGACCAGAAAGCCGATGCACTCTACGTAAGAGCTACGACGGAAAGGGATTTCGAAAAAGCGCGCCAGTATTGGACGGAATTCCGTGAATATGTGGAGACGCTATATTACAATGTGGGTATTGTTATGATCGAGCCCAATGTGCTGATCAGCGATAAACTGGGCGAGTTTACTACCTTTAAGCACCTGTTCTTGTATGACGCTTTGGCAGGAATCAAAAAACCGTAACCGGTAACACAAAAAGCTGCCGCAGCAGGGTTCCTGTTGGCGTGCCTGCGGAACCCTGCTGTATACTTTTGGTGTTTATGATAAAGAGGTGAGGCAATGAGCCGCTATATTGTCATCCGTATTCTGCAAGCCTTTCTTGCCTTAATTGGCATTACCGTGCTTGTCTTTATTCTGGTGCGGGCTTCCGGTGATCCGACGCATTTGATTATTACGCCCACTTCTACGCCGGAGGAAATTGCCAACCTGAAAAAACAACTGGGACTGGACAAATCTTATCCGGAACAATTCGTGGTGTTTATCACCGGGCTTGCCCGGGGCGAGTTCGGGGATTCCATTATTAAAAGGAAACCGGCGGCGGAGATGATTAAAGAAGCGCTGCCGAACACCATAAAACTGGGGCTGCCGGCCTTTTTTATTGCCATGGCCCTAGCCCTGGCCCTGGGCGTGCTGGCCGCCGCCAAACGGGACTCCATTTATGATGCCGGGGTAAAGCTGGTAGCAGTGCTGGGCCAGGCGCTGCCCGGCTTTTGGGTGGCCATCATGGCCATGCTGCTTTTTTCTGTCAGGCTCAGATTGCTGCCGGTGGCCGGGTACGGAACGTTGAAACATTACGTCTTGCCGGTGGGCACAATGGTTTTTTTCTTGCTGCCGGGGATGATGCGGCTTGTCCGTTCCAGCATGCTCGATGTCTTGGATGCGGAGTATATCAAGCTGGCCAGAATTAAAGGATTGTCAGAAACTAAAATTATCTGGAAGCATGCGCTGCGAAATGCGCTCATAGGTCCTTTAACAACTGCGGGCATGATTTTTGCTTCGCTGATCACGGGAGCGGTGATTACGGAAATTATTTTCAACTGGCCGGGCATGGGCAGGCTGCTGGTGGAAGCTGTTGCCGCCCGCGATTTTCCGGTTGTGCAGGCGATCACCATGCTGGTGGCGGCAATGGTCCTCGGGATGAACATTATTGTAGATATTGCGTATGCTTTTGTCGACCCTCAAATTAGATACCAAAAATCTTAGGAGCAGGAGAAACGTATGATGCGCGTACAAATAGAAAAGAGAAAAGCGGTTGCCCAACCCCAGAAGCTTAATCCGCCCCGGCGTATCCAGTTGCTGAAAAACCTAACATTTTATCTTCCCCTCCTGATTTTGACACTCCTGGTTTTTACGGCTATTTTTGCCGATTTACTTGCCCCCCATGACCCTGTGGCAGTATCAATGCCGGATCGGCTGCTCCCCCCCGCTTTTATGAAGGGAGGTACGCCAAAATATTTGCTGGGTACAGACCAGTTGGGCAGGGATATTTTAAGCCGTATGATTTACGGCAGCCGGATCTCCCTTAGCGTTTCCCTGGCTGTGATTGCCATCACCGCCAGTATCGGAACAGTTATGGGGATTGTAGCCGGGTATCTGGGAGGAGCAACGGAAGCGCTGCTAATGCGGATAACCGATATTAGTATGGCCTTTCCTCCTATGCTTTTGGCATTGCTTTTGGCGGTGGTTTTTGGACCCGGCTTCTGGACGGTGGTACTGGCATTGTCCATTCTGGGCTGGGCACCGTATGCCCGTCTGATACGCGGGGAAACATTGAAACTGCGCAACGCCGATTTTGTGGCGCAAGCACGCATTAATGGCGCTTCTTCTTTACGCATCATGGTGAAACATATTTTCCCCAACATAGTCAATTCATTGATTGTGGTAATAACTATGGCGGTGGGCATGCTGATCCTGGCAGAAGCTGCTTTAAGCTTCCTGGGAGTTGGTGTGCCGCCGCCGGCCCCTTCCTGGGGTTATATGGTTAATGAAGGCAGGTCGGTCATAGACCGTGCCTGGTGGATTTCCACTTTTCCCGGGATTGTAATCGGACTGGTGGTTCTCTCCGGCAATTTCCTGGGTGACTGGATACGTGACAAGCTGGACCCGAGGTTGAGGCAGTTATGATAAAAAAACAGACTAAAAAAGTCTTGGAAGTTGAAGGGCTTCGCACTTCCTTTTTTACCCGCAAGGGGGAAGTGAAGGCTGTTGACGGAATCAGTTTTTTTGTCCGCGAAGGTGAAACGCTGGGACTGGTGGGTGAATCGGGCTGCGGCAAGACTGTAACCGGGCTGTCCTTGCTGCGCCTGCTGCCCGAGCCGGCAGGGCGCATTCTGGGCGGAAAAATTTACCTTGACGGCATTAACCTTCTGGCATTAAGCAAGAAGGAAATGCGTGCCGTCCGCGGCAAGATGATCTCCATGATCCTGCAGGATCCCATGACGTCGCTTAACCCGGTGTATACAGTGGGAGAGCAGATTGCCGAACCGGTTCGCCAACATCAGGGATTGCGGGGGGAAAATGCGCGCGAGGCGGTAATAGCCGCGCTACGGCTTTTGCATATTCCGTCACCTGAATTGCGCCTGCGCGACTACCCGTTTCAGTTAAGCGGCGGCATGCGCCAGCGTGTGGTCGGAGCCATTGCCATGTCGTGCAATCCACGTCTTTTAATTGCCGATGAGCCTACCACCGCCCTTGATGCCACCATCCAGGCGCAGTATCTTGCCTTGTTTAAAGAAGTACAGAAAAAAACAAACGTAGCCATTATCTTTATTACGCACGATTTCGGCGTAGTGGCCAGAATGTGTCACCGGGTGGCTGTGATGTATGCAGGCAAAATTGTGGAGACAGCCCCCACAGAAGTGATTTTCAAGCAGCCGCGGCATCCTTACACGAAGGCACTAATTAATTCAGTGCCGCGACTGGACAGAAAGGTGGAGAGACTTTATTCCATTGAAGGGCAGCCGCCTTCCCTTATGAACCTGCCGCCCGGTTGCCGTTTCTGTCCGCGCTGTCCTGAGGCCAAAGAAATCTGCCGGGAGCAGGAACCGGCAGAAAAGCAGGTCGGTCCCGAACATTCTGTGTTTTGTTGGCAGGTGAGCTAAATGGCGGAAATATTGCTGGAAGCACGAAACCTGGCGAAATATTACCCGGTAACAAGAGGGCTGCTGAAAAGGACTGTTGGCACGGTCAAGGCTATTGACGGAGTATCCTTCCAGATTGAACGCGGCAAGACATTAAGCTTGGTGGGTGAATCGGGTGCGGGAAAAACCACAACGGCCAAAGCAATACTCCTGCTGGAACAGCCCACGGCAGGCAGCATTCTGTTTGAAGGCAAGGATATTTGCCTGTTGCCCCCCGCCCGCCTGAAGATGGAATACAGGCCCAAGGTGCAGGCCGTGCAGCAGAATCCCTGGAGTTCCATGAATCCTCGCATGCGAGTTCGTGATATTATTGCAGAGCCCCTGGAAGTCAATACGCGCTGGAAGAAAAAGCAAATTGACTGCCGCGTGGAGGAACTTCTGCAACAGGTTGGCTTGATGCCGGAATGGGCGGAACGCTACCCGCATGAGTTTTCCGGAGGGCAGAGGCAGCGGATTGCCGTGGCACGTGCCCTGGCGCTCAACCCCAGCCTCATTGTCCTGGATGAGCCTGTTTCTGCCTTGGACGTGTCCATCCGGGCACAGATCATGAATTTGCTGAAAGACCTCCAGGAAATGTACAATCTTTCCTATCTTATCATTGCTCATGACCTGGCGACTGTCCGCTTTATGAGCCATAGCGTTGCCATTATGTACCTGGGCCGGATTGTGGAGTATGCCGAGGGCGAAGAACTGTTCACCAACCCGCTGCACCCTTATACGCAGGCCCTTATTTCCGCTTCAGTGATGACTGCACAAAACATGGAGGAAAATAACGACGGCAGGATTATCTTAAGGGGAGAAATGCCTTCCCCCGTCAACCCGCCTGCAGGCTGTCATTTTCATCCACGATGTCCAATGGCTATTGACAGGTGCGCCGTGGAAGCGCCCGCATCAGAATTTTATGGTACGCATTATGTTGCCTGCCATCTTTGCGAATAAATTTCAAAAAATACTTTACTGCCCAGAAGCGCCAGAGGAATAATCTCTGGCGCCTTGTTTTCCGTTAGTGTAAAGTTACTGTAGGGGCTTTTGGAGGAATCGACCTTCAAAAAATAGAAGAAAGACTTCACCGTCCTTGCCCGGACGAGTAACTAAAAAATAGCTACTCAGAGGTGAAGTCTTATGGAA